>JAPPDJ010000011.1 GCA_028824555.1 Gammaproteobacteria bacterium | reverse complement strand
CAGGAAAGTGCGCGGCGCACCGTCGGGGGAATGACGGGGAAGCCCCCCTCCGAAAGGCGGACGCCTTCCGACTCCCCCGCGAGGGGGGAGTGACAGGAAAGTGCGCGGCGCACCGTCGGGGGAATGACGGGGAAGCCCCCCTCCGAAAGGCGGACGCCTTCCGACTCCCCCGCGAGGGGGGAGTGACAGGAAAGTGCGCGGCGCACCGTCGGGGGAATGACGGGGAAGCCCCCCTCCGAAAAGGCGGACGCCTTTCGACTCCCCCGCGAGGGGGGAGTGACAGGAAAGTGCGCGGCGCCACTGTCGGGGGAGTGACCGGGGAAGCCCCCCCTCCGAAAGGCGGACGCCTTTCGACTCCCCCGCGAGGGGGAGTGACAGGAAAGTGCGCGGCGCCACTGCGGTCGGGGACGGGAAGGCCCTCCTGTCACTCCCCCCTCGCGGGGGAGTCGAGAAAACGCGTCCTCGCGTTTTCTCGGTGGGGGGGCCGCATGCCCTTAGGATGCACCCAATCGCCCGCAGTCGTATCATGCAACCCCATGGCACAGCTACCGATTCTCACTTTCCCGGATCCGCGTCTGCGTACCAAGGCGCGGCCCGTGGCACGGGTGGATGACAAGGTGCGGCAGCTCATCGACGACATGCTTGAGACGATGTACGCAGCACCAGGCATCGGTCTCGCCGCGAGTCAAGTGAACGTGCACCGACGCATCATCGTCATCGATGTGTCCGCCGAGCACGACCAGCCGCTGGTTTTGGTGAATCCCGTCATAGAAGTCGCCGAAGGGATGCAGGAGCGCGAGGAGGGCTGCCTTTCGGTGCCGGGTTTCTACGAGACGGTAGAGCGTGCCGAACGCATCCGCGTGCGGGCGCTGAACCGCGACGGCGAAGGCTTCGAGAAGGAGGCGGATGGCCTGCTCGCGCTGTGCATCCAGCACGAGTGCGACCACCTTGAAGGCAAGCTCTTCGTCGACTACCTCTCGAACCTCAAGCGCCAGCGCATCCGCAAGAAACTCGCCAAGCTGCCCAAGGCAAGCTGACACCTTCGGAACAAGTCCCGTGGCACAGCCTGCTCCCACCGCAAAAGCCTGGCGGCTCGGTTTCGCCGGCTCGCCCGACTTCGCCGCCACGGTGCTGCGGGCGCTCGCAACCTCGACGCACGAAGTCGCGATCGCCTTCACCCAGCCAGACAGACGCGCCGGCCGCGGACGCAAGCTGACCCCATGCCCGGCACGTCGCGAGGCCAAAGCCCTCGGCATTCCCGCGCGCACTCCGAGCAGTCTCGACGCCGAACTTGACACCCTCGCAGAGCTCGACTGCCTCGTCGTCGCCGCATACGGCCTGCTGCTGTCGCCGGCGGTGCTGGCAGCGCCCAAACACGGCTGCATCAACGTCCACGCCTCCTTGCTGCCACGCTGGCGCGGCGCCGCCCCGGTGGAACGAGCCATCATGGCCGGCGACCGCGTGACCGGCGTCTCCATCATGCAAATGGACGCCGGGCTCGATACCGGCCCTGTTTACACGCGGCGCTCGCTCGCCATCAACGACGCCGGCGGCGAGGAAGTGACTGCGGCACTCGCTGAACTCGGCGCCGAGGCACTCCTCGACACCATTGCGGCGCTACCGGAATCGACGCCCGAGCCGCAGTGCGACGCCGAAGCCACCCTGGCACCAAAGCTCACCCCCGCCGACGCCGTCATCGACTGGCGCCGCGATGCCGGGTCCATCGTCCGACAGGTGCAGGCATTGACCGGTCGCATGCCGGCATTCGCGACGCAATCCGACGCACGCGGGCGGATCCGCATGAGAGTCCTCTCCGCACGTACACACGCAAGCACAGGCAAGGCCGCCCCCGGCACCCTGGTCCAGCACGACGACGCCTGGCGAATCACCTGTGGGAGCGGCGAACTCGAACTCACCACCGTGCAACTCAATCGAGGCAAGGGCACGCCGCTGTCGGCCGCGGACGCCGCACGAGGCTATCCCTCGATCTTCACCCCCGACGCGACCTTTGACGTCGTGAACGATGTCGACCAAGAAACGCTCTGATCGAGTGCATCGCGATGCTCGCCTTGAAGCGATGCTCGCAGTGGCACGCGTCCTGCGCGGGCGCTCGCTTGACACGGCCCTCGACACAGTGCGCACCCATCCGGACCGTGCCCTCGTGTTCGAGCTTGTGCATGGCTCTTTGCGACATTATCTGTCGCTATCGGATGCCTTGAAGCCGCACCTGCACCGTGCGATTAAGGACGTCGAGGTGGAGGCGGGGCTGCTCGTGGGCGCGTATCAGCTTTTGCACACCCGGGTGAAGCCCTATGCGGCGGTGTCAGCCTGTGTCGATGGCGTCCGCAAACTCGGCAAGTCCTCGGCAAGTGGACTGGTCAACGCCGTCTTGCGGTCGCTCGTGCGTTCGCCGCGGTGCGCCTCCGCCTCGCCTGCGGGCGCTGGCGATCACCCAACTTGGCTCGCTGAGCGCATTGAGAAAGACTGGGGCGAAAGAGCCGAGCAGATCATGAGCGCCAACATCGGTCGGGCACCGATGGCCCTCAGGATCAACGTGCGCAAAGTGTCCACGATCGAATACGCCGCACTGCTGAACGCCGCCAAGATGGACTCTCGCCCCGGCGCCTTCGCCGAGACGCTCATCCTCGCCCGCCCGAGCCCGCGCAGCACGCTGCCCGGCTTTGCCGACGGCCTCGTCTCCATTCAGGACGAGAGCGCACAAATCGCGGCACATTTGGTCGCGCCCCACGCCGCCGAGCGAATCCTCGATGCGTGCGCGGCACCCGGCGGCAAGGCGTTCCATCTAGCCGAACAGGCGCCGTCGTGCCAACTGACGGCCATCGACTCCGACGAGACCCGCCTCGCCTTCGCCCGTACGGAGGCAGAACGGCTCGGCCATCAAGTTCGCTTCCTGCAAGGGGATGCAACCAAGCGGGATTGGTGGGAAGGCGCGCCGTTCGACCGCATCCTCGTCGATGCGCCCTGCTCCGGCACCGGAACCCTGCGCCGCCGCCCAGACATCAAGCTGCACCGCACCGCCGCCGACGTGCGCGCGCACGCGACGCAGCAAGGCGCCATGCTCGATGCCGTGTGGCCAACGCTGCGCCCCGGCGGTACGCTCATCTACTGCACCTGCTCGATCCTCGCCGAGGAAAACGACGATGTTGTTGCCGCCTTTCTGCACCGCACATCGACCGCCACGGCCTTCGCCATCGACGCCGCCTGGGGCTTGCCAACCAGCCACGGTCGCCAGACACTTCCCGCGCCCGGCAAGGGCGACGGCTTCTACTTCTCCCGCTTGGTGAAAGTTGATGCGTAAGCTCCTCCGGCCACCAGTGGCCAAGACGCCCATGACCACCCAAACCCCACCATGAACATTCTCATTCTCGGCGCTGGCCGCACCGGTGGCACCCTCGCCGAGCAGCTCGCGAGCGAGGAGTTCGACGTCACACTCGTGGACCGGGACGAACGCCGCCTGACAGAGCTCCGGGGCCGGCTCGACATCCAAACCGTCACCGGACACGCCTCGCAACCCGACGTATTGCGGCAAGCCGGCGCCGAAGACGCCGACATGCTCATCGCCGTTACCAGCAGCGACGAAGTGAACATGGTGGCGTGCCAAGTGTGCTACTCGCTGTTCCAAACGCACCAAAAGGTCGCCCGCATCCGCGCCATGGCCTACACCCAGCGCTCCGACGAAACCAAGCGCGACAGCGAGTTCTTCGACTCCGATCACATGCCCATCGACGTCATCGTCAATCCAGAAAGGCTGGTGACCGAGCAAATCGAGCAACTGCTGGACCATCCCGGCGCGTTGCAGGTGCTCGATTTCGGAGGCGGTCGCCTGCAACTCGTGGCCGTCGCCATCGACCGCAGCGACCCGTTGGTGGACGCGCCGCTCGGGTCGCTGTCCGAACGGCTGCCGGGTGTGCGCGTGCATCCAGCGGCCATCTTCCGCCGCGGCCAACCGTTCCTGCCAGACCGCCTGACGACTGTGGAGCCGGGCGACGAAATCTGCTTCCTGGGCGAGCGCGACCAGATTGCCCACACGCTTGCCGAACTGCGGCCGGTGTCGCCGCTAAAGCGCATCACCATCGCCGGCGGCGGCAACATCGGCTTCCAGCTAGCGCAGAACGTCGAGTCTCGGTTCGCCGTCCGGGTGATCGAGTTCGATCACGACCGAGCAGAGCAAATCAGCCGCCAGATCAACGGCTTGGTGATCCACGGGGACGCTACCGACGCCGAGCTTCTAGCGAACGAGAACATCGAGCGCACCGATGTCTTCTGCGCTCTCACCAATGACAACGAAGTCAACATCATGTCTGCGCTTCTAGCCAAGCGGCTCGGCGCCAAACAGGCCATGTCGCTGATCGCGAAGCCAGCCTATGCCGACCTCGTGCATGCCACCGAGGTGGACATCGCCATCTCGCCTCAGCTCGCCACCGCCAGTGCCATCCTCACGCACGTTCGCCGCGGCCACGTCCAAAGCGTGCAGCGACTACGGCGGGGCATCGCCGAGGCGATGGAGGTGACGGTCACGGGCGAGGCGCGTTACAGCCGGGTGGTGGGACGCCCCGTGAACGGCATCCGCCTGCCGGCCGACACGACCATCGGCGCCGTGGTGCACGAGGGCGAAGTGATGCTCGGCGGCAACAGCGAGCACCACCTGGCCACCGGCGACACCGTCATTGTCTTTCTCGCAGACCGCCGCCAGAGCCGCGCGGTGGAGAACCTCTTCGGCGTTGGCCTCAGCTACTTCTGAGCCAATGCACGTCGCGCCAACAGCCCGACAAGCCTCCAATCCCCCTTGGGCTGGAATCGGCCGCCAGTCCCCCAAGCCCCCCCTCCGAAAGCGAGGACGCTTTCGACTCCCCCGCAAGGGGGGAGTGACAGGAAAGGAAGCGCCCCAACCCCAGACCGCCCCCATCCTGCCACCCGTCGCCCCTCCCACGGACACCTTCGGCGACACCCCTCGCACATGCCGCAATCCCCGAACGGAGCCCCTTCTCGTCACTCCCCCCTCGCGGGGGAGTCGAGAAAGGCCGTCCTCGGCATTTCTCGAAGGGGGGGCCGCCGGGTGAGCGCCAGATGAGGCGTGCCGCGATCGTTGCCCGCGTGATCGGGGTCCTGCTGATGCTCTTCAGCGTGCTGTTGCTGGTGCCGGTCGCGCTGGCAGTGCCGTTAGGGGAGCCGACTTGGTTCGCCTTCCTGGTCGCCTTTGTCGCCAGCATCGGCATCGGCGGCACCCTTTGGCTTGTGGGACGGGGCCGAGGCGAACTGCGCGCCAGGGACGGATTTCTGGTGACTGTGCTGTTCTATCTCGGTCTTGGGCTCGTCGGCGCTTTGCCGTTTTGGCTCGCGCCGAGCCCGACGGTGTCGTTCACGGACGCTGCCTTCGAGTCGCTTTCCGGCCTCACCACCACCGGCGCAACCGTGCTGATCGGCCTCGACGACATGCCGCGCTCGATCCTCTTGTATCGACATCTGCTGCAGTGGCTAGGGGGCATGGGGATCATCGTCCTGGCGGTGGCCGTGCTGCCGATGCTGGGCGTGGGCGGGATGCAGCTATACCGCAGCGAGGCGCCGAGCTACGCCAAGGACACCAAGCTCACGCCGCGCATTGCCGAGACGGCCAAGACGCTCTGGTACATCTACATCGGCCTCACGGCGATCTGTGCCGCTTGCTACGCGGTGGCCGGGATGGGACTCTTCGATGCCGTCTGCCACGCCCTTTCCACCGTTGCCATCGGCGGCTTTTCGACCCACGACGCGAGCATGGGACATTTCGACAGCGTGGCGATCGAGGGTGTGGCGATCGTCTTCATGACACTCTCGGGCGTCAACTTTGCGCTTCATTTTGCTGCCATGACCCAGCGCAGCCTGCGCCTCTACGCGCGCGATGAAGAGCTGCGCTTCTATCTGGCAGTGCTCGCCACCGTCGCCGTTGCCGTGATCGCCACGCTGCTTCTGCACCCTGGCGCCAGCGACAACCCGGTTCGCGAGGGCCTCTTTCAAGTGGTGTCCGTCGCCACCACCACCGGGTTCACCACCGCCGATTTCAGTCTCTGGCCCGCCCTCGCCCCGGTGCTGCTGTTGTTTGCAGCCTTCGCCGGGGGCTGCGCCGGCTCTACCGCCGGGGGTCTCAAGCAATACCGCGTGCTGCTCATCTGCCGCCAGGGCCTACGCGAGGTGCGGCGGCTGATCCACCCGAACGGCGTGTTCCACATCAAGCTCGGCCAGCAGTTCGTGCCGGATCGCATCGTCGATGCCGTGTGGGGGTTCTTTGCGGTGTACGTGGTCGCGTTCCTGTTCCTGCTGTGCGTGCTGCTCGCCGTTTCGGAACTCGATTTCGTTACCGGATTCTCGGCGGTGGCGGCGAATCTCAACAATCTGGGCCCGGGCCTTGGCGAAGTGGCACTCAACTACCGCTCGGTGCCCGACGCCGGCAAGTGGCTGCTGGTGGTGGCAATGCTCCTCGGCCGACTGGAGATCTTCACCTTGCTGGTGCTCCTGACGCCGGCCTATTGGCGGAACTGACAATCGAGCAGGTGGTCGTTGACGAGCCCTGCGCTTTGCATCAACGCATAGCAAATCGTCGGCCCCACAAACTTGAAGCCTCGCCCCTTGAGCGCTTTCGACATGGCTCGAGATTCGTCGGTTTGGCTAGGCACCTCGCTGGCGGAGCGCCACTCGCCCAGGATGGGCGTGCCATCGACGAAGGACCAGAAATACGCCACCGGGTCTTCGAGCGCGAGATACGCCCGCGCGTTGGCGATGACGGACGCGATCTTGGCGCGATTGCGGATGAGGCTTAAGTCATTCAACCAGCGGCGCTGATCGTCTTCGGTGGCGCGAGCAAGCCGCTCCGCATCGAAGGCAAAGAAGGCCCGTCTCATCGCCGGGCGGCGCTTAAGCACCAAGCGCCAACTCAACCCGGCCTGCATCCCTTCGAGAATCAACCGCTCGAAAAGCGCGTGGGCGTCCCATACCGGAATGCCCCACTCGTTGTCGTGATAGTCCTGCATGAGCGGGTCGCCTTCGGCCCACGGACATCGGATCACTTGCGATGAGTCGTTCATGTTCGGGCCACTGCGAATTGCGAGCCGCATTATGATCGTGTCCGTGCCCACACATACGCCCCCAAAAAGAGGCTGCGCTTGAAGCTCGTTTTGCTTGACCGCGACGGCGTGATCAACGTGAACACCGAACCGTTCGTGGCTTCGCCCGCGGACTGGACGCCCATTCCAGGCAGCCTCGAAGCAATCGCGACGCTCAACCAAGCCGGAGTGCACGTCGCCGTCTGCACCAACCAGTCCGCCCTCGCCCGGCGCGAGCTTTGCCCTAGAGCGCTCGATGCCATCCACAGGCGCATGAGGTGCGCGCTGGAGTCCCACGAAGGCCACATTGACCTCGTGCTCTGCTGCCCACACCACCGGCACTCGCGCTGCGCCTGCCGCAAGCCGGCGCCGGGAATGCTGCTGCGGGCGATGGCGCGCTTCTGTGTTGCGCCGAAGGAAACCTGCTTCGTCGGCGATTCCGCCTCCGACATGGGAGCGGCTTGGCGAGCTGGCTGCGCCGGAGTGCTCGTTCGCACCGGCCACGGGGCTCAGGCGGAAGCGGCGCTCAAGTCCACTCCCATCGCCCCGGCGGTCGTGCTCGACGACCTCGCCGCCGCCACGTCCTGGCTCCTCGCGGGAGGCGTGAGCGCTAGCGAACCCGTAGGCACGCCCGCAAGGGTGCGCTAGCGATGATGCTTGCCCTGCGTGCCGTGCTGTTCTACGCGGCGTACGCCTTCTCCACCGTGGTCTGGGCCACCCTCGCGATGCTGGTGTGCTGGATGATGCCCCTGCCCATGCGGCATTGGTTCGTCGTTGGCCTCTGGACGCGGTTCGTGCTCTGGTGGCTTCGCGTCACGTGCGGAATCCGCGTCAATGCCCATGGCATCGAGAACATCCCGGAGGTGCCCTGCATCTTTTTCGTCAAGCACCAAAGCACCTGGGAAACCCTGTGGGTGCAAACGTTGCGCAGCCCCCAGGTGACGCTGGTGAAGCGCGAACTACTCCGCATCCCGTTCTGGGGCTGGGCCTACAGCCTGCTGCGCTCCATCGCCATCGACCGCGGCAATCCACGCCAAGCCCTCCGCCAATTGGTGGACGGCGGCACCGATCGCCTCGCCGACGGCGCCGACGTGACGCTCTTCCCCGAAGGAACCCGCATTCCGCCAGGACAAACCGGCAGGTTCCACCGCGGCGTCGCGGCCCTCGCCGTCAAGTCCGGCGCCCCCATCGTCCTGATCGCGCACAACGCCGGCCATCGATGGCCGCCCCGAAAGCTCATCAAACAACCAGGCACCATCGACGTGGAAATCGCCGACCCGATCCCGACTAGAGGTAAAAAGACGAACGAAATCATGGAGATATGCTCGGATCGGATGAACGAGATGATGGCTAGGCTAGAGCCGTAGGCAAGACCCGCGGGCGGGATTTCCCGGCGAGCCGCCGACCCCAGAACAGAGCCCCCTTGTCACTCCCCCCTCGCGGGGGAGTCGAGAAAGGCCGTCCTCGGCCTTTCTCGGAGGGGGGGCCGCCGACCCAAACCGGCGTCCACCTCCAAACTCGGCACAGAGCCCCTCCCGCGTCACTTCCCTAACGGCCGGGCACAAGCCACAGGCGAGACCCGGCGGATCCTGTCGGGCTCAAACGAAGCCCCCGCTCCGAAAGGCGAGGACGCCTTTCGGCTCCCCCGCGAGGGGGGAGCGACATGGGAGGGGGCGCTTGTTCTTGGGTTGGGGGGAAGACGTGGAGTTGGGTCGGCGGCCCCCCTCCGAGAAACCGGGGACGGTTTCTCGGCTCCCCCGCGAGGGGGGAGCGACAGGGGGGCTCTGTTCTGGGGGTGGGGGAGGGCGCGCGCTTGGGTCGGCGGCCCCCCCTCCGAGAAAGGCCGAGGACGGCCTTTCTCGACTCCCCCGCGAGGGGGGAGTGACAGGGGGGCTCTGTTCTAGGGGTGGGGGAGGGCCTTGTTCTGAGGCCCCCTAGATGTCCAGGTTCACCACCGACAGTGCATTGGCCTCGATGAACTCACGTCGGGGTTCCACCTGGTCGCCCATCAGCGTGTTGAACATCTGGTCGGCAGCGATGGCGTCGTCCACCGTCACCACGACCATGCGGCGGACTTCGGGGTCCATGGTGGTTTCCCAGAGCTGTTCCGGGTCCATTTCACCCAAGCCCTTGTAGCGCTGCATGTCCACGCCGCGACGGGCCTCGTCCAGCATCCAGTCGAGCGCCTGTGGAAACGACGACACCGGCTGCTGGCGCTCGCCGCGTTGCACGTAGGCACCTTCGTCGAGGAGGTCGCGGATTTCGCCGGCAACGCGGCGAATCGCTTCGTAGTCCGGCGAGTCGAAGAAGTCGTAATCGAGCCGCGCCTGTTCCGCCGCGCCGTGGGAGGTGACGGTCACGGTGGGACAGAAGATGCCGTTCTCCGCGTCCTCCACGACCTCTCCCTCGCAATCGCCCTCGCCGGCAAGCAGGCCCG
Organism: Gammaproteobacteria bacterium; assembly: GCA_028824555.1. Lineage (GTDB taxonomy): Bacteria > Pseudomonadota > Gammaproteobacteria > Pseudomonadales > Azotimanducaceae > VXYL01. The sequence goes on along the minus strand of JAPPDJ010000011.1, from coordinate 53,532 downwards.
CGAGCTCCTCGGTCCATCGTTCCATGAAGCCGCGATCGGCCAGGTTCTCTCGGGTCACCTCCGGCATTTCGGTGAGCTTCTCGGTGACGGTGAACGGATAAACCCGCCCAAGGCCCTTAAGGCGTGCGAGCAGGCTTCGATACTCGATCGCCAGGCGTTCGAGCGACTCGCCGTCGATGGCCGGCGCCTCGGGATGGATATGCAGGCCCGAACCGTCGAGCGCAGATTGGAGGAAATAGCCATCGAGTTCCTCGTCGTCCTTGATGTAGCGCTCCTGACGCCCCTTCTTCACCTTGTAAAGCGGCGGCCGGGCGATGTACACGTGGCCAGCCTCGATGAGCGCGGCCATGTGCCGGAAGAAGAACGTCAAGAGCAAGGTGCGAATGTGCGAGCCGTCCACATCCGCGTCCGTCATGATGATGACCCGGTGGTAGCGCAGCCGCGAGATGTCGAACTCACTGCGGCCGATGCCGCAGCCAAGGGCCGTCACCAGCGTGCCTACCTCTCGCGAGGAGAGCATCTTGTCAAAACGCGCCTTCTCGACATTGAGGATCTTGCCACGCAGCGGAAGGATGGCCTGGGTGCGACGGTCGCGGCCCTGCTTGGCCGAGCCGCCGGCGGAGTCGCCCTCCACGAGGAAGAGCTCGGACAGCGCTGGGTCCTTCTCCTGACAGTCGGCGAGCTTGCCCGGGAGGCCGGCGATATCCAGCGCGCCCTTGCGCCGCGTCATCTCCCGCGCCTTGCGCGCCGCTTCCCGCGCCCGCGCCGCGTCGATCATCTTCGTTGCAATGCTCCGCGCATCCTGCGGATGCTCGTCGAGGTACTCCGTGAAGAAGCGCCCGAGGTCCTGCTCCACCGCCGGTTTCACCTCGCTGGAGACGAGCTTGTCCTTGGTCTGGGACGAGAACTTGGGCTCCGGCACCTTCACCGAAACCACCGCCGTGAGCCCTTCGCGGGCGTCGTCGCCGGTGGTGGACACCTGATCCTTCTTGGCGATGCCCTCGCGCTCGATGTAGTTGTTGAGCGTTCGCGTGAGCGCGGCACGAAAGCCAGCGAGGTGCGTGCCGCCATCCGACTGCGGAATGTTGTTGGTGTACGGAAATACCTGTTCCTGGAAGCCGTCGTTCCACTGCATCGAAACTTCGATGGCGAGGCCGTCATCCCGCTCGCTCAAGAAGTGGAAGACCTCGTTCAGGGTTGTCTTGTTGCGGTTCAGGTATTCGACGAATGCGTTGAGGCCGCCGTCGTAGTGGAAGGCGTCTCGACGGCCGGTGCGCTCGTCTACGAGTTCAATGGACACTCCGGCGTTCAGGAACGCCAGCTCGCGCAGCTTCTTGACCAAAAGGTCGTACTGGAACTCGACGTTGTTGAACGTGCCCGGCGAAGGCTTGAAGTAGCACTCGGTGCCGGTGCCGTCGGTGGTGCCCACTTCGCGGAGCGGCTCCTCCGGCACGCCGTGGTGATAGACCTGACGGAACACGCGGCCATCCCTGCGCACCGTGAGACGAAACGTCTCCGAAAGCGCGTTTACCACCGAAACGCCAACGCCATGCAAGCCACCCGACACCTTGTAGGTGTTGCTGTCGAACTTTCCACCGGAGTGCAGCGTGGTCATGATGACTTCCGCGGCGGAGACGCCCTCTTCCTCGTGGATGTCGACCGGAATGCCGCGCCCGTTGTCGCGCACCGTCACGGACTCTCCGGGGTGGATCACCACGGAGATGTCGTCGCAATAGCCCGCCAGCGCCTCGTCGATGGCGTTGTCCACCAGCTCCTGCACCATGTGGTGCAGGCCGGTTCCGTCATCGGTGTCGCCGATGTACATGCCGGGGCGCTTGCGCACTGCGTCCAGGCCCTTCAGCACCTTGATGCTGCCGGAATCGTAGGTGTCCGCCCCAGTCTCGTCGCTCACTCGCACCATCTCCTCGTCTCGTTCAGTGTGGGCGACGATGTGCATCGCCCACACGCGGGGAAGCCTTTCGATTCAGTGGTCGCCGTTCATTCCGCCTTGGAGATGCGCCCTTGTTCCACGTGAAACATCACCGCGGCTCCGCGCGAGACGCCCGGGAACCACGAGTCCGGCCGCACCGTCGTGGCGAGGATCTGGCAGCCGATGTCGCTCAGCAGGTCGAAGAACCGCTCGCCATGCACCTCGTCGAGTTCCGCTCCCATATCGTCCACAAGGAACAGCGTCTGCCGGCCCACCGGCGTCGGTTGCGCCACTCCGTCTCCCGCCGCACGTTCCGAAACGTCCCTTCGCCCCAAGTCCAGCGCCTGGCCAATCCGCAGAGCACTGGCAAGCACTTTGCCTTGGCCTCGGGAAAGCACGGTCGACGCGGCCTGCCCCTCAAAGTGAACCTGAACATCGGCGCGATGTGGCCCGACGCGCGTAAGGCCTGATTTTACATCGCGCGCCAACCCAGCGGCCAAATCGGATGCCAAAGATTCACCGTTCCAGCCTTGCTGCAGCGCGAACGAGACCTTGAGCTCCGGGGCAAGCCGCTCAAGGCATTCCGCCACCGGGGTGGTCACCTCCGCTAGGTATTGGCGCCGCCCCTCGCTCAGCGCCTCGCCTAGCTCGGCCACTTGGTCTGTCCAAGCCCCCAGCGCCGCGTTCCCAGCGCCTTGGCCAGCCATCGCCCGCAAGGCCGCGTTGCGCTGCCGAAGCGCCCGGCCGTAGTCCCGCTGAACATCCGCGTAGGACTGTTTCACGTGAAACGCACCCCAATCGAGCCACTGCCGGCGTCCGGCAGGCCCACCGAAAACGAGGTCAGGAAGATCCGGCAACATGAGCTGCACCGGCAACAGCGCTGCCACCGCCGATGCCTGGCGCACACGCTCGCCATTGCGACGCAGTTCCACTTTGCCGCTCGCGTCATGGACCGTGCTGACCCGGAGTTCGCCGCGCGCCGGATCCGTTCCCTCCATCGACACGCCCATGTGTGGTGCGCCCCGGCGGATCACCTCGCGAGCGCGCGGGGTTCGGAAGGAGCGACGACGCAGCAGCAGGTGCACGGCCTCAAGCACCGCCGTCTTGCCGGCACCATTGGCGCCAACGAGCAAGTTGACGCCTTGCCCAAGCTCAATCGTCGCCGACTCGATGTTGCGAACGTTGGCCAGCCGCAGTCGCTCGACGATCACGACTCGCTACACGAGTGCGATTGGCCTGAGGCCGTGCACTTAACCGGGATTACTCATGGCGGGCGTTCGCAAAACTGGTGGGAGCCGTTCACTGCCGCCTCACGACCTTCCCTCGGTCAAAGGTTCATGGGCATCAAGACGTAAACGGAATGTTCTGCGCCGGGGCCATCAATCAGGGCGCTGCTCTCCGAGTCGGACACGGCGATGCGTACCGAGTCCGTGTCGAGGACGCCGAGGATGTCTTGCAGATACGCGACATTGAAGCCGATCTCCACCTTCTCGCCGCCGTACTCGACGGCCACTTCCTCCTCCGCTTCCTCCTGCTCCGGGTTGTTCGCCTGCACCGTCAGGACGTCCGCCTCCATGCCGAGGCGCACTCCTGGGTACTTCTCGTTCGACAGGATCCCCACCCGGCCGAACACCGACCGCAGCGTCTCTCGATCGGCCACAAAGCGGTTGTCCGGCATAGGCGGAATCACGTTCTCGTAGTCGGGATAGGTCGCGTCGAGCAGCCGAGTGCCGAGCGAGAACGGGCCCTGACGCGCCCGCAGATAATTCTTGCCAATGGCGCAATGCACGTCCTCGTCGTTGTCCGCCACCATGCGAGCGAGCTCCAGGACGCCTTTGCGCGGCACCACCGCGCGGATGCGCTCGACCCCGGCGACACCCTGACTCAAAGTGCACATCGCCAGTCGGTAGGCATCGGTGGCGACGCTGCGAATGTGCTGGTCCGTCACCTCAAGCAACATGCCGTTGAGATAGAAGCGAACGTCTTGCTGCGCCATGGCGAAGCTGGTCTGGCGCACCAAGCGCTGCATGTCGCCGCGCGCGATGTTGAACTCGGTGTCCGCGGCAGTGCTGTCAAGCCCAGGAAAATCGCTCGCCGGCAGTGTCGACAGCGTGAATCGGCTGCGTCCGGAACGCACCACCGCGCGGTCGTCGTGAACTTCGATCGAAACCTCAGCACCGTCCGGCAACGCCCGCCAGATGTCCGACAGCTTGCGCGCAGAGATGGTCGTCTCCCCCGGGCGCACCACGGTCACGCCCTCGTTCGCCTGCGCCACCATCTCGACTTCCATGTCTGTACCCCTCAGCGACAGACCGTTGTCGTCCGCTGAGACGAGGATGTTCTGCAGCACCGGCAGCGTCTGCCGGCGTTCGACCACGCCGGTCACGAGCTGCAGGGGTTTCAGCAGGTTGTCTCGATTCGTGGTGAACTTCATTGGCTACCAATCCCTTTCCGTTGCATGCGCCGCAAGGCGATCTCGCCCCATCGTCTTTGCGCCCCAAGCGAGAAGGCGAAGCCTACTAGGTGCGAGCGCTTTGCGCGTTTGCTATTTCGACAACTGCCGGATGAGGTTGGCGCAGTCCTCGTCCACGTCCGCGAACTCTTGCCGCAATTCGGCGACGCGGCGGCACGCGTGCAGCACGGTGGAGTGGTCGCGGCCGTTGAACTGCGTGCCGATCTCAAGCAGCGAATGACTGGTGAACTCGCGCGCCAGGAACATCGCGATCTGGCGCGGCCGCGCCACCGTCCGCGTGCGCCGATGGGCAAGCAGGTCCGATCGCTTGATGTTGTAGTAGGTGGCAACCACCTTCTGGATCTCGTCCACCGAAAGCTGTCGCGCCCGACGAGCGAACAGGTCTCCCAAGGCATCGTCCACGCTGTCACGCGTAACCGGGGTGCCGTTGAACTTCGCGCCGGCAATCACACGCTGCAGGGCACCCTCGAGCTCGCGCACGTTGGAACGGATGCGCTCTGCCACGTAGAACGCCACCTCGTTCGTCAGCACGACGCCCGCGTGCTCCGCCTTTTTGCGCAGGATCGCCGCCCGGGTCTCAAGATCCGGGTGTCCCATCTCCGCCGTCATCCCCCCGGCGAAGCGGGACTTCAGCCGTTCCTCCAGCCCCTCGATCTCCGAAGGGTAGCGGTCGCTGGTTAGCACGATCTGACTGCCTGTCTCCTGCAACAAATTGAAAATATGGAAGAATTCCTCTTGAGAGCGGACCTTCTCACCGAAGAACTGGATATCGTCGAGGAGCAGGACATCCACCTCGCGATAGCCGTTCGTCATCTCGCCCATGGAGCCGCCCTTGAGCGCCTCGACCATGTCGTTGACGAACCGGTGCGAGTTGAGATAGCGAACCCGGGTGCCCGGATCGTTGAGCAGGATTTCCTTTCCCACCGCCTGCATCAAGTGCGTCTTGCCGAGGCCCACGTCGCCGTAGAGCAGAAGCGGGCTGTACGACGTTCCCGGCGCCTCGGCCACGTGCCTCGCGGCGGCCTCCGCGATGCGGTTGTTCTTGCCCACCACGAACGAGTTGAAGTGATAGCCGGGATTGAGATCGGCGCCGTTGTAGCGGCGCCGAGGGCTTTCCCGACGGCCCGCCTTCAACGGCACCGGCGGCCCGGCTTCGAGTTCTCCTACCTCGAACTCGATCCGATCGACGCCGACGTCGTCACCCATGCCCTCGACGACCTTGGCGATCTGGGTGCGGTAGCTCTTGCGAACGGTGTCACGGACATAGGTGTTGGGCGCCAAGACGACCAAGACCTCGCCCCTGAGGCCCGCCTGGAGCGGGCCGATCCACGTGGTGAACTCCTCCGACGGAAGTTCCTCCTGCAGTCTTGCGCTGCACTCGGTCCAAACATGCGCGGGCTCCAAGCTTGCCTCCCTCTCTGCCTAGCGCTGGCCCCTCAAGCCCCGCCATTTGGCGCGTCTCATCGCGCGCCTTGTCTCGCCAAGAACCGCCGCAGCGCTTCCTTCCTCGTGGCAATCAGCGGGTGCTCGCCGTAAATCGTACTGTCACAGTCGCCCAGATTTCCATCGCCGGCGCACCGTCACCGGCGATCTTTCGGATTCAGCCGCTTGATCAAAGGGTTGCACTCCACCTTTCGCGGCCGAGGGAAGGCTCGAAAATGTGGATAATCCGTGCATAACCGGAGCATCAACGGTGCTTGTTTTGGCGAGAGAACCCCGCCGGAGAGCTTGTCCCCCACCTACCAAGAGGTTCCGCCACGCATTGCGCCCGACTTCTCCCGCGAGAAAACCGCCATGAAACCCGTAAGTTATCTGCCCAATCCACTGTGAGACATCTCCTACAACAACGACAATCTCTTCCTTCTATGAAAGAAGGATTGAGGAACTTGCCGCGTTGTCATCGCGCCTCCATGCGGCGGAGATTGGCCTGCACCACATAGGCTGAACACGCCGCTTCTCGCTGGGACCAAAAGCGAACCCCCAAAAAGCCACCACCCCACGAAGCCCCGGCTTACCTGCTAGAATCGCGCGCCTTTCGCATCGGGGCCCCAAGGAGCGACGCATGAAACGGACCTTTCAGCCGAGCGTCGTCAAGCGCAAGCGCACGCACGGTTTCCGCAGCCGCATGGCTACGCGGGCAGGACGTCGCGTCCTCAATGCGCGGCGGGCCAAGGGACGCAAGCGTCTGGCGGTCTGAAGCTAAGGACCGGCTCTCGGGCTCTCGCCATGACTGACAGGCGTTTTGGACGCCAGCGCCGCGTGCTCGCGCGGGAGCAATTCGATGCGGTGCTAAGGCGCCCCCACGTACGCATGGCGAGCGGCCCCTTCCGCCTGGTGGCGCGCAGAAACCGCGCCGGCTTTGCCCGGCTCGGCCTCGTGGTGGCCAAGCGCGTCATCCGCCACTCGGTGGACCGCAACCGCGTCAAGCGTTGTATCCGCGAGACGTTCCGCACGGCAATGAACGACCTGCCCGCAGTAGACGTGGTCATCCGCTTGGCAACCCCGGTTTCCGACATTCGCGAAACCTTGCCGCAGGAACCCCTGAACGCACTCTGGCTACGCCTCGGCGCTTGGGGGACATCCCCGTGACGAGCGCAGACCAAGACACACATGGACTTGCCCCCAACACATCGTGCGCCCCCGAACGTCACTCCCCCCTCGCGGGGGAGTCGAGAAAAGGCGTTCCTCGCCTTTTCTCGGAGGGGGGGCCGCCGACCCAAAGCAACGCGCTCCCCGAAACGCGAGCCAACGCCCCCGGTGAACCCGGCCATCGACCGCGCGCCAGTCTCCCCGCCCTTTGCCTCATCGCCTTAATCCAAATCTATCGCTTCACGCTGAGCCCCTTCTTTGGAATGCACTGCCGCTTCCACCCCACCTGCTCCGCCTACGCCCTCGAGGCGGTGCAGCGTTTTGGCGCGCTCCGCGGCGGGTGGATGGCGGCTCGCCGCCTCGGTCGCTGCCACCCTTGGCATCCGGGTGGCCTCGATCCCGTCCCAGAGCGGCAAGCCGAGCGCTGATGTTTTCCCCCGAGATTCGTCGCATCGCCCTGATGGTGGCGCTGGCCGCCATCAGCTACCTGCTGCTCTTGGCCTGGAACGAGGACTACGGCGTCGGTTCCGACCCGCCGCCAAGCGAGGCGCCGACGCCGGTCGCTGGCGCTGACGCACCCGTGGTTCCGGCACCTGCAGACGACCTTCCCGACGCCTCCATCGGCGCCGCTGCCGTACCGGAAACGGTGGAAGAACCCGTGCCCCAAGCACCGCAGGACAGCGCCCCCCGCCAGGTGCAAGTGACGACGCCAGAACTGCAACTCACCATCGACCGACTCGGCGGCGATGTGGTCGCCTTGGCGTTGCCGAAGTACCCCCGCAGCACCGAGAACGCTACGCCGTTCCGGCTCCTGGCGCAGGACGGCCAGCACACGTATGTCGCCCAAAGCGGGCTGATTGGCCCCGACGGCGTGGACAGCAACGGGGAGCGACCGCTCTACACCGCGCCGCGTAGCGAGTACCGCATGGGCGAGGACGATGCCGAACTAGCCATTGAGCTTCGTCACGAAACGGTCGCGGGTGTCGAGGTCATCAAGCGCTTTCGCTTCCGGGCCGGCAGCTACGCGTTCGATGTTGAGCATGAGGTGCGTAACGGCAGCGTGGCGGATGTCCAAGCGCGTCTCTTTGCCCAGCTCAAGCGAGACGACTCGACGCCCGAGGAGGAAGGCTTCCAGATTGGGCCTCGGCCCTACGTGGGCGCAGCGCTGACCACCCCAGAAGATCGCTACAACAAGGTCGATTTCGACGACGTGGACGAGACGGAGTTTCGCGCCGACGTCACCGGCGGCTGGGTGGCCATGCTGCAGCACTATTTCGTCGTTGCTTGGGTGGCGAATTCTGAGGAACTCAATGCCTATACGGGGCGCCGGCTTGCAGGGCTCGGTCGCCCGCTCTATGCCTTCGGCTACGTCGCGCCGGAGTTCCGGGTCGTACCGGGAGCGAGGCAGGTGGTTTCCGCCAAGCTCTATGCGGGACCAAAGCATCAGGATCGCCTCGAAGCCATCGCCGAAAACCTGAGCTTGACGGTGGACTACGGGATTCTTTGGTGGCTGGCGGTGCCGTTGTTCCAGGCGCTGGCCTATATCCAGTCGTGGGTCATCAACTGGGGCGTTGCCATCCTGCTGCTGACGCTGGCGATTAAGCTCGTGCTGTATCCGCTCTCGGCGATCGCCTATCGCTCCGGGGCGAAAATGCGGCGGGTGGCGCCGCAGCTCAAGCGCCTGCAGGAGCGCCACGCGGACGACCGCCGCAAGCTGTCGGCGGAGATGATGGAGCTCTACCGGCGCGAAGGCGCCAACCCCTTCGGCGGCTGCCTGCCAATGCTGTTGCAGATGCCGGTGTTCTTCGCGCTCTACTGGGTGCTCTACGAAAGCGTGGAGCTGCGGCAAGCGCCGTTCTTCCTCTGGATCGAGGACCTGTCGGTGATGGATCCGTTCTTCGTCCTGCCTATTCTGATGGGTGGCTCCATGTACCTGATGCAGATGCTGAACCCCCCCATGCCCGACCCCATGCAGGCGCGCATGATGAAGATGATGCCGTTCCTGTTCACGGCCTTCTCGCTGTTCTTCCCCGCCGGCCTCGTGCTCTACTGGCTTGCCAACAATCTCCTCTCCCTCCTCCAGCAGTGGTACGTAACGCGCCAGGCAGACCGCGAAGCCGCTGCTTGACGCACTCGCGTTGCCCGGCTTCCTAGGCGTGGACGGGGCTACGGAGGCAAGGCATCCTGCCGTTCCTGCGCCGAAGGGCGCGTCCGCCGAACCTGCCGATGGGCCGCTACCCGACCGCTCGGTGACGCGCGTTAGATGCCAGCCGTGAAACGCGACACCATTGCCGCCATCGCCACCCCGCCCGGCCGCGGCGGGATCGGCATCGTCCGCGTGTCGGGTTCAGGGGTGGCCGACCTCGTGGAAGGGGTCGTGCACCGCCCGACCCCGCCCCGCCAAGCCGTGTACGCGGACTTTCTGGACGCTAACCAAATCCCCATCGACACCGGCATCTGCCTCTTTTTCCCCACGCCCAACTCCTTCACCGGCGAGGATGTGGCCGAGTTTCACGGGCACGGTGGGCCGGTGGTGATGGATCGCCTGCTGGGCCGCATGGTCGAACTCGGCGCTCGCCTCGCCAGACCCGGCGAGTTCACCGAACGAGCCTTCCTCAACAAACGCATGGACCTTGCCCAGGCGGAAGCGGTTGCCGACCTCATCGACAGTGCCTCCCGCCGGGCAGCCCAGGCAGCGATGCGTTCCCTTGCCGGAGAGTTTTCCGCACAGATCCTCGCCTTGGACAGTCGCGTGCGCGAAGCGCGAATGCACGTAGAGGCGGCCATCGACTTCGCCGAGGAGGAGATCGACTTCCTCGGCGACTCGGAACTGAAAGCCCGGCTTGAAGGCGTGCTGACCGGCTTGGGCGACCTGCTCGAGGAGTCCGGCCGCGGTCAGGTATTGCGCGACGGTCTCGATGTCGTGATCGCCGGTGCCCCAAATGTAGGCAAATCCAGCCTCCTGAACCGTCTGGCGGCTGAAGAACGAGCCATCGTCACCGCCACCCCCGGCACCACCCGCGACGCGGTGCACGCTGAGATCGAAGTGCAAGGCATCCCCGTCCGCCTCACCGACACCGCCGGGCTCAGGCAAACGAGCGACGACGTGGAATCCATCGGCATAGACCGCGCCCGCGCCGCCATCGCTGGCGCTGACCTCGTGCTCGCGGTGACCGACGCCGCCGCCCCAACCGTCGACGCCGATGCCAACCTAAGGGAGTGCGAGAGGGCCCAAGGCACGACCATTCTCGTGGTCAACAAGATCGACCTAACCGGCGAAAGCGCAGGTCAGGCCGGGGAAACCCTCCGTATATCCGCCCGCACCGGCGCTGGCATCGACGACTTAAAGCGTCGCATAGCCGAGCTGGCCGGCATCGCGCCAACAGAAAGCACCTACCTGGCCCGGCGCCGCCACCTCCAAGCCCTGGAAGCGGCCCAAGCCTGCGCCCGCCGAGCATTGCGGCGCACCGGCGATGGCGCCGGCGAACTCGCCGCGGAGGAACTCCGCCTCGCCCACGAAGCCTTGGGCACTATCGTCGGCACCACGACCACCGATGAACTCTTGGGCGACATCTTCAGCGCCTTTTGCATCGGCAAATGAATGTCGCGCTTCAGGCCTCCCGCCAGCCCGACTCATCCGGCCCGGCAAACGCCGGCAGTGCGCCTTCCAGATGCCTCATCACCGCCAACACGACATCTTCACGCCAAGGATTCGCCACCACCTGCACCCCAATCGGCACCCCGGACGAAGCGGTTCCGCCCCGCACCACCCCCGCCGGCCATCCAGTCAGGTCATACGCCTCCGTATAGCTCGCGTCCGTCGAGGGAAACGGCGAATCGCCCGGGGCCGGATGCAGCGGCGCCGGATGCGCGTTGACCGGCGAGATGAGCACGTCGTATTGCGCCATGTGCTGCTGCATCCGACGGCGATAGCCCTCGAACCGTGCAAGCTGCCGCGTGAGCGCCCCGCCGTCGATGTCACCGCTCCCCGGGGCTTTTGCAAACGACCGGAACCAATTGTTCGCATAGTCTTCGACCCCGGTGCCCGCCTCCTCGAGCAGCGCCCGCACCCCCGCATGCGCGCCCACGGCCCAGAAATCGCTGCCAACGGAGGTGGTTTCCTCAACCCCGTCGAGGCGGTCGCGCTGCGTCTTCAGCCCCGCTTCCCCGAGAATCCCTTCAGCCCGCTCCACCACCGCCAAGGTCTCGTCATCGGGCCTCGCGATGCCATTGTCCATCATCACGGCGCAGCGAAGCCCTCTCAGCGCCACGGCACTCGAATCCGCGAGCGGAACCGGCGCGATGCGGGTGTCCAGGCCGTCCGGCCCCCAGATCACCGACAGGATCAGCTCCAGGTCCGCCACGCTCCTCGCCATCGGCCCAGCGTGGCTGAGGAAGTCGGTCAACATCCCCGGCGGCAAGCACAGCCCGGTGCGCGGGACACTACCGCTGGTGGGCTTGATCCCGACCGTGCCGCAGGCGTGCGACGGCACGCGGATGCTGCCGCCATAATCTGTGCCAATGTCGAACGACGTGAGCCCGGCGGCGATGGCAGCCGCGGCGCCACCACTGCTCCCACCCGGTGAGCGGCCGAGGTCGAAGGGATTGTTCGTGAACCCATGCATCCGGTTGTGCGTCTCGAACGAGAGTGTGAACTCGGGCGTATTGGTCTTGCCGAGCAGAATCGCGCCGGCGTCCTTCAGCCGCCCCACGACCGTCGCATCTGCCCCAGGCACGAAATCCTTGCGCCCAAGGGTTCCCCAAGTGGAAACCGTGCCAGCCGTGTCGAAGCAGTCCTTGATGGTCATCGGCACGCCATGCAGCGGCCCCAGCGAACCGCCATCCGCGACCGCTTGATCGGCATCCTTCGCCCGCTCGCGCGCATCCTCGGCCAACGCCACCACCGCATTCAGCGCCGGGTTGAAGCGCTGGATCCGATCGAGATACAGCGCCACCAACTCCTGGCTGGCAAGCTCGCCAGAGCGAATCAGCGCCGCCTGCGCCGTCGTCGAAAGATGCGCAGGAGAATCCATCGGGTTCGCCATGTTCGCGGCCTCGTCTACCTCGGAATGCGCTCGCCGACCTGCCAGCGCAAGGAACGGCCCAACAAGCGCGGGAACGGCTTTCACCGCCGTCCGTCGGGAAACCCCGCGCCGCCCCACCCTCGCGACCGACAAGCCGAATCTCAAGAAATGCTAAGGCCCGGCAATGTAGCACGCCCCCTGATGGAGACGAGGCATTGGCGCCGATTGACCATGAACCAAGTTCCTTACAGTCCCCTCTAGCCGTATAGTTGCTCGTTCGCTTTGCGAGCTTGGCGGAACGAGCGTGATCATCCACCCGGAACGGTTCGATGTCGTCGTGATCGGCGGCGGCCATGCCGGCGTCGAGGCGGCGCTCGCGAGCGCGCGGGCGGGCGCCTCGACTTTGCTGCTCACGCAAAGCATCGAAACTATCGGTCAAATGTCCTGCAATCCTGCCATCGGCGGCATTGGCAAGTCGCATCTGGTGCGCGAGATCGATGCCTTGGGCGGGGCGATGGCCGTGGCCGGCGACCGTGCCGGCATCCAGTTCCGCACGCTGAACGAGAGCAAGGGTGCGGCAGTGCGCGCCACCCGTGCACAGGCCGATCGCAGCCTGTATCGCGGCGAAGTGCGTCGCATTGTCGAGTCGCAGCCGAACCTGTCGCTGTTCCAGCAGCCGGTAGTGGACCTCTGGGTGGAAGACGACCGGGTGCGCGGCGTCGATACGGCGATGGGGCTTCGGTTCATGACGAACCGCGTCGTGCTTGCTACCGGCACGTTCCTCGGCGGGCGCATTCACGTTGGCCTTGAAACGGCGCCCGGAGGGCGTGCTGGCGATGCCCCGTCGAATCGCCTTGCCGAACGCCTGCGCCAACTCCCCTTGCGCGTCGGCAGGCTGAAGACCGGCACGCCGCCGCGCATCGACGGTCGCAGCGTCGACTTCTCGGTCATGGAGGTGCAGCCGAGCGCCGAGCCGCGGCCGACGCTTTCGTTCCTGACAAGCGCCGCCGACCATCCGCGGCAGGTGCCGTGCCACATCACCCACACCAATCCGGCGACGCACGAGATCATCCGCGCGGCGCTCGATCGCTCGCCCATGTTCAGCGGTGCCATCGAAGGCGTGGGGCCACGCTACTGCCCCTCCATCGAGGACAAGGTGGTGCGCTTTGCCGACCGCCAGAGCCATCAGGTGTTCGTCGAGCCGGAAGGGCTCGACACGCCCGAGCTCTATCCCAACGGCATCTCCACCAGCCTGCCGTTCGACGTCCAGCTTCGCGCCGTGCGCAGCATTCGCGGCTTCGAGAACGCGAGCGTCACCCGCCCCGGCTACGCCATCGAGTACGACTTCTTCGACCCCCGCGACCTGGCTCCGTCCCTCGAGACCAAGGTCATCGAAGGGCTCTACTTCGCCGGGCAAATCAACGGCACCACGGGCTACGAAGAAGCGGCTGCACAAGGGCTGCTCGCCGGCATCAATGCCGCCCGGGCCGCGGCCGGCGAACCGGCATGGTGCCCGGCGCGACACGAGGCCTACATCGGTGTCTTGGTGGACGACCTCATTAACCTCGGCGCCAGCGAGCCATACCGAATGTTCACCAGTCGTGCCGAGTACAGGCTCCGGCTACGCCAGGACAACGCCGACTTCCGCCTGACGCCGGTCGGGCGCGAACTCGGGGTCGTGGACGACGCGCGCTGGCAGGTGTTCACCGATCGGCGAGCGCGAATCGACCGCTTGCGGCGCGAGCTTCACGGCCAGCGCGTTCACCCTGGCAGCGACCTTGCGCGCGCCCTCGAACGGGAGAGCGGTGCAGCCTTGGCGAAGGACTCGACGCTGCTTGACTTGCTCAAGCGACCGAGCATCACCGCCGCCGCGCTGCTTGAGGCGGGCGTAGCGGCGGACGAGGCAGCGCTCGTCCAAGTGGAGATCGATGCCAAATACGCCGGCTACATCCGCCGCCAGGACGAAGAGATCGAACAGAGCCAGGAAGACGACAACGCGCCACTGCCGTCGGACTTCGACTACGCATCGGTAGCTGGGCTGTCGAACGAGTTGCGCGAACGGCTGCGGGAGCGACTGCCAGCCACGGTGGCGCAGGCGTCACGCGTGCCGGGGATCACCCCGGCGGCGCTTTCGCTGCTGCGGGTGCATTCGCGCCGTCACGCCGAGGCGGACAACACGGTCGACGATCAAGCGCAGCGGGCTTAACGGCAGTGGCCGTCGTGGCCCCCAACATCGACCGGGTGGACGCCTTGCTCGCGCAACACGCGAGCCTGGTGCGGCGCTGGAGCAAGGTGCGGAACCTCGTCAGCCCTCGCGACCTCGACAGGCTGGAGAGGCGCCACATCCAAGACAGCCTCTTGCTTCAGGCCTTCCTTCGATCGCCGCCTCTGCCCGATGTCGTGGTTGAGGACGGCTGTCGCTGGCAACTTGTGGACGTAGGCGCCGGCGCAGGATTTCCGGGCATACCGCTTGCGATCGCTTGCCCCGACCTGCGCGTCACGCTGGTCGAGCGCAGCGAGGGGAAGGGGCGTTTCCTGCGCCAGGCAGTGATCGAACTCGGTCTCACAAACGCGACAGTTTGCGTCGCCGATGCCAACGCGATCGCATCCGGCACCTTCCACGTTGCCACGGCACGTGCCGTAGCGCCGCCGCCCAAGGCGTGGCCCCTGCTCAGGCGCCTGCTGCGGCCCGATGGCGTGGCGCTCCTGCAGGCGGGGCGCGCGCTGCCGCCTTCGCTATTCCCGGACGGACGCATTGTCAAAGCGACCCAAGTCGGCGAGTCGCACATCGCTGCAGTCTGCCGCGACGACGCACCGAGCTCTTGCTTCGAGGGGAAGCCCCTCGCGCTCCCCCGGGCTGAGGGCTCTGGGCCGTGACCAACAGCGCGACCCCGTCTGCCAAGGCGCCGGCCCGCCCCCACCGCATCGCCGTCGCGAACCAGAAGGGCGGCGTCGGCAAGACCACCACCAGCGTCAATCTCGCCGCCTCCCTTACCCTGACCGGTGCCCGCACATTGCTGGTGGACATGGACCCCCAGGGCAATGCCACCATGGGTGCTGGGGTGGACAAGAACATGCTCGACGCCGGCGCATACGAGTGGCTCATGGACGCCGCCGCAGACCGTGACGTGTACCGAGAATGCGCGACGGGCTTTCGGCTTGTGCCGGCCAACGGCGACCTCACCGCGGCGGAGGTTCGGCTGCACGAACAGGAACAGCGAGCGCACCGGCTGCGCGAGCGTCTCGACGCATCGGGCGAAGCCTTCGACTATGTGCTCATCGACTGCCCGCCGTCCCTCAGCCTGCTGACGCTGAACGCCCTGATGGCAGCCGATGCGGTGCTGATTCCGATGCAATGCGAGTATTACGCCCTTGAAGGTCTTTCGGCCCTGCTCGACACAATCGACGGCGTGCGCCAAAGCGGCAACTCCGCGCTGGCGGTGGAGGGCATCCTGCGCACCATGTACGACCCCCGCAACAGCCTCACGCGCGATGTCTCGCGTCAGCTCATCGAGTACTTCGGCGACAGCGTGTACCGCACGGTCATTCCCCGCAATGTTCGGCTTGCCGAAGCGCCCAGTCACGGCCTGCCCGCGATCCTCTACGACCGCCACTGCCGCGGCGCGATTGCCTACCTCGCCTTGGCGGCGGAACTGCGACGGCGGCGCGAAGGCGGCATGAAGGAGGCGTCATGAAGCCGCCGGAACGGCCCGTGGTTCGCCGGCGCGGGCTGAACCGAGGCCTTGAAGCGCTGCTCGCCCGGCCTGAGGGCGAAGGCGGGCATGCTGTCGCCAGCGGGCTGTACCCGAACCTGCCGCTCGACACCGTGTACTCCGGTCCGCACCAACCGCGCCGAGCGGTGGATCCGCAAGCCCTGGAGGAGTTGGCGCAATCGATTCGCGCCCAGGGCGTGATCGAGCCGATCATCGTCCGGCCCCGCGAATCCGGCGGCTACGAGATCGTCGCTGGCGAGCGTCGCTGGCGCGCTGCCCAGCTCGCGGGCCTTGAAACCATACCCGCGGTGGTGCGCAGCATCAGCGACCGCGACGCGATGGCGGTGGCGCTGATCGAGAACATCCAGCGCGAGGACTTGAACGCACTGGAGGAAGCCGAAGCGCTCAAGCGCTTGATCGAAGAGCACGCCCTTACGCAGCAGGAAGTTGCGGACGCGGTTGGCAAATCTCGCACCGCCGTGGCGAACCTCCTGCGCCTGCTGAAGCTCGCGCCACAAGTGCGCGAGCTGCTGCTCGCCGGCAATCTGGAGATGGGCCATGCCCGCGCCCTGCTGCCGTTGCCGCTCGCAAGCCAAGCCAGCGCAGCGGCCCAAGTAGTCAAGCGAAAAATGTCGGTACGCGAAACCGAAGCCTTGGTGCGAACGCTGCTCGCCGACAAACGCACCTCGAAACGGCCCGTCGAGCCGGACGCCGACACCCAACGCCTAGAGCGCGAACTCGGCGAACGCCTGGGTGCCCCCGTCTCCATCGGCTTCAATCGCCGAACCGGCGCCGGCCGCGTCGTGATCCGCTACACGAGCATGGACGAGCTCGATGCCATCCTGAGCCGACTGCGCAACTCCGCACGGAGCAAACCAGGACGCTCTCTCGACGACGCTCGCACAAGGCGAGACTGACCTAGCGGGCATTTCTTACCAGGCCCTCGTGTAGAAAACGGCGCTGGCGCGAAAGGTGAGTGACAGGAGGGGCTTCGTTCGGGGATTGTGGGGTACGGGGTTTTTTGGGTCGGCGGCCCCCCCTCCGAGAAAAGCGGGGACGCTTTTCTCGACTCCCCCTCGAGGGGGGAGTGACAGGAAAGTGCGCGCCACCACCGTTGTTGGGCGTACAAGGGCAGGGCGTGCTAGGGAAGGTCACCACCACCGTCCGACCTCCTACGACTTCCTCGCCAAAAGCGTTGAAGCAGGCAAAGCCCGTCCGTATAATGCGCGCCGCTTCGCACACCGGTTCGGCCTGATCTACCGAACTTCGTCCACATCGATCCTCTCCTGGCGCGCCCTCCCTTGGGGCGAGGTCGCGCAGGGGTCGGTTGGTGCCGGGTCCATCCGCAGGCAGACCGGTTAAGTGCAGGCACCTTGGCTGGTTGTGCTCGTCCAGGCAGGGTTGACCGGGGTTGCTGCCGCAATTGCGGCGGGCGCTTCGGCGGGAACGGCCGGTTACGGTGCCGTCAGCGCGATGCTCGGCGGGGCGGCGGTGGTGCTGCCTCAAGCTTGGTACGCATGGGCGGTTGGCCGCACCAAGGCCGCCAACGCGACTGCCGAGGCATACGGCCTCTTGGCGCGCTGGTTTGCCAAGGTGGCGCTGATCTCGGCTCTCGCGGTGGCGGGATTCTTGGTCGGCGTGCAGGCAGCGGCATTTCTCGGCGGATTCGTCGCCGCGCTGGTGGGGCAATTGCTCGCACCAGCGCTGATTGGCCGGGGCAGAGCGGGAGAGTGAGGAGCGCAATGGGCGCGCCCCTCGCAAGAACAAGGCCGCGGGGAAGTCCGGGGCGTCGATCGGGAGCGTAAGGCGCAAGACGCGATATGGCCGAATCGAGCGGCGACTACATCAAGCACCACCTCACGAATCTCACCTACGGCCAGCATCCGGACGGAACGTGGGGATTCGCTGAGAACGCCGAGCAGGCGGCGGCGATGGGCTTCTGGTCCATCAACGTGGATTCCATGGCGTGGGCCGTGGCGTTGGGTGCCCTTTTCTGCGTCATCTTCGGAATCGCCGCCCGTCGAGCCACCGCCGGTGTCCCCGGCGGCTTGCAGAACGCCGTCGAGATGATCGTCGACTTCATTGACGACACGGTCTCGAGCATCTTCCAGCATCGCAACGACCTCATCGCACCCATGGCACTCACCATCTTCGTCTGGGTGTTCCTGATGAACCTCATGGACCTGGTGCCGGTCGACTGGATTCCCGAAGCCGCCAAAGTCATGGGCGTCGAGTTCATGAAGGTGGTGCCCTCCACCGATCCCAACATCACCCTCGGCATGGCGCTGGCCGTATTCATCCTCGTCATCTTCTACAGCATCAAGGTGAAGGGCATCGGCGGCTTCCTGAAGGAACTCCTCTGCCATCCGTTCGAAGCCCCCAAGGGCGGCAGCCCGGTGGTGCGGGGGCTGCTGATCGTCATCCTCGCCCCGATCAACCTGATTCTCGAAGGCGTCACGCTGCTCGCCAAGCCCGTTTCGCTGGGCCTGCGCCTGTTCGGCAACCTCTACGCCGGGGAGATGATCTTCATCCTCATCGCCCTCATGTACGGCGGCATCGTCATCGGCGTCTTCGGCGCCGCGTTGCAATGGGCCTGGGCCATGTTCCACGTGCTCATCATCACCCTGCAGGCGTTCATCTTCGCCGTCCTCACGGTGGTGTACCTCGCCCAGGCCCACGACACGGAGGAAGACCACTGAACCCAACAACCCACAACCCCACCGAAAGGAGTTAAGCGAACCGTGGAGATGTCAGTTCTCTTGTACATTGGCGCCGGCCTCATGATTGGCCTTGGTGCCGTGGGCGCCGCCATCGGCGTCGGCCTGCTCGGCGGCAAGTTCATGGAAGGCGTTGCCCGCCAGCCGGAACTCTTGCCGACCTTGCGCACCCAGCTCTTCATCATCCTGGGCCTCGTGGACGCAGTGCCGATCATCGGCGTCGGCGTCGCCCTCTACGTGATGTTCGTGGTCGCCTGACGCAAGGGCACCTCTTTCCCCTCGCCGCCGCCACGGCGGCACCCGCGCTTAAGGAGGAGACGACATGAACATCACGGCGACGCTCATCGGCCAGACGCTGGCCTTCGCCGTGTTCGTCTGGACCTGCTGGAAGTTCATCTGGCCGGTGCTGATTTCCGCCATGCGGGAGCGGCAGAAGACCATCGCAGACGGGCTGGAGGCTGCCGACAAGGCGCAGCGTGACCTTGAGCACGCCGAAGCCCGCGCCGAAGAGCACCTGAGCGGCGCTCGCGCCGAAGCACGCCAGATCGTCGAGCAGGCTCGCGGCCAAGCCGCCGAAATGGTGGAGGAAGCGAAGTCTGTGGCGCAGGCTGAACGGGAACGCATCCTGGAAGCCGCGCAAGCGGACATCGAGCAGGAGATGAACCGTGCCCGCGAAGCCCTCAGGGGCCGCGTGGCCGAACTCGCCATCGCTGGCGCCTCGCGCATCGTCTCGGCGGACCTCGACCGCTCCCGGCACGACGCCTTGCTCGACAAGCTGGCGACGGAACTCTAGGTGGCAGAGACCGCGACCCTCGCCCGCCCCTACGCCGGGGCGGCGTTCGATATCGCCCACGAGGCGGATCGGCTCGAC
The DNA here is from genome assembly GCA_028824555.1 of Gammaproteobacteria bacterium. Lineage (GTDB taxonomy): Bacteria > Pseudomonadota > Gammaproteobacteria > Pseudomonadales > Azotimanducaceae > VXYL01. The sequence continues at coordinate 34,215 of JAPPDJ010000011.1, read as the reverse complement.
CAATGGTCGCGCCAGCTTGCGAGCCTGGCCGCGGCCGCCGATGTGGACGAGGTGCAGGAGTTCATCGCCTTGCCGTCGCTGCCGGAGCCGGTCAAGGCACAGCGGATCATCGACCTGCTTGGCGATGAGCTCGGCACCGATGCCCGCCGCTTCGTGCATGTGCTGGCAGACAACAAGCGGCTCGACATCTTGGGCGAGATCGCGAGCCAGTTTGAAGCCTTGAAGGCCGCGGCGGAACGCACCTTGGACGTCGAGATCGTCAGCGCCGTGGAACTCACCGAAAGCCAACTCGCCGGCTTTGTCGAAGGCCTTACGCAACGCTTCGGCCAGGAGATCGAGGTGGCGACGAGAGTGGACGAGGCCGTCGTCGGCGGCGCCATCATCCGCGCCGGCGACACCGTGATCGACGGCAGCGTGCGCGGCCGCATCGCCAAGCTCACCGAGGCGCTCCTCAGAACATGACCACTGGGCAAGCCTCTGATCAAGTGCCTCCGTGGAGGGAGGGCGTCTCGCCCTCCATCGCGCCGATAGGCGCGCCTTCCGCAAGGAATGAGTACTTGAACGCAGCTCGCAGCTTCTTCCAGTTCGGAGTCACGATTGCGCGCCTTGGGGCGCGTATGGAGGGCGAGACGCCCTCCCTCCGGGAAGTTCGCCTCCCATAGCCGGCACCAACGCAAGGACAGGGCACAACGACCATGCAGCAACTGAATCCTTCGGAAATCAGCGACATCATCAAGAGCCGCATCCACAATCTGGATGTCACCGCACAGGCGCAGAACGAGGGCACCATCGTCAGCGTGTCCGACGGCATCGTCCGCGTGCACGGCCTCGCCGAAGCGCAATACGGCGAGATGATCGAATTCCCCGGCGCCGAGGGTGGCGGAGTCGTCACCGGCATGGCGCTCAACCTCGAGCGCGACTCGGTGGGCGTTGTGGTGCTCGGCGACTACGAGGGCCTCTCGGAAGGCATGACGGCGCGCTGCACCAAGCGCATTCTCGAAGTGCCGGTGGGGCGGGAACTGCTCGGCCGCGTGGTCAATGCCCTAGGCGAACCCGTGGACGGCAAGGGCCCCATCGCCGCCACCGAAACGGCGCCCATCGAGAAGGTGGCGCCTGGCGTCATCGCCCGGCAGTCGGTGGACCAACCGGTGCAGATGGGCATCAAGTGCATCGACTCCATGGTGCCCATCGGCCGCGGCCAGCGCGAGCTCATCATCGGCGACCGGCAGATCGGCAAGACCGCCATCGCCGTGGACGCGGTGATCAACCAGAAAGGCACCGGCATCAAGTGCGTTTACGTCGCCATCGGCCAGAAGATGTCCACCATCGCCAACATCGTGCGCACGTTCGAGGAGAACGGCGCCATGGAGCACACCATCGTCGTCGCCGCCTCCGCTTCGGAGCCGGCGCCGATGCAGTACATCTCGCCCTATTCCGGCTGCGCCATGGGCGAGTTCTTCCGCGACCACGGCGAAGACTGCCTCATCATCTACGACGACCTCACGAAGCAGGCATGGGCATACCGGCAAATCTCCCTGCTGCTGCGCCGCCCGCCGGGGCGCGAGGCGTATCCGGGCGATGTCTTCTACCTGCACTCCCGGCTGCTCGAACGCGCATCGCGAGTCAACGCCGATTACGTCGAGCAGCAGACGAACGGCGAAGTGAAGGGCCAGACGGGCTCGCTCACGGCGCTGCCCATCATCGAGACGCAAGCCGGTGACATGTCGGCCTTCGTGCCCACCAACGTCATCTCCATCACCGATGGGCAGATTTACCTCGAGCTCGACCGTTTCAACTCCGGCATCCGCCCCGCCATGAGCCCCGGCATCTCCGTCTCCCGGGTGGGCGGCTCGGCGCAGGTGCCGTTTATCAAGAAGATCTCCGGGGGCATCAAGCTCGCCCTCGCGCAGTACCGTGAGCTCGCGGCGTTCTCGCAGTTTGCCTCCGACCTCGACGAAGCCACCCGTCGCCAGCTCGACCACGGTGCCCGCGTCGAAGAGCTGATGAAGCAGAACCAGTATTCGCCCATGTCGGTGGCAGAGATGGGGCTGGTGCTGTTCGCGGCATCGGAAGGCTACCTCGAAGACGTGCCGGTGGAGGGTGTGCTCGACTTCGAGCGTGACTTGCTCGCCTACATGAATGCCGAGCACGGCGAATGGATGGCGAACATCACCGCCACCGGCGACCATTCGGACGAGATAGTCGAGTACATGAAGAACGCCATCGAGGCGTTCAAGCAAGGCCACAGCTACGAATAGAGCGCCCTAGCGCGCAACCGTAGGGACGGGGCTTGTCCCCGCCCGCATGGCGAAACCAAAAGCGGAAACGACATCATGGCGGCAGGCCAGGAAATCAAGAAGAAGATCGGCAGCGTCCAGACGACGCAGAAGAGCACGCGCGCCATGCAGATGGTGGCGGCGAGCCGGATGCGTCGCACCCAGGACAAGATGCGCGAAGGTCGCCCGTATTCGCGCCGCATCGCCGAAGTGATCGGCCACCTCGCCAACGCCCGCCCGGAACACCGCCATACGTACATGGACGAGCGCGAGGTGAAGCGCATCGGCTACATCGTCGTCTCCACCGATCGCGGCCTCTGCGGCGGCCTCAACGTCAACCTGTTCCGGCTGCTGCTGCGCGAGATGCAGTCTTGGAGCGAGCGCGGCGTCGAGGCCGAAATGGCGCTCGTCGGCAACAAGGCGCTGCAGTTTTTCCGCTCGGTGGGCGGCACAGTGTCGGCCACGGTGGCGGACGTGGGCGAAACGCCGGAAGTCGCTGACCTCATCGGCGGCGTCAAGGTGATGTTCGATGCCTTTGAGCAGGGTCGCATCGACCGGCTCGAGATCGCCAGCAACGAATTCGTCAACACCATGACCCAGCGCCCCTTTCTCCGCCAGTTGCTGCCCTTGGCGCCAGCCGACGGCGACGAGTTCAAGCACGCCTGGGACTATCTCTACGAGCCGGACGCCCGCGCCCTCATCGAGGGGCTGGTGCAGCGTTACGTCGAGTCGCAGGTGTATCAGGCGGTGGTGGAGAACACGGCCTGCGAGCAGGCGGCGCGGATGATCGCGATGAAAAACGCCACCGACAACGCCGAAGAGATCGTCACGGAACTCAATCTTCTCTACAACAACGCCCGTCAGGCCGCCATCACGCAGGAAATCGCCGAGATCGTCGGCGGTGCCGCGGCGGTCTGACGGCAAGCGGCGCGAAACAACAGCCCCACGGACACATTCGAGAGGTCAAGCATGTCAAGCGGCAAGGTGGTGCAGATTATCGGCGCGGTCATCGACGTCGAATTCGACCGGGAAGAGGTGCCGAAGGTCTATGACGCCTTGAGCGTCACCGAGACGGGGCTCACCCTGGAAGTGCAGCAGCAGCTCGGCGATGGGGTGGTGCGCTGCATCGCCATGGGATCGTCCGAGGGCATGTCGCGGGGCCTCGCGGTGTCCAACACCGGCGGGCCGATCTCCATTCCGGTGGGCGAGGAGACTCTCGGTCGCATCATGGACGTGCTCGGCAACGCCATCGACGAGAAGGGCCCCATCAACGCCCGCGAGAAACTCCCCATCCACCGCAAGGCGCCCGCCTACGAAGACCAGAAGGGTGGCAACGAGCTGCTCGAAACCGGCGTGAAGGTGATCGACCTCATGTGCCCGTTCGCCCGCGGCGGCAAGGTGGGCCTGTTCGGCGGTGCCGGCGTCGGCAAGACGGTGACCATGCTGGAGCTCATCCGCAACATCGCCATCGAGCACTCGGGGCTTTCGGTGTTCGCCGGCGTCGGCGAGCGCACGCGCGAGGGCAACGACTTCTACTACGAAATGCAGGAAGCCGGCGTCCTCGACAAGCTCTCGCTGGTGTTCGGCCAGATGAACGAGCCCCCCGGCAACCGCCTGCGCGTGGGGCTCACGGGCCTCACCCTCGCGGAGAAGTTCCGCGACGAAGGCCGCGACGTGCTCTTGTTCGTGGACAACATCTACCGCTACACCCTCGCCGGAACGGAAGTGTCGGCGCTGCTCGGACGCATGCCGTCGGCGGTGGGCTACCAGCCGAACCTCGCCGAGGAGATGGGTACCCTGCAAGAGCGCATCACCACCACCAAGACCGGCTCCATCACCTCGGTGCAGGCCATCTACGTGCCGGCGGACGACCTCACCGACCCGTCGCCAGCCACCACGTTCGCGCACCTCGACTCCACCATCACCCTGAACCGAGCCATCACCGACCTCGGCATCTACCCGGCGGTGGACCCCTTGGACTCATCGAGCCGCCAGCTAGACCCGAACATCGTCGGCGCAGAGCACTACAACGTCGCCCGCGGCGTCCAGCAGGTGCTGCAGCGCTATCAGGAACTGAAGGACATCATCGCCATCCTCGGCATGGACGAACTCTCCGAGGAAGACAAGGCGCTGGTCTACCGCGCCCGCAAGATGCAGCAGTTCTTCAGCCAGGCCATGTTCGTGGCGGAGCAGTTCACCGGCCAGCCCGGCGACTACGTCAGCCGCGAAGACACGGTGCGCAGCTTCAAGGCGATCTTGGACGGCGAATGCGACGACATGCCGGAGCAGGCCTTCTACATGGTCGGCACCATCGAAGCCGCCCAAGAAAAGGCGAAGACGCTCTAGGCGGCGAGGCCAGAGAGGGAGGAGCCCAAACCAATGGCCATCACCATGCACTGCCACATCGTCAGCGCCGAGCAGGAAATCTTCTCCGGCGAAGTGACGATGGTGTCCCTCAAGGGCTCCCTGGGTGAACTAGGCATCCTCCCTGGCCATACCCCCCTCCTGACCGGCATCCTCCCAGGCGTAGTTCGCCTGACCCAGTCGGACGGCGAAGAGGAAGTCTTTTACGCCTCAGGCGGCTACCTGGAAGTCCAGCCAGGAATCGTCACCGTGCTCGCCGACACGGCCCTCAGAGCCGAAGACATCGACGAAGCCGCCGCCCTAGAAGCCCAGCGCCAAGCCGAAAATGCTCTGGAGAACGCGGCGGCCGAAATCGAATACGGCGCCGCCGCCGCCCAACTGGCGGCGGCTACGGCGCAGCAACGAACGCTGGAAGAGCTGCGAAAGCGTCGGCGGTAGCCATCGTGGTATGTTGCGCGAGATCGAGCAAGGGACCGACTGCCGAGAGATCGCGTTGACCGGAAGCCGCGAACAAGAAGAACTGTCAGCGGGCTGCCTCTTCAGTGGGATGGGTGGATTTGCGACCGGTCTTCGTAGCGCGGGCCTCCGAGTCGACTGGGCAACCGACAACGACCCATTCGCTTCGCGCACTTTCCGACACAGGTTCGCGGAGGTTCCGTTCATTGAGACCGACGTTAAATGCCTAGGCGTGCGACAGCTAACGCCAGTGGACATCTTGGCTGGCGGATTCCCCAGCCAGAGCTTCTCCCAAGCTGGCGCCCGAAAGGGATTCGACGATCCTAGGGGCAGTCTGTTTTTCGAGATTCCACGGTTGCTGAAGGAGTGGACCCCGGCCGAGCGACCGAAGTTCGTCGTGCTCGAAAACGTGCCCCACCTTCTGTACGGGGCCGACGGCGACTGGTTCGTTCGTATTCGTAGGGCCCTTCGCCAAGCGGGCTATTGGTTTCGCGAATCCCATTGCTGGATAGGGAACGTCCGAGAGTACACGGACATCCCCCAAGACCGAGAGCGCCTGTTCTTGGTGGCGGCATCGAAGTACTTCTTCTCGTACAACCCATTCGCTGCTCCGGTGGTTGAACCGGACGTCAGCGCGCCAAGACGAACGGTGCTGGACATAGTGGACTCAAGCCAGCGGGCGGCGCCGGAAGACTATTTGCCGGCTGGCAATCAGTACTTGGAAATGATCGAGGCGGCAATTGCCAAGGGCGAATCGCCCAAGAACCTCTACCAACTTCGAAGGAACTACGTCAGGGAGAAGAAGGGCGGCCTTTGTCCAACCCTCACAGCCAACATGGGTATCGGCGGCCACAACATCCCATTCGTGAGGGACACTTGGGGCGTGCGGAGGCTTCGCGTGGAAGAAGTGGCGGCGCTTCAAGGTTTCGGTTGTTGTGAGCGGCTCTTTCCGGAGGAGGTTCCGATCCACGAGCAATACCGCTTGATTGGGAATGCGGCCTGTCCCGCACTGGTTGAAGTTGTGGCGCGTCAGTGCATCGCGGCAATTGGGGGTCGCCATGACTAAGATCGATTGGCGCTTTCCCCCGACCGGTGGCGGCGTAGAGGCGGGGATCAACGATGCAGGCATCGTTACATTCGATGGGGCCCCATTGGCGAGCCTGGCGCGTGAGGTGCTGCAGAACTCTGTGGATGCGCGTGCAAGTGCGGATAGGTCGGTGCACGTTACGTTCGAGATCCGGGAGGTCGCGCGATCCGATTTCGGGGGTGCCATCCTGGCGGAGCACATTGAGAGTTGCGCCACTGCTTGGCAGCATGATGCAAAGGCTGCGCGGACGTTCGACCGAGCGCGCGAGGTCCTAAAGAGCGAAACCGTGCCTGTGCTCGGGATAATCGACAGCAACACAACAGGCTTGGCCGGAGATGCGTGGCGCGGCCTAGTCAAGACAACCGGTGCGAGCTTCAAGTCCTCCGAGTTCGCGGGTGGGTCGTTTGGGGTTGGCAAGGCGGCGCCATTCACGCTGTCACCGCTCCGTACGGTGTTCTACTGGTCCTCATTTGAGCAGGATGGCGCGACGGTCGAAAGGCTGCAGGGCAAAGCAGTCTTGGTGTCGCATGACCATGATTTCGGCAACGGCCCCGAGATGACGCAGGCTACCGGCTTCTTCGGAACGGTGCCGGACTGCGAGGCGTTGGCGGGTAATCAGATTCCAGTGAGCCTGCGACCAACCTCTAAACCCGGCGAGGCGGGGACCGCAGTTTGGGTGATGGCCTTTGAGCCAAGCCAAGCGGGCGCAAGGTGGCAACAGGCAATCGCGCGAAGTGTCATCGTCAACTTCTTCTATGCCATCGAAAAGGGCGACCTTGAGGTTCTGCTGGAACCGGACGAGGGTGACGGGTCCGACAGCGATTGGGAGATCAAGGGTACGACGATCGGGCATCAGTTTGCGAAGCTGGTCAACGAGGACGACGAGTTGGTACGTCGCTCGAGCCTATACTGGAACTTGACGAAACTGGACCCGGTCGAGGTGTGGAACGACGAAGACCTCGGCTCGGTGAAGCTATGGATTGGGACAGAGGACGACTTCCCCGATGTCGATAGCTTTCCGAACCGCACGGCGCTGATCCGGAGGACGGGGATGCTTATTACGGATGAGCAACAGGGACACCGATTCCGAGGCTTGCGCGACTATGTGGCCGTGTGCGTCTTCGATGACGAGGAAGGCAACGAGCTTCTGCGACGCATGGAGAACCCGTCCCACAATCAGTTCGAGTATTCTCGATTGCATACCGACGATGAGAAGAGGAGGGGGCGGCGCGCTCTTGACCGTCTTCGCAGATGGATCAGGGAAATGCTACGACAGCATGCGTCCCAGAAGTTGGCGGAAGTTAGTGACGATGTAGAGGAATTGGTCGATTTCCTCTATACCGACCAACCCGGTGCGTTTGACGATGATACGTCGAGGGACGGTCAACCAAGTTTCGGCGAGGTTGGCGGGATTAGGCGCAAACCGCCAAGAACGAGGGTGAGGGTCGCGTCCCCGTTGGCCATTGAGGAGGGTGAGCACGAGGGTGATGCGGGCGACGACGGTGGCGACGCGGGTGGCGGTGACGACGGCAAAGGTGAAGGGGGGAATGTACCTGGAACGGGAGGGACCCGCGGAACCGGGGATGGCTTGGGTACGGGCGGATCTGGACCCAAGGGAGGCTCCAAGGGTGGCCGAAGGCCTATCGAACTGACTGACGTACGCGTGATCGTTGATCCAGCCGATACCACGCGAGCCCGTGTTGCTTTCACGGCGACGGAATCTGTTGTCGGCACAGTGTTGGCGGAGGAAGTCGGTGACTCCTCGGCCATTAAGCGGGAGGACGTCCTTCTCTTGGATGATGAGGGCGCTGAAGTTGCCGAGGTAGGCTTGGTGACGGGCAGGCGACACACGCTTCGCTTGGAGGGCGAAGCTGACCTCAATGCCGCGTGGCAGATCCGTGCATACGCGAAGGAGTCGGAAGGATGAATTTCGTCTCGTCGAAGTCTTGGCCGTGGCCAGTGCTGCGGGCGGGAAGTTCTGACTACGAGCGATGCGAGTTCCAAGTAGAGGTGGATGCCGAGTCGCAAGAGCGCTCCACCGAGGTGACGTTTGTAGCGGATTTCGATCTCAGCGATGAGGCCATTCTGCAGCTGATTGAATCCGGACGGGCCTCGTACGCCATGTTGGTGAGCTGCCCAAGCACCCATTTTCGTAAGCTGATCCCTAGCCGGACACCGAGTATCGAGTGGGTGGCGGAGAACGGCCTTCTCGGGGACAAGGTTGAAGTGAAGGCCTATGTGATCGCGACAGAAACCGTGGAGGAGTTTGTCTCGCGGAACTGGCATGAGGACTACGAGGGAAGGACGTATTCTTTGAGTCCCGGTTCGGTCTTGGCAATGGAGCCTCCGGACGTGTTTTGGATACGGCCGTCTGAGGAACTGACCCCGGAGAGCGTGTTCCGCACGTCCTACAACGAAGAGCAGCCCCCCAACGAATGGAGATGCTCGATATCGGGTGACAAAGTTACGATTGTTTTCAGTCGTGAGGACTACGATCGGTTTAGGGAGGCGCGTCGCAGAGCCGACGTTAGCGGAACTAAAGCGTACATCATGAATAGCGTCTATCTTCCGGCGCTGGCGTGGGTGTTGGCGGAAGCCGACAAGGGTCCTTCGGAGGACTACGAGGAATTCCGTTGGTATAGTGCGCTACAGGAGGCATTGGCGCGGTGTGAGCTCAGGGCCATTGGCGACGGCGATGAGAATGACCGGCTCGAGGATGCGCAGAAAATCCTCAACGACCCGTTTGGTGAGCTGCCCTTCCTCGCGGTTGAGGAGGCAACGCAGCAATGAGCGTGGTGATTTACTACACGATGGAGGCAGTTGACGAGCTCCGCGATGGAATCGGCTCTCGCGTTGAGTGGTATCTTAGCGGAGGTCCCGAAGCTATTTCCCTGACGTCGCCACGTCCGACGCGGGAGACGCGAATCACGATGGGCGGGCTGGCTAGTGTCCTAAAAACTCGTGGTAGATCCCCGGGTAAGCACGACGGAGATAATGCCTTGGTGGTCTATCGTGCGTTGGATCAGCTAACCCCCTATCAGGCATCTGACGAACGCCTTTGGACCTACTTGGCGCATAACGAATGTGCTGGATATATTGCTAGGCGATGGCTCAATGGCGGGGATGACGCGCGACTGATTGATCGAGTTCGCAATCATTTCTTCGTGAACGGGAACCGGGGCCTGATTCGCGACAATGGGGTTTCGAGGTTGTGGTGGCTCGGCCATATAGCGCACAATGTCGTACCGGAGGATCCTGGCCGTTTTCTACAAGTCGTGCTTTATCGGCAGGATCCGAGATCTGCGCTAATCGAGCGCCCGTCGGTCTCTCGCAACTATCGTGTGCTGAGGTGCGTGTATAACGCAATGGAGAAGGACTTCCGGACGAGAGAGCGACGCTTGTTTGAGAGGGACATCTTCCGCGATTGGATGAAGCGGCTCAACCGGCAAGGTGGGATGCGCCTTATAGATGCTTTGTCGGACACCCAGCTGGAAGGCATGGTTCTAGAGCAGGCGGACAAGGCGCTGGGCGACTAGAGATGAGAGTATGCGCCACACAACCACGTCATGTCACCCGCGACGGGTGGGTTTCGCACGCTGGGAGGGCGTCTAGCCCCTCTGCCCGCCGAGGGGACGTCCCGTTGTCAGCCAAAGTTGTTGCTCGGTCAGATTGGGCCTACAGGCGGTGATTACCAACCTACGGCTCGCCAATTTTAAGAACTTCGCCGACGAGAGTCTGGTCGTTGGGCCGTTCACTGTCATAGTCGGTGCAAACGCGAGTGGCAAGAGCAACATACGCGATGCGTTTCGGTTCCTCCACGGGATCGGTCGCGGCTACACGTTGGCGGAGATCTTGGGGGGACGGTACGGGGCTGGTGGTCAAGCCGAATGGAATGGCATCCGCGGCGCCGCGGACGAAATCATGCGTTTCGAACAGCCCGCGATGGGGATGCAAGTTCGCCTTCGCTCGGCCGATGAACCTTGGCCCACCCACGACTTTTGGTACCGGCTCTGGATGGCTTCGACGAATGAAGCCGGGTTCGTGGTCACCGGTGAAGCACTGACTGTGATGGGCTTCAGGAATGCCCAGGCCACCTACACAAGTCATCCCGCCGAAGGGGACCCTGTTCGCGCGCAAGGCGATGAGACGCACTTGCTTCTGCGAATGGAGAAGGCGCGCAATCAGCGCAAGTTTGGCCACCGTCTTGCCGTCAGGCCGGCGCAGCCGGCCATCACGCAGCTCGGCGAGCACAAGCGCGCATTGCGTCGGCATAAGGAAGAAGCCAGCAAGGTAGTGAAAGTGCTTGGAGACATGCGTTTCCTTGAGCCCGCTCCAGATCGAATGCGTCAACCTGCCTTCCCTGGCCAGACGGTACTAGGAGACAGCGGCGACAATCTTCCGACCGTGTTGCGCAAACTGTGCGAAGACCCCGCCCGAAGGGAGACGTTGCTTGAGTGGACCCGGGAGCTCACGCCGATGGATGTCGCAGACTTCGACTTCCCCATCGACCCCACTACGGGGTGGGTTCAGCTAGCCATCAAGGAACGTGACGGGAGGACGGTATCTGCCTACTCGGCGTCGGATGGAACTCTGCGCTTCCTTGCCATGCTTGCCACCTTGCTTGACGACGACACCTCCGGGCTGCATTTCTTCGAGGAAATCGATAACGGTATCCACCCGTCGCGCCTGCGCCTGCTCGTTGATCTCATCGAGAGCAGGACCAAAGAGAAGGACATTCAGGTAGTTACGACCACACACTCCCCGGAACTGCTGGCGATGGTGAACGACAGCACTTTTGGAAACACCTCCGTCGTGTGTCGTCGGCCAGATAGAGGCGATGCGGTGATCCGGCGTATCGCCGACCTGCCGAACGCAGAAGAGCTGCGGCGTACGCAAGGCTTGAACAGGCTGCACATGTCCGGTTGGCTTGAGGACGCCGTTTACTTCGAGGAAGAATAAAGGTGCGAGTGGTCGTGATTCCGGAGGACTTCCGCAAGGATCAGTACATCCTCGCGCCAATCTTCCGTCAGCTTTTACGTTCGTTGGGTAGCGCGCAGGCTCGTGTCACCGTCTGCCAGGACCCTCTGCTTGGCGGCGTCGGCGAGGCGCTGAAGAGCGAACGGATCGAGGAGGTCGTGGAGCGATATCCCATGGCCGACATGTTCATCCTGTGCGTGGACCGAGATGGCGTGGTTGGTCGGCGGCATCGGCTCGACCAGATCGAAACGGAATTCGGCGAACACGAGGCGTTTCTTGCGGAGAACGCATGGGAGGAGGTCGAAACGTGGGCGTTGGCTGGATTGGACCTCCCCAAGGAATGGTCGTGGTCCGCCGTTCGAGCCGAAGTCAACGTCAAGGGTGTTTACTTTGACGAGTTGGCCCGGCGACTCGGCGTGGCGGCAGGCCCCGGTGGTGGCCGCAAGCGGCTAGGTGAGCAGGCTGCGCGTCGACTGTCGGCGATACGCCAAAAGTGCCCAGAGGACTTCGGCCGACTAGCACGCCTGATCGAGTCGGAACTCGCTAATCCTTGAGGCCGTGGGCCTTAGCGAGGAACGCTTCGGGGCGAGGGCTTCCTGCGCTCGCAGCGCGCCGTAAGGCGCGTCGATGGAGGCAGCAGACCGGTCCGAGGCGTGGTTCGGGACTTGGTTGGCCAGTGTTAGCCATCAAAGGGTGATTTGTCCTTCGTTGGCTAACTGTGGCTAACTGACTCCGACGGGCGGCTTCTGTGGGGCAACGGCGCAACCGTAGGGGCGACCCTCGTGGTCGCCCGTGGATGGCGAACCGTGGCTATTCGTTACCCGAGCACGGGCGAGGACAAGCCTCGCCCCTACGGGGCCCTCATCGAAGCAGGCACCCTCGCGACTTGGCCTTGTTGTCTGACATTGGTGGTTTATGCCGTTTCTCGCGTAGGCGAAAAGGACCGCGCCTGTCGGCGCAGGGAGGGCGAGACGCCCTCCCCCCAAGGTCCGGTCCTGCTGCCGTTGCAGGCGTGCCCTTGGGCCGGAGAGATGTGATGGGCCTTTTGGGTGCGAGGGCATCTTGCCTTCGCACGCGCCGATAGGCAGGTAGGCCTTTAGGTTTGGCGTGGACGCCAGTCGGGGCGGATGGTTACGGTGCAGCGGACGTGGTTCGTGTCCACCTCGAAGGTCGGTCCCGGCTGGTTGTTCTCTCGTAGCGCTTGGCGGGCGAGGGGGATGCCGACGCCGTAGCGTTGCACCAGGCCGCTCACACGCATCGCGTCGGCGAGGTTGGGGTTGCGGTAGCTGACGATGCCGGGCTGGCCGAAGTTGGCCGCGGAAACGTCGCCGTAGGGGCCGCCAGGACTGATGATCTCGACGCGGTCCTCGAACCAGCTCACGTGGATTGGGCTGTTCGTGCTTTCGTAGGTACGGTGCATGGCGGCGTTGCGAACCAGTTCCTGCAAGGCAGTCAGCGCGTAGGTGGCGCGACGCACCTCGGTGGTTCCGGTGCCGACCTCTACGGAAGTGCGAATGTGGGCGCGCATGGTGGCGTCAAGGTCGCGAATGATGTCCGGCAAAGGGGCATCGCATCGCAGGTTGTCTTCAATGGGATCATGGCGCTCGGTGCCGTTAAAGCGAAGAAACTGCACATAGGCGCCGGGCAGGAAGCGCGTCGGCTTCGGGCTCAGCATCAGAATGCCGAGCACGGTTGGAGTCGGTTCTTCTGCGGCGACGATCATCTTCGTGGCTGCCAGCCGCTCCTCCAACGTGCGATCGTTGGCCGCAAGCACTTCGGGGTCGAAGGCACTTGGCAGATACAGGTATTGAAATCGGGGTAGGTCTAGGTCCGTAAGGGTTGCGCTGTACACAGGTCGTGCGTCGAAAGGTGCGTCGCCGTGGCGGCGCCGCTCGTTGAGGATGCGTTCATCTTGTGCCGAAGCCAGCGCTCGGGAGGGCCCGATGCGGATCCAGATGCGACCCCGATAACGGACGGGCGGCGCATCCGCTGGCTCGACCGTCACCACGGCCACGTCCTTGCCGTGCAGCCTGTGCTTCGCCACGGTCATGGTCGGTGGCGGCAGAATGTTGCCGTCGGATCGGCACTGCGCCAGCTTCAACAGCAACGCATCGTTGATTTCGAGGCCACTCGGCGTGCCGTCGTCGCCGGCACCGATGAAGACAACACCGGGCCGGGCGTGCCCCGGCAAGTCGTTGGCGAAAGCACAAATGGCCTCGCGCACCGAATTCGGCGCGTCGCCGGCGAAGGCGGCCTTGCGCTCGACGAGATCGGGCTCTGCATCGACCATCAGCGAGGCCAGTTCCGCCTCGGAATAGCTCTTTGGTTCCTGCATGGAGCCGCCTCCTCGCGCAACCATCGCCCAACGCTCGGCAGGGAGCCAGCACCGTCGTAGCCGGCCAATTATGCGCGAGGCGCGTGCATGGACGTGCGTTTGCGTAGCGGCGCGCGCGTTGGGCGCATTGCGAGGGCAGGATGCTCGCCTCCCAAGGCCCTCGCTCCGAGGCGCTCCAGGACCAGGCCGTCCCGCTGGTTACGTTGGCATTGACGACTGCAGGTCGAACCGGGAGGCTTCGCGAACCCGAACACCTTCGGGCGCTTGGTGAAGACTCTTCCGCCGTCCGTTTCTTTCTATCGGCAGACCCCGGAGTTCACCGAAGGGACGATCCCCGTTGGGCTCACGAAGGCGCATCGGACAAAGTCTGGCGTCTGGGGCCGGATCGTCGTTTCGCGAGGTCGGCTCTTGTATCGCGTTCTCGGCTCACGGGGGGGCGAGTTCACGCTGGCTGCCGGCAACCCCGGCATCGTCGAGCCAGGGGTCGAGCACGAGGTGGAACCGTTGGGGAAGGTGAGGTTTCACGTCGAGTTCTATCGCTGAAGTGGCCGGACGGGGGTGTGGAAGTTGGATCCCTCGCCCCCGAGGGCTGCGTCCTGGTAAAGTCGCCCAATGGATGAGCCGGCCTCGGAACTCGCGCGGGAAGACTGCGTGGCGTGTCGCCCGGGCAGTCCGAAGGTGGCGGCGGAAGAGGCCGCGAGTCTCTTGGCCGATCTTCCGGAATGGACGGTCGCGTCGGTCGCTGGCATAGACCGCTTGACGTGCCGCTTTGCGTTCCCGAACTTCGCCGGGGCCCTTGCATTTGCGAACCGCGTCGGCGAACTGGCGGATGCCGCGGACCATCACCCGGAAATCACCATCGAATGGGGTGCCGCCACCGTAAGCTGGTGGACGCACAGCATCGGCGGCTTGCACCGCAACGACTTCATCATGGCTGCCCGCACCACACAGGCGGGCCGCTGACGGTCAGCCCCACGGGGCTTCTTGCGCGCACTAGCGCCGCCAAACCCCTCGCTACGCTAGGCGTCTGGCCCCAGCCCCCGCCTCACTATGACCTCGCGCCGCAGAATGCCACTGCGTGGCTTTCTACGGCGCAAGCTCCTAGAGGCTGCGCCGTTGAAAACGGCTGACGCGAAAGGGGATGACAGGAGGGGCTTCGTTCGGAGATTGTGGCGTAAACGGGCGTTGGGTCGGCGGCCCCCCCTCCGAGAAAAGCGGGACGCTTTTCTCGACTCCCCCGCGAGGGGGGAGTGACAGGAAAGTGCACGCCACGACCGTTGTTGAGGGTGTGAGGGGCGCCGCGGCGTGCAGAGGCACTAGCGTCGAACAGCCTTTCTTGAAGGCTGCCAAGTTGTTGCGCGCACCTGCCGCAAAGGCGACGCATTGCGGAAACATCCGGTTGCAGGGTGGCTCCTATAATCTGCCGCTGCCCTTCGCGTGAAGGCATGGAGACGCATGGAGCGGGAAACTTCACTGGAAGTGATAGTGCTTGCGGCTGGAGCTGGCACGCGGATGCGTTCTCGGCTGCCGAAGATGCTGCATCGTGTTGGCGGGCGGCCCTTGCTTGGGCATGTGCTAGATGCGGCGGGGGTTTTGCAGCCGGCGGCCTTGCGGGTAGTGGTTGGCGAGGGAGCTGAGGCGGTGCGGGCAGCGTTTTCGTCTCGAACCGACGTCCACTGGACTTTGCAGCGCGAACGCAAGGGCTCGGGTCATGCGGCGATGCAGGCGCTGCCGGACGTGGCCGACGACGCCACGGTGCTCGTGCTCGCCGGCGATGTGCCGCTGGTTCGGACAGAGGTGCTCGAGCGATGCGTGGCCGGGGCCGTCTCTGGCTTGGCGCTGGTTACGGCGCATGTCGGGCAACCGGCTGGCCTCGGTCGCATCGAGCGCTCGGCGGATGGTCGCGTCACCGGCATCGTTGAGGAACGCGACGCCACTCCCGAACAGAAGGCCATCCGCGAGATCAACACCGGCATCCTCGCCGCGCCCGCCGCCCTGCTGGGCGAACTGCTTGGCGAAGTGGGTGCCGACAACGCCCAGGGCGAGCATTACCTCACCGATGTCGTGGGCCTTGCGGCGCATCGCGGCATCTCCATCCGCGCGGTGGAGGGAGGAGCGACGGAAGCCCTCGGCGTCAATGACCGTCGCCAGTTGGCGCAAGCGGAACGGCATTGGCAGCGTGCGCAGGCGGAGCGACTGATGGCCGGCGGTACTACCATCGCCGACCCCACCCGATTGGACATCCGTGGCCACCTCACTGCCGGGCGTGACTGCTTCATCGACATCAACGTCGTTTTCGAGGGGGAGGTCACGCTCGGCGACGACGTGGTGGTGGAGGCAGGCTGCGTAATCCGCGACGCCACGGTCGGCGATGGCGCCCACATCAAGCCCCACAGCGTCATCGACGGCGCCGTGATCGGCCGCCGCTCGGAAATCGGTCCCTTCGCCCGGCTGCGCCCAGGCACGGAGCTCGGTGAAGCGGTTCGCATCGGCAACTTTGTGGAGACGAAGAAGGCGCGGCTAGGCGACGGCGTGAAGGCGAGCCACCTCGCCTATCTCGGCGATGCCGCGATTGGCAAGGACAGCAACGTTGGCGCCGGCACCATCACCTGCAACTATGACGGCGTCGACAAGCACGAGACGCAAGTGGGGGAAGGCGCATTCATCGGCACCAACTCGACCCTTGTAGCGCCCCTCACCATCGAAGACCAGGCATACATCGCCGCCGGGTCAACCGTCACCACCCGCGTTCCCAAGGAGGGTCTTGCCGTCGGCCGGGCTCGCCAGCGCAACATCTCCGGTTGGTCCCCGCCAGCCAAGCGCAAGGCGCGGAAGAAGCCGGCGTGATGGAACGCATCTCGCCCGTCCCTGCCTTGGACTTGCCATGTGCGGGATAGTCGGCGCAGTCACCAGTCGCCAAGCGCAAGCGATTCTCCTTGCCGGGCTGCACCGGCTTGAGTATCGCGGCTACGACTCGGCCGGCATGGCCATCGTCGGCGAAAACGGCATCGAACGTCGGCGAACGGTTGGCAACGTGCAGGAACTCGACGATGCCCTCATGGCCGCGCCGCTTGCCGGCGTCACCGGTATCGCGCACACGCGCTGGGCCACCCACGGCGTCCCTGCGGTCAGCAATGCCCACCCGCACGTCGCCGGCGACGGTCGCATTGCGCTCGTCCACAACGGCATCATCGAAAACTACGAGCGCCTGCGTGAAGAGCTCAAGCAGGGAGGGTGCCGGTTCGAGTCGGACACGGACTCCGAAGTGATCGCCCATCTGTTGGACGAGTGTCTCCGCCGCAACCCTGAGATGGAGCTGCGCGACGCGGTGCGCGAGGCGGCTCGCCGACTTGAAGGCGCTTTCGCGCTAGCCGTGATTTCCGCCAATGACCCAAGCCGCATCGTCGCCATGCGCGTCGGCAGCCCGCTCGTGGTTGGCCTCGGCATTGGCGAGAACTTCGTCGCCTCGGACGTGCCGGCGCTGCGACCTGTCACCGACCGCTTCCTCATCCTGGAGGAGGGAGACCTCGTCGAACTCACGGCAGCCGGCATCACTGTGTGGGATTTCCAGGACGAAACCGCCGTTCGCACCACCCTTCGCATCACCACCGACACCGGCGATGCCGACCGCGGCAACTACCGCCACTACATGCACAAGGAAATTCACGAACAGCCGCAAACCGTGCGCGATGCCCTGGAAGGTCGGGTGGGCCGTGCCCGCGTGCTCGAGCCGGCATTCGGCGTCAACGCCAGCGCGGTGCTCGACGGAACCCGCGCCGTCACCATCGCCGCCTGCGGCACGTCGTACTACACCGGCTGTGTCGCCCGGTACTGGATCGAAGAACTCGCTGGCATTCCCTGCAACGTTGAGATCGCCTCCGAGTTCCGCTATCGGAAGTTCGTGGTGCCGGACGGGAGCCTGTTCGTTACGATCTCCCAGTCCGGCGAGACCGCCGACACCTTGGCCGCCCTGCGCATTGCCCAGGAGACTGGCTTCGAGCACAGCCTCACGCTCTGCAACGTGCCCGTGAGTTCGCTGGTGCGTGAATCGGAGCTCGCGTTCATGCTGCATGCCGGCACGGAAGTGGCGGTGGCTTCCACCAAGGCCACCACCGCGCAGTTCGTGGCATTGATGCTGCTCACCATCCTGCTTGCGCGTCGGGCGGGTCTCACCGCCGAGCGTGAAGCGGAACTCGTGGCGGCGTTGCGGCAACTACCGGAGGTGGTGGCGCAGGCACTCGCGCTCGAACCTCGCATTCGTGCGTTGGCGGAGCAGTTCATGGACTGCCACCACGCCCTGTTCCTGGGCCGCGGGTTGCAATATCCAGTGGCCCTGGAAGGCGCACTCAAGCTCAAGGAAATCTCCTACATCCACGCCGAGGGCTACCCGGCCGGCGAACTCAAGCACGGCCCGCTGGCATTGGTGGACGACGACATGCCCGTAGTGGCGGTGGCTCCCGGCAACGAACTGGTGGAGAAGGTGCGCGCGAATCTGGAGGAGGTGCGCTCTCGGAGCGGCCGCCTCTACGTCTTCGCCGACGCCGACTCCGGCATAGTGGAGGGCGAAGGGGTGACGGTGGTGGAAGTCCCCCGAGTCCACGAGCTCTTGGCCCCCATCGTGTACACCATCCCGCTACAACTCCTTGCCTACCACACCGCTGTCCTCAAGGGCACGGATGCAGACCGCCCCCGCAACCTAGCCAAATCCGTAACGGTCGAGTAAGCGGAACTGTCCGCGCGCGTATCCGGCGCGTTGGAGGGCAAGATGCCCTCCCTCCGGAGAGAGCTCTACAGGCCGGCCGTTGCCAAGCGTTCGAGTGTCGTGTTGCCCGGCGGAATCCGGCCCGCCAGAAGCTCCCGCGCCAAGGCGCGCAGGCGTGAGGCGGCCACCGGGCGGTAGTCGAGCTGTTCCACCGACACATTGATGTGCGCTGTCTCGCGGGGTGGTTCGTTGTGGGTGTGGCCGTGGACGTTGACGCAGCCGGCCGGCACCTCCTTGAGCGGCAGGTGCGTACATACGAGCGGCGGGTCGCCGTCCAGGCAAAGCACGGCACAGATGTCATCAAAGCCATCGACGCGCAGATCGCCGCCGCCCGTGAGATCGTGGTTGCCGAAAACCAGCCACTTGCTCGAGCCGCGGCCGTCTCGAATGCGCTGCCAAGTCGGCTCGCTAACCGCATCGCGCATCGCGAGGTCGCCCACGAACACCAACGTGTCCGTCTCTCCTACGGTCTCTTCCCAGTTGCCGTAGAGCGTCGCATTCATCGCCGCGACATCCGCAAACGGCCGATCCGTGTAGCGAATGATGTTGCCGTGCCCGAGATGCAGGTCTGACCAGACCCAAACGCCCTCGTCATCCGCTAAGCTCCGCGCCGGTAGCCGGCGCGACGCCTTGAGCATGGCCCGAAACGTCCGATGCGAATGTCGGTCGTCGCCCCGACCGAAACCCGCTGCCGCCTCGATCTCGCGTTCGTAATGCGCCTTCATGGCCTCCGGGTCGATCGTGGAGGCGTGCCCCGCGGGTGCGTTCATCGGGCGCATCGTAACCTGCTGGCTGCCCTGGCGGGCGCGCAGCTCCTAGCGCTTCCGAAACGTTGGCAGCGGCAGCGCACTGCTATGCTGCACGTCCCGTACGGCATCGGCCAAGCGTGCGCAAAGTCACCAGCGTAAATCGCGCTCTCGCGTTCATCTTCGTCACGGTGCTGCTGAACTCGGTCGGCTTCGGCATCATTCTGCCGGTGCTGCCGGAGTTGATCGTCGATGTCAGCGGCGAGCCCCTGCACGAAGCCGCTCGCTACGGCGGCTGGTTGGCGTTTGCCTATGCCCTGATGCAGTTCGTCTTCTCGCCGGTGGTAGGGAATCTGTCGGATCGCTTCGGCCGGCGGCCAATCCTCCTGGCATCGCTCGCGATCTTCAGCATCGACTATCTCGTCATGGGCTTCGCGCCGACGATTGGCTGGCTGTTTCTGGGCCGCATCATCGCCGGCATGTCGGCGAGCAGCTTCGGCATTGCCAACGCTTTCATTGCCGACCTCTTCCCGCCGGACAAGCGGGCACAGAACTTCGGCCTGATCGGCGCGGCGTTCGGCTCAGGCTTCGTCCTGGGCCCTGTCATCGGCGGCTTCCTGGGCGAATTCGGGCCGCGTACGCCTTTTTTCGTCACCGCCGGCCTTGCCTTCGCCAACGTCGTCTTCGGCTTCATCGCGCTGCCCGAGACGCTTGCTCCGGAGAACCGCCGGCCCTTCAAGGTCGAACGCGCCAATCCCGTCGGCGCCTACCTGCAAATGCGCCGCTTCCCGGTGGTGACAGGCATGCTCGGCGCCTACTTCCTCTACATGCTGGCGCACGACTCCCTCCCCGCCACATGGGCCTTCTACACCATGGAACGCTACGGCTGGGGCCCGCGCGAGGTCGGCTTCTCGCTGGGCGTGGTGGGCGTGTGCATGTTGATCGTGCAGGGCGGCCTCATCCGCAAGGTCATCCCGCTCTGGGGCGCGCACCGGGCCGCCTACTTCGGCCTCTCGGTGTCCGCCTTGAGCTTCTTTGGCTATGCCCTCTCACCGACAGGGTGGTGGATGTACGTCTGGATCGTCATCGGCGCGGGCTCGGGCCTCGTCATGCCGGCCGTGAACGGCATCATGTCGGAGCAAATCCCGCCCAACGCCCAAGGCGAACTGCAGGGGCTCCTCGGCAGCGTCGCGAGCAGCACCTTCGTCATCAGCCCGGTGGTGATGACGCAACTCTTCGCCTACTACTCCTCCCCCGCCGCCCCGGTGTACTTCCCCGGCGCCGCCTTCGCCCTGGCCGGCGTCCTCACCTTCGCCGCCGTCACGGTGCTCGCGCGAACGCTGAATCGGCACCACGGAAGCGGCGTTCCGCCTGACGGCAACACTGCGCGAGCAGAGGAACTCGAAGGGACAGATTGAGCTGGCGCAAGCCTGCCCTGTGATAAGGTTCGCGCCCGTTTGTCCCCGCTGGCATCCCTCACGAGGAGCGAATCCATGCGAAAGCCCGTCGCCTTTCTTGCCGCCATTGCGTTCGTCTGCGCCGCTTGGATTGGTCAGGCGGCAGTTGCCGATGAACTCCCGGAAGGGGTCACCAAGGTCGCCTCGGTCGAGGGCATTACCGAGTACGAACTCGACAACGGCCTCAAGTTTCTGCTCTTCCCCGATCAGAGCAAGCAGCAGATCACGGTGAACATCACCTACCTCGTCGGCTCGCGCCACGAGGCCTACGGCGAAACCGGCATGGCGCACCTGCTTGAGCACCTCGTCTTCAAGGGCACGCCGGATCACCCCAACATCGACGACGAACTCACCGAGCGCGGCGCCTTCCCCAACGGCACCACTTGGCTCGACCGCACGAACTACTTCGAGACCTTCCCGGCCAACGAAGACAACCTCGCCTGGGCGCTGGACCTCGAAGCCGACCGCATGATCAACTCGTTCATCAGCGCCGAGGATCTCGAATCCGAGATGACCGTGGTGCGCAACGAGATGGAGTCGGGCGAAAACAACCCGTCGCGGATACTGTCGGCGCGGGTGGCGTCTGCCGCCTACCTCTGGCACAACTACGGCAACTCCACCATCGGTGCCCGTTCCGACGTGGAGAACGTGCCGATCGACCGTCTCCAAGCGTTCTATCGCAAGTATTACCAGCCAGACAACGCCGTGCTGGTGGTGGCCGGCAAGTTCGAGCCCGAGCGTGCGATCGAGCTGGTGGCGCAGGAGTTCGGCCCCATCCCGCGGCCAGACCGCTCCGGCGCCAACCAGCTCTTCCCCACCTACACGGCGGAGCCGGCCCAGGACGGCGAGCGTACGGTGAGCCTGCGTCGGGTCGGCGATGTGCAGATCGCGATGGTCGCGTTCCATGTGCCCGCTGGCAGCCACGAGGACTTCGCCGCCGCCAAGGTGCTGAACCACATTCTCGGCAACGAACCCGCAGGCCGGCTCTACACCAATCTGGTGGAGCCCGGGCTCGCGGCTCGCGTTTCCTCCTACGCGATGCAAATGCGCGAGCCGGGGCTCTTGATGGGCGATGCCGAAGTGCGTCTCGAAGACTCGCTCGATGGGGCCACCGAAGCTCTGCTCGCAACGTTCGACGAACTCGCGGCCCAGCCGCCCACCGAGGAGGAGGTGGAGCGCGCCAAGACCTACTACCGCGCGAGCATTGAACTCGCCTTCAACAACCCGCAGTTCATTGCCCTGCGCCTCAGCGAGTGGGCCGCAATGGGCGACTGGCGGCTCGTCTTCATCGACCGCGACCGCCTCGAACAAGTGACGCCCGAAGACGTGCATCGCGTGGCACAAACCTATTTCCTGCCTTCGAACCGCACTCTTGGCTTCTTCCACCCTACGGAAGAAACGCCCGTGCGCGCGGAAGTGCCGCCACCGCCAGTCGTTGCCGAGGTGGTCGAGGGCTACACGGGTCGCGAAGCCGTCGCCGAGGGCGAAGCCTTTGACCCGACCCCGCAAAACATCGAAGCCCGCACGCGCAAGATCACGCTTTCCGGCGGCATGAAAGTCGCCATGCTCGCCAAGGAGAACCGCGGCGACGCCGTGAGCATTCGTTTCACCTTCCGGGGCGGCAACGAGGAGGCGCTGATGGGCAAGGCCACCGCCGCCCAGATCGCCGGCGCCATGCTCATGCGCGGCACCGAGAATCGCTCTCGGCAAGAGATCAGCGACGAGATGGATCGGCTCAAGACCCAATCGAGCCTGTCGGGCAGCATTTTCGGCGCCGGCGGCAGTCTGGTGACCGTGCGTGAGAGCCTGCCGGACGTGCTTCGGCTCGGTGCCGAGGTGCTAAAGCAACCGGCCTTCGACCAAGGGGAATTCGACACGCTGCGGCAAGAGATTCTCGCCGGCATCGAATCGCAACGCTCCGAGCCGCAGGCGCTGGTCTCGATCGCCATGCAGCGCCACATGAGCCCTCGGGACAACACAGACCACCCACTCTACACACCGACCTTCGACGAGCGGATCGAACGCATGAACTCCGTCACCGTCGAAGACGCCCGCGCCTTCCACGCAGCCGTCTATGGCGCCGAGGCCGCAACCCTCTCCCTCGTTGGTGACTTCGACCCAGACGAAATCGCCTCGCTGCTCGAAGAACTGTTCGGCGACTGGGACGCCGGCGAGCCCTTTGTGCGAATCGCCGACCCTCACGTTCCGGTGGAAACCGTCAACATCGACATCGAAACCCCCGACAAGGCCAACGCCTTCATGCTTGCCGTCGCCACCTTCCCGATGTCCGACTCCCACCCCGACTACGCCGCCATGACCTTGGGCAACTTCATGCTCGGCGGCGGCTTCCTGAACTCCCGCCTGGCCAAGCGCATCCGCCAGGAAGAGGGCCTCTCCTACGGCGTCGGCTCCCAGTTCCAAGCCCACCCCATTGACGAGTCGGGCACCTTCCTCACCTACGCCATCTTCGCGCCAGAAAACGGCGACAGGGTAGTGAGCGCGTTCCGCGAAGAGGTCACGAAGGCACTCGAGGAAGGCTTCACCCAAGAGGAAGTGGACGCCGCCAAGAGCGGCTACCTCGACATCGCCCGCAACCAACGCGCCAACGACACCTCAGTCGCCGGAACGCTGGCCAACAACCTCTACTTCAACCGAACGATGGACTTCACCATAGAACACGAAGCCAAAATCGCCGAGCTGACTCCAGAGTCAATCTTGGAAGCCATGCGCCGGCACATCTCCGTGGACGGTATCTCCATCTTCCGAGGGGGAGACTTCGCGAACAAGCTAGCGGCGCAAAGCGACGCCGAGGAATGACCGCGACGCGCTGGGACGAGGGCAACCTGCCCTAGCCGGCCCGACGGCACAGCCGACGGCCTTCGCAGGCATGTTGGTCAATGCGCGACCTGCTCCTGCCGATGTCAGGTCGTTTCGATCGCGCGCCGGGCCGCGGTTGCCAGGAAAGCGGATCGGGTCATCCGCCGTAGCTTGGCCTCATTGTCGATGGCTTCAAGCAAGCCACGATCCAGAGAAATGTTGACCCGACGCGAGGTCCCTCGGTCCAGCAGGAGGGGGATCAGCACGAAATCGGCTTCTCGGCGCCAGTCGGACAACTCGGGGTCTGCCTTGATTGCGTCGATCGAACGGGGCCGCGGAATCGACTCGCCGTCGTCGATCAGCCCTTCGACGTGAAAGGCGAGGGCTTCGCTGCCGTGGCGAATGGCTTCGTCGATGCTGTCACCGACGGAGACGCAACCCGGGAAGTCAGGAAAGCTGACACCGTAGCCTGCGTCGTCCCGGTGGATGAAGGACACATAGCGCATCGTTCGTCTCCCTGCTTGAGCTACGCGTTCCATCCCGCCTGGTGCTTGGATTTGACCCGGTTCGGCTATTTGATTCCCAGCGGGAAGCGGTCATGTTGGCCACTCTCAAGATTCCGCCAGTGGTGGCAGGCGACCGACGCGCCGTCGCGCACGGGCTCTAGCGCTGGCTTGATGTTTCGGCAGTCGTCGCGGGCGTATCGGCAGCGGGTGTGGAAGCGGCAACCGTGCGGTGGATCGATTGGCGACGGCACGTCGCCTTCGAGGACGATGCGGTCCAGCCGCGCTGTCGGATCGGGAACCGGAATCGCCGAGATCAGCGCTTGCGTATATGGATGTCGCGGCGAGGCGTATATCTCGGCTGCGGTCGAGGTCTCGACCACTTCGCCGAGATACATCACCGCGATGAGGTCCGAAACATGCTTGACCACGGCCAGATCGTGGGCGATGAAGATCAACGCCAGGTGCATCTCGCGCTGCAGGTCCAAGAGCAGGTTGAGGATCTGGGACTGGATCGAGACGTCGAGCGCGGAGACCGCTTCGTCGCAGACGATGAGCTTGGGCCTGAGCGCAATCGCGCGGGCGATGCCGATGCGCTGGCGCTGGCCACCTGAGAACTCGTGCGGGAATCGGCCCGCTGCTGCCGCTTCGAGCCCGACGCGTTCCAGCAACTCTGCGGCCCAGCGGCGACGTAGGGCCGGCGTTCCCAGCCGATGGATGACAAAAGGTTCCTCAAGGATCTTGCCGACCGTGTGACGCGCGTTCAGCGACTCGAACGGATCCTGCAGCACGATCTGGATGTCGCGGCGCAGCTGCCGCAACGCTGGCCGTTTCATGGTCACCACGTCTTGCCCTTCGAACAGCACCGTGCCGGCCGTCGGCTGGTAGAGCCTGAGCAGGGTTTTGCCGACCGTGCTCTTGCCGCAACCGGACTCGCCGACGAGGCCCAGGGTCTCCCCGGCGCCCAGGTCGAAGGAAACGCCGTCCACCGCATGCACGTGGCCGACCGTGCGCACGAACACCCCGCCGCGCACGGGGAAGTGCTTGGTGAGCCCGCGGACGCGGAGCAACGGCTGGTCCTCGGTGCTCACACTGCCTCTACGGCTCGCCAGCGGTGGCAGGCCACGCGGTGGGTCGACGTCTGTCCTTCCGGGACCGGTGTGTCCTCCAGCCCCGGCGCCCGGTTCCGGCAGACACCCTCAGCGTGGGGACACCGATTCGCAAAACGACACCCTGTCGGCAGCTCGTGGATGTCCGGCACCGTGCCCGGAATGGTGCTGAGGACGGTCTTCGGATCGTCCTCCAACCGTGGTACGGACCGCAGCAATCCGCGCGTATAGGGATGCCGCGGGTTCGCGAAAAGCGCAGGCGCAGATGCCTGTTCCGCGATTCGTCCGGCATACATGACCACCACGCGCGAACACAGTTCGGCTATGACGCCAAGATCGTGGGTGATGAACAGGATCGCCATGCCGGTCTCGCGCTGCAGGTCGCGCAAGAGTTCGAGAATCTGCGCTTGGATCGTGACGTCGAGCGCCGTCGTCGGCTCATCTGCGATCAAGAGATCCGGTCGGCTGGCGAGCGCCATGGCGATCATCACGCGCTGGCGCATGCCACCCGACAACTGGTGCGGATACTCGGTCAAGCGCCGCTCCGCGGCTGGGATCCCCACTTGGTCGAGTAGTTCAAGCGCCCGCCCCTTGGCTTCGTTCCTACCCGTACCAGGCGCGTGCAGCGTATAGGCTTCGGCCAGTTGCCGGCCGATGCGCTGCACGGGATTCAGCGCCGTCATCGGCTCCTGGAAGATCATGGCGATGCGGTTGCCGCGGACCTGTTGCAGTCGCAGGGCTTCGGCGGCGCCCAGATCTTCACCACGGAAGAGGATACGGCCGCCTACGATGCTCCCCGCCGGCCTAGGCAACAGGCCCATGATCGACAGCGCCGTGACGCTCTTGCCGCAGCCGGATTCGCCGACGAGTCCAAGCGTCTCACCGGCGTCGATCTCGAAGCTGACCTGGTCGACGACGGTTACCGGGCCGTCCTCGGTGTCGAAAGCTGTGGAGAGATTTTCCACACTGAGCAGGCGCGCCGCTGGCGCGCCCTGCTGGCCTCCGTGCTCGGGTTCGCCCGCAGCTACGGCAGCGGGATGGGGATTGCCGGCGCATTCTCCCACCGAGGCACGCTACTCGGCGCGGTAGTCGGTGTTCATGACCGTGGTGGGCTCAAACGCCTCGCCCTCGTCCATTGCCTTTAGCGTGCGCTCCCTTTCCGCCTCATCGATCCAGAAAAGACCCCCGCTCGAGAAGATGCCGGCGGACAGCCGATGCGGGTTGAAAAGCGACCCGGTCGTGCGTGTCCCGAGCCACTCGGGCAAATGGACCCAGCGCCATGCGCCTTCGCGCGTGTACGGCACCTGGAAGGTCGGGATCACGACCCCCGCGTCGTGGACCATTTGCTCCAAGCGATGCGCGAGCGCGATCCGCTCCTCGAGGTCGGACGACGCTCGGAACGACATGATGAGCTCGTCCATCTCCGGGCTCGCGTGGTTGGCGAGGTTGTTGGTCTGCGGTTTCCCGGCGTTCGCCGAGTGGAAGTGTTCCCAGTAGCGCGGCGACAGGCCCTGCGACGACCAGGACATCCAGGCGATCTCGTGCTTCTTCTCCTGCATCGTCTTGAAGGCACTCGAGCCGTCGAGCAACTGCAGTTCCAACTCGACGCCGGCCTTGCGCGCCTCCTCGCGCAGGATGACCAGTCGCTCGGTGTGGTGCGGTGCGCCGTAGGTCACGCGCAGCGACAGCCGCTGTCCGTCCCGCACCCGGATGCCGTCGCCGCCGCGTTCGGCGAATCCGGCGTCGTCGAAGTAGGCGTTGGCCTTGTCGATATCGAACTCACGGGCCGCGATGCTCCGGTTGTCGTAGTCGCCGAAGCCAAGCTGGAAGGTCGGCAGCCGGTCGTAGTCGCCGCGGAGGACAGTTTCGATGACGCGGTCGAAGTTCATCGCATGGGCGAGGCCGAAACGGACGCGGGCATCGGCGAGGATTGGATTGTCGGTGTTTAGGAACATGCCGGCCGAGGGCACCGGGAGATCGTTGTAGAACCAGTACTTCGCGATGTAGCCGGCGTCGTATTCGGTGCCCTTCGCCTTCTCGTGCCAGTAAAGCGGCAGCACGAGGCCGAAGGTGTCGAGCTCGCCCTTGACGTAGTGCTGGTAGGCGACGTTCATTTCGCGGATCACCCGGTAGCGGATCTTGTCGGGATTGAAACGGTGCCGCGCATAGCGCTCGTCGTTCGCCCACCAGTCGGCCTTGCGGCTCATCTCGATGGCCTTGCCCTTGTCGATCTTGCTGATCTGGTAGGGGCCCGTGTTGGGTTCGATTTCCCAGTTCGTCGCCTGCACCCAGTCGGCCGTCAGGCGGGGTTCATGGAAGTGCCTAGGCACCGGGCCGAATGCGTATTCGTAATGCATCTCCGGCAGCGGTTTCGGATCCGCACCCTGGATGCCGATGGTGTGGTCGTCGTAGCGTTTCGCGTCGCGAATGCGCTCGGTGTAGTAGTTGCTGTACCAGGGCGCGACGATCTCTTTGGAGCGCATGAACTTGACGGCGAAGACGAAGTCGTCCGCGGTGACCGGTACGCCATCGGACCACCGTGCCTTTGGATTCAACCGATAGTAGAGGCTGCGCCCGTCTGGCCCGTACGCCCAATGCGTTGCCAGCGACGGGATCGGCCGGCGCGTGTTCGGGTGGAAGGTCACCGGGCTCAACTGGTTGTAGCGGAGCGGTCCAGCGAAGGAGCCGTTCGAGTCGGGCCCGACGCGGCGGATGGTGAGCGGAAACGTCAGCATGAACGTGCGGAATGTCCCTCCGCGCTTGGCGTCCGGCGAGGCGAATGTCGGATCCGTGTCGTTGGTCTCCCACACGAGGTCGGCGGGGAGCACGGCCGGCAGTCCGTCGCCGTCGGCAACCTCGATCGGCGGCAGTTCGGTCGCCACGGCAGCCGCCTCCGAAGAAACTTCCTCCTCGACCTCGCCTTGGCAGGCGGCGAGGGCAACCAGCCCGGCAACGAGCGTTGCCTTGTATCCCGACGAAGCAGCCTGCATTTTCGCTCCTGTGCGCCTTACTCGTGCTTACTCGTAGTAGGTGAACTGTTTCGGGTCGAACGCCTCGCGGACGGCCTCCCCGACGTAGGTCACCATCAACAATACCAGCACCATCGCGACGACCACCGAACCGCCGATCCACGGCGATTCGAGGTGGCGCGTGCCCTGGGAGAGCAGTTCGCCCCAGCTCGGCGTTGGCGGGGGGAGTCCAAAGCCCAGGTAGTCGATGGCCGTGAGCGCAGTGATCCCGCTCGCGATGGAAAACGGTATGAACGTGACGATCACCGAAATCGTGTTCGGGATGATGTGACTTGCGATCTGACGCGTGCTCGACGCTCCGAGCGCGCGCACTGCGAGTACGTACTCGCGCGATTTCTCCTTGTAGGTGGACGTGCGCATATACCAGGTCATGCCCGTCCAGCCGAAGAACACCATCACGGCCATCAGCGTCCAGAAACCCGGCACGATGACGCTGGCCACGATCATGATGACGTACAGGAAAGGCACATTGTTCAGGATCTCGATCACGCGCTGGAACAAAAGATCGAACGCGCCGCCCCAGAACCCCATCGCGCAGCCAACGGCGATGCCGATGGCGAAATTGCAGGCCAAAAGGATCGCCGCGAATGCGAAGGCGAGCCGGAAGCCGTACACGAGGCGAGCGACGATGTCTCGACCGGTCGTGTCTGTGCCGAGGAAGTGGCGGCTTGTGATCGATGGTGCATACGGCGGATAGACGCCGACCTTGAGGTCGTTCTCGAAGGCGTCGTATGGCACCGGCGGCATCAGCACCCAGTCGCCGGCGCCCTGCCCCGAGAACGTGCGCTTGAGGTCCCGGTAGTTCGTCTCGTAGTCGTAGTCGAGTCCGAATGTCCGCCCCGGGATGAAGTCCCCGTAGGTTGGGAAATGCCACTCGCCCTGGTAGGAAACGACGAGCGCCCGGCTGTTCACCAGAAGCTCCGCCCCCGCGGACAGCAAGAGCGCGACGACGAGCGCGATGGCCGACCAGTAGCCCCGACGGATCGACTTGAACCGCTGCCACTGCTTGAGGGTCAGTGGGTTGAGGGCCAGATCCTTGCCGATCATTGCGAGGACTCGCCGCTGCCGAACTTCACGCGGGGATCGACGAACGCCACGCAGATGTCGGAAAGGATGTTGCCGACCATGAACAATATCGACGAGATCACGAGGATGCCCATCACCACCGGATAGTCACGCTCGACCAACGACTCCCAGCCGAGCAGGCCAAAGCCGTCGATGTTGAATATCTGCTCGATCAGGAAGGACCCGGTCACGATCAACGTGATGTTGTTCCCGAAGGAGGTGGCGATCGGCACCAGGCTGTTGCGAAAGGCGTGTGCGAACACGGCGCGGCGGAACGCCATGCCCTTGGCTATGGCGGTGCGCACGTACTCCGCCGCCAAGTTGTCCATGAGCGAGTTCTTCATCAGCATCGTGGTCACGGCGAAGCTGCCGGCGAGGTAGGCGATCAAAGGCAGGACCGCGTGGTAGGCGACATCGGCTGCTTTGCCGAGCGTGCCGAGGTCGTCGAAGTCGTCGCTGACGAAGCCGCTCAAGGGGAACCACCCGAGGTTGCCGGCAAAGACGGTCAAGAGCGCGATTGCGACGACGTAGCCTGGAATTGCGTAGCCAAAAAACACCACCGCCGATGTCAGGTTGTCGAATGTCGTCTTGTGGCGGATCGCCTTGACGATGCCAAGCGGGATGCACACGCTGTAGGTGAGTATCAGCGTCGTGATCCCGTAGAAGATCGAGATCGGGAACCGATCCTTGATCGTGTCCCAAACGGGTTCCGAGTAGCGCGTTGACGTGCCGAGATCGAGCCTAACGACTTTGCCCAGCCACTCCGCATAGCCCACGATCACCGGCTTGTCGAAGCCGTAATAGGCCTTTAGCTGGTCGATCTGTGCATCGGACAGCGAGCTTGCGCCGTGGCCCGCGAAACCGCTCGTGGAGGCCGCGACGTCCGAGCCGGCCATCGCTGCCTCCTGCAGCATGCGCTCGATCGGGCCGCCTGGCACGAGCCTCGTCACGGCGAACACCAGAATCGTCACGCCGATGAAGGTGGGCACGATGAGCAGGAAGCGGCGGATGAAGTAGCTGGTCACGGCGCGGACTTGATTAGAGCGACACCCCAAGCATTACCGCTTGTGAGGGAGCGGGGCAAGGGGCTCCTCTAGCGAGGGGAGGCCCCTCGCGCTCCCCCGCGCTGAGGGCTCCTCTAGCGAGGGGAGGCCCCCTCGCGCTCCCCCGCGCTGAGGGCTCTGCCGGCGGGGCCAAGCCGGCCCTCGGTGTCCGCAATGGTCGGCCAAGCGGCCCTTCGGTCCGCTTTTGCGGCCGGGGCCGACGACATCCGTGCCACAATTGATGGACTCGCTGACGATTGCGCTCGGAGCACGCCAAGGGTGGATGTCACCCACATCATCGATGGTCTCAACGACCCTCAGCGCGAGGCGGTGACAGCACCCGTTGGCAACCTGCTGGTGGTTGCTGGCGCGGGCAGCGGCAAGACCCGAGTGTTGGTGCATCGCATCGCTTGGCTCGTGGAGGCGGAAGGGGTGTCGCCGGGAGGCGTCATGGCCGTCACCTTCACCAACAAGGCGGCGGCAGAGATGCGGGGGCGCGCCGAGCGGCTCTTGAACATACCGGCGCGCGCCATGTGGGTTGGCACGTTTCACGGCATCGCCCACCGCCTCCTGCGTATCAACTCGCGCGAGGCCGGGCTGCCGGACAACTTCCAGATTCTCGATGCGGACGACCAGCTTCGGTTGGTGAAGCGCGTGATGCGGTCGATGGATCTGGACGAGAAGCGCTGGCCGCCGCGACAGGCGGCCTGGTTCATCAACGCGCAGAAGGACGAAGGGCTGCGGGCAGGCGATTTGCCGCTCTCCGATGATCTGTTCGTCGTCACCCACAAAAAGGTGTACGAAGCCTACGAGGAGCTTTGCCACCAAGGCGGGCTGGTGGACTTCGCCGAGCTTCTGCTGCGCAGCTACGAGCTGTGGCGCGACAACGCCGAATTGCTGGACCACTACCAGCGCCGCTTCCGCCACCTGTTGGTGGACGAGTTTCAGGACACCAACGCCATCCAGTACCGCTGGCTGAAGGCGCTGGCCGGGCAGGGCGGCCATGTGATGGCGGTGGGCGACGACGATCAATCCATCTACGGCTGGCGCGGCGCGAAGATCGAGAACATCCACGCCTATACCCAAGACTTGCCGGACGTGCGCATCATCCGCTTGGAGCAGAACTACCGCTCCACCGGCACGATCCTGAAGGCGGCCAACGGCCTCATCGACAACAACATGGGCCGGCTCGGCAAGGAACTGTGGACGGCTGCCAACCAAGGCGACCCCATCCTCGTCTATTCCGCCTTCAACGACCTGGAAGAAGCCCGCTTCATCGCCGACCGCGCTCAGAGCTGGATCGATGGCGGCGCCAGCCCCACCGAGGTTGCCGTGCTCTATCGCTCAAACGCCCAGTCGCGGGTGGTCGAGGAAGCGTTCCTGCGCCGCGACATTCCCTATCGCATATATGGCGGGATGCGGTTCTTCGAGCGCATGGAAATCCGCAACGCGCTCGCCTACATGCGCCTGCTGCATGACCGCCACTCCGACGTGGCTTTCGAGCGTGTCGTCAACACACCGCCGAGAGGGATTGGCGACCGCACCGTCGAGAGCGTGCGCGCCGTGGCGCGAGGGGCGCAAAGGTCCATGTGGCAGGCGTGCAAGGAAGCCATCGCCGGCGGCGGTTTGCGCGGGCGAGCGGCGAACGCGCTGCGTGCGTTCATGGAGCTGATCGACGCCATGGCGGAGCAGGTGGAGGGTGCGCCGTTGTGGGAGATTTGCGAGCACTGTCTGGATGTTACGGGGTTGCTCGAATACCACGCCAAGGAGCGCGGCGAGCGCGGCATTGCGCGTCGGGAGAATCTGGAGGAGCTCGTTACCGCCTGCCGCCAGTTCGAGGGTGGGGTGGTGTTTCCACTCACCGAATCGGGTGAGGAAGCAGACCAGCGTTCGTCGCTTGAGGAGTTCCTAGACCAGGCTGCACTCGAGAGCGGCGACCATCAAGAGGACGGCCCGGCGGTGCAGATGATGACCCTGCATTCCGCCAAGGGCTTGGAGTTCCCGCTGGTGTTCATGGCCGGAATGGAAGAGGGGCTCTTTCCCAACATGCGCAGTGCCGAAGAGCCGGGGCGCATGGAGGAGGAACGGCGTCTCGCCTATGTGGGCATCACCCGCGCCATGAAGCAGCTCTATCTCACCCATGCCGAGTCGCGGCGGATGCGCGGCATGGAAACGCACAACCGGCCGTCGCGCTTTCTGCAGGAAGTGCCAAAGGAGACGGTGGAGGAAGTGCGGCTGCGCGGCGAAGTGGCGCAGCGCTTTCGGCCGGGAGTGCGGCAAGGCCGTGCACCGGCGGCGGAATCGGACGCCCGTGGCATTCGCATCGGCGCAATGGTGCGGCATCCCAAGTTCGGTGAAGGGGTGGTGCTGCAAAGCGAAGGCGGCGGCGACCGCACCCGGGTGCAGGTGAACTTCGCCCGCCACGTCGGCGCGAAATGGCTGATGCTGTCCTATGCGCAGCTTGAAGTCGTGGGACAATGACCCGCTCGGGCGGCGAAGCCTGGGTGGGAGGGCTCGAGACGATGGTGCACCGCAAGTGGGCAACGGCATGGCTGGCGGCGTTTGGCCTTGCGCTCGCCGGTTGCAGCCAACCTGCGGACGAGTCGGCTGAGGAGGCTACCCCACCGGCGCAGACATTCGAATGGACCCTCGTCACCACTTGGCCGAAGAACCTGCCGGCCCTCGGCACGGCGCCGGAGAAGCTGGCGGTGCTGGTGCGCGAGATGTCGGCGGGGCGGCTCAGCATCAAGGTCTATGGCGATGGCGAGCTGGTGCCCGCTTTCGGCGTCTTCGATGCGGTTAGTGCCGGCAATGCCGAGATGGGTCATGGCGCGGCCTACTACTGGCGCGGCAAGCTACCGGTCGCGGCGCTCTTCACCACCGTTCCCTTCGGCATGACGGCGCAGGAGATGAACGCTTGGCTCCATTACGGCGGCGGCCTGGAACTGTGGCAGGAGCTCTATGCGCCGTTCAACCTCGTGCCCATGGCGGCGGGGAATTCGGGCGTCCAGATGGCGGGCTGGTTCAACCACGAAATCAACGACGTGACGGACATGCAGGGGCTGAAGATGCGGATGCCCGGCCTCGGCGGGGCGGTCATCGACGGCCTGGGGGCAGCGGCGGTGACGATGCCCGGCAGCGAGATCTTCACCTCGCTGCAAACGGGGGTGATCGACGCCACCGAGTGGGTGGGGCCCTACAACGATCTCGCCTTCGGACTGCACGAGGCCGGCACCTACTATTACTACCCAGGCTGGCACGAGCCCGGCGCCATGCTCGAAGCCATCGTCAACAAGGAAGCATACGATTCGCTGCCACCGGACTTGCGCGCCATTCTGGTCACCGCGACGCGAGCCGTGAATCAGGACACGCTCGACGAGTTCACCGCCCGCAACAACGCAGCTCTCACGACCTTGGTGCGCGAGCACAACGTCCAGTTGCGGCGCCTGCCCGACGACGTGCTCGCAAGGCTGCGCGAGGGCTCGGAAGCGGTGCTCGAAGGGGTCGCCACCGACGAGATCTCCAGGCGCATCCTCGATTCCTACCGCACCTTCCATGACGAGGTGCAGTCCTATCACGCGATCTCGGAACAGGCCTACATCAACGCCCGCACTGCGACCGGCCCGAATGCCGGCACCACCGACGAGGCGGGCTGAGCGGAGGCACCCATGCGAATCACCCGCTTCTACACCCTTGCGAACGGCAACTCCGCCTTCGACGAGGTGGACCTCCCGGTCGAGAACGCCTCCACCGACGGCTTCGGCAACGCCCTCACGTTCTCGGACACCTTCGCCTCGCCAGCGGTGCGCGTGTTCGAGGCCCCGATTGGCATGTTCCAGGGCTGGCACAACGCCCCCTGCCGCCAAATCTGCGTGATGATGCAAGGCATCTGGGAAATCGGCATCACGGGCGGCGAACGGCGGCGCTGGGGCCCGGGCGAGGTCTTCATGCCGGACACGGTAGAAGGCAAGGGGCACACGAGCGAGGTCATCCAAGGCCCGGTGCGGATGTTCTTCATCCCCCTCCCAGACGACCTCGACATCGAGGGGTGGAAGGTCTAGGCGGCCAAGTCGTGCTGTTCCCACATCCCGTCACTCCCCCCTCGCGGGGGAGTCGAGAAAGGCCGTCCTCGGCCTTTCTCGGTGGGGGGGCCGCCAAGGGGACGCGCGCTTGCAGGGAAGTGTAGGGG
>JAPPDJ010000178.1 GCA_028824555.1 Gammaproteobacteria bacterium | reverse complement strand
CTACGAGGCCCGTGCCGAGTCCGTCGGTGCATTCAAGACGGGCGGGGACAAGCCCCGCCCCTACGAGGCCGTTCGCATTCATTGGCAAAGGGCTGGGGGTATGTGGGGTTAGCCGTCGGGCAGGAGGGAGCACTTGCGGCGGTCGTCGGTGTTGAGTTCGACGCGTTCGCAGCGGATGCGGTTGGCGGTTACGGCGCGCTTGGAGGGGCCGATGATGCGGTAGCGCTCGCCGAAGAGGCTTGAGACCTTTTGCACCTCGACTCGGTCGCCTTTGCGGATCTTGCTCTCGCGCCAGACGTCGCCCTCGAAGAGGACTCGGTCGTCCACGGCGATCAACTGGCGGTCACGCACTAGCTTGCGCTGGGCCGTCACCTCGCCGGTGAAGTGCGAGGGGATTTCCAGCACCGTGCGATCTACCGTGGTTCGGGTGATCGCCACTTCGCTGAGTGTGGGTTCGTCGGGATCGATCGTGGTTTCGCTGATGGGCTCGTCAGGCTCGGCCGCCTGGTCAGCAGTCTGTGCCGGAAGCGGTGCGGGAACGTTGGCCGGCTGAGGTCGGTCACGCTTGAGTAGGCCCGTCACCCGGCCCCAAATGCCACGACGTGGTTCTGCCTCGACTTCGGCATCAGACACGGCTTTCGGTGCTTCGACCGCACGGATCGGCTCGGTTTCCAAAGCCTCGGGAACAGCGAGCGTCCGGCGCAGGGTCTCGGCGGCAGCCAAGCACTCCTGCCGTTGCTCGGCGTCCTCGATTCCGACGCAACGCGCCTGAAGCTCGCACACGGCTCGCTCCGCTTCGGGCACGGAGGCACACGCGTCACCCCATGCGTTCGTCAGCGAAACACCTGTGAACGCGAAGCAGAGGCCAGAAAAGAAAAAGGCTCGGCGAAGGGGATACCTTCGCCGAGCCTGGGAAAGGAAACGACGGGAGGGAAAGCGGCCGGATGCGCTGCTTTGCGGCATCGAATCCGGCCTGACCTATATACCCTCCGCTACGTCAGACAGCTTCGATTAGAAGCCCACCGTGAGGCGCATGAATGCGATGCGTCCCATGATGTTGTCGACGTAGGTGTCGTAGCCGACGCCCGAAGGCATCGGGTCGGGGTTGGCGTTGAAGATGTTGCGCATCGAGAGGTTCAGCGACGCGTAACCGAAGCCCATGATGTCGGGCCGGGTGTACGTGTAGCTGGCATCCCAATAGTGACGCGAGTCGATGCGGCAGTACGGGTTGCGGTCTTGGTCGGCGCAAACCTTGTCTTCGGCAAGCGTTACGACCTCGGCACCGTCGGTGCCTTCACCGGCGCGCGGCTGACCGTTCACCCAAGTGCCACTCAAGTCAAACCCGCGTTCGTCGTTCAACACCTCATCCCAAGAGGCCATCACGTCGCGCAGGCTAGAGTGCCAGCGGACGCCGAACTGGGCGATGTGATCGCCGTAGAACCAGCGCACGTTCGCATTGACGCGCCACTCCGGCGTTGCCGGCAGGCTCCAGAACAGCTCGTTCAGGCTGCGGATGTAGTGCACACCGTTGTTGCGGTTGCCGACGCCATCGACGCGGATGCCGCCGTAGGCGTGGCCGCTGTCGGCGGTGAACCGGACGATGCTCATCTCCACCATCTGCGTCGCGCTCATGGACAGCGCGAAGCTGCCGTAGTCGCCGCCGATGTAGGGGATGGACTCCGCCTCGAAGCGATACCGAGCACCCCAGATGATGCTGGTGGTGGTCTGCTCGCCTTGGTTCGTCCACGGGGAGTCAACCTGCTCGAGTTGCAGGCCGTCGATGCCCCCGCGAATGATGGCGCTTCCGGCTACGCCCGTCTCGTGGTCTTGTACCCACGAGATCGCCGCCTGACGACGACACTCCAGCTCAGACGCCGACGTGTTGGCGAGGTACTCACCCACGTTCGAGCGGTCGGTGCGCTGTTCGTTGTCGTAGTCGAGCTCCGTGCCCGGGCACATCGCGCGGGCGTGCTGCGTGAAGCCGATGCCCGCCGCGCTGATGTTGGAGCTGGCCGCAAAGCGGTCAACCCGACCGTTGAAGTCCACCGTGGTGTAGTCCACGTCGAAGTTCAGGTCGCCGTCCAGGAACTGCAGCGAGAGGCCGAAGTTGTAGAGGTCGGAAACCTCTGCATCGAGCTCCGGCGCCTCCGAGTCCGGCGTCAGCACGTTGGGAACAACGCCGCCATCGCCGGCATCCGCGCAAGCAGCCAGTTCAGGCATGTTGTCGCAGATGTAGTCGGACAGGCTCCGCACGGAGCTTGAGTAGCTGCCTGACTGTGCGATCGAGGGGTTGAAGAGCTGGAACATCCCAGGCAGCACGTAGCCTTGCGTGAGGCTTGCGCGCAGCGCGAGGAAGTCAAGCGGCTGGTAGCGAATCGCCAGCTTCGGAATCACGGTGTCGAAGTTCACCTTGCTGCCAGCAGTGCTGTAGCCACCGCGAGCTTCGAACTCCGCGTAGCGAGCCGCGACCTGGGCTTCCATCTGGCCCCAGAAGTCGTGGTCCACCAGCGGCAGCGAGAATTCGACGAAGACCGCGCGGGTTTCTTCTTCCGTCAACTGGTAGTTGATGGAGGTGTTGCCCGACCAGGGGTCGAAGTCTGCCGTGCCGATGCCGAGACCAACTGCACCCATTGCGTCAGGACGGAACTCTTCCGACTCCTGCCGCCAGTGGATGCCTGCCGCGATGCCGACCGGCTGGTCGTTCCAAGGCAGGTCGTAGATCGAGCTGTTGTTGGCCACCAAGTCGATGATGTGCATGCCGATCGTGCGCTGCATCTGCGAGAGGTGGATGCCGGCGAAGCGGTTCTCCTCCTCCGTGTTCACCTCAGGGGCGTTCGGATCCCGCCATGCAGGCTGGAGTTCGCCGTCTTCGGTGGTCGCGAGCCACGCCGTGCTGAAGGGGTTCCAGCACTGATCGCCGAAGGGACCTGCCTGACAGCGAAGTGCGGCAATCGTCATGGGCCATGCGGCTTCCATGCGATCGTCCGTCTTGCGGCTGATCTGCCAGATCCAGTCTGCGTCCACGATCCAGTCGGTGTCCGGAATGTCAACTTCCATGCCGAGACGGAGCCGGAAGTTGTCGATCGTGGTGCGATCCTTCCAGGTCATGTCGTCGTTCAGCCAGGGGATGTTGTTGTTGTAGGGCTGCTTCGGCGTGATGTTGTTGTCATGCCAGGCACGCACGTCCTCGAACAGGCGAACACCGCCGTTGCCGAGCGTGTCCGGGTCGAAGCGGTCGGGAATGCCGTCGCCGTCCATGTCCATGGTGTCGGAGAGCAGCACGACCCGATACTCGGGGTTCCGCGTCAGGCCGTAGTCGGCATCGGGGATGCCGTCGCCGTCCGCGTCAACACCGGTGGTTCGGTCGGGAATGCCGTCGCCGTTGGCGTCTTGCGCAAACAGCATCATCTCGCCCGGCTCTTCGAGGTAGTCGTAGCGGCCGTTGCCGTTGCGGTCGTCGTAGTTCAGGTACGAGTCTGCATGGATGCCGCGCTCGAGGAAGGTGTCGGCGGCACCGCCAGCATCGGCGGAGAACATCGTCCGAACCCATTCCTCACGCTGCGCCCAGCGATCGTTCCACTCGTCGCAACCGTCGAGGGCGAGGTAGTCGCACGCGCTCGAACCGTCCGCGTAGGCGCGGAAGGGGTTGCCGGGGTTGGAGCCGACCACCATGGCCGCCGTCGGGCCGTTGGAAGCGCGGGAGTTCCAGTCGTCGAGACGAACCGAGTAGTTGCGCGTGTTGAAGTCGAGCCGCGAAGTCACCAACTCACCACGTACCTTCACGTAGTCGTTGAACTCGTGCTCGAAGTAGGTCATCGCCGATTCTTGGTTGCGCTCCTCGCGGATGTCGGCCTGGTCGCCGATGGATGCGCGGCAGTCCTGCGGCTCACCAGCCGGATAGCCTTCCTGGCCGTTCCATGCGGACCAGCCATCGAGCTCGCCCACCATGAAGCCGTTCAGGTAGTTGCTCGGCAACTGGTTGTCGGTGTAGCCGAGGTTCTGCTCGGAGTTGTCCCAGCCACTGATCGTGGTGAACGGATGGTCGGCCAGTTCCGGATATGGCAGCACGCCGCCCTTGCCGCTACGAATGTCGTCGCGGCGCGGGTCATCCGGTGGCAGCGGCGGACGGAACGGCGTGTAGTCGTTGCCGCCACCGAAGGCGTAGCCACAACCTGGGTCTTGCCGGAAGGCCGTCCAGATGCCGCCCGACTGGTCGGCGTCGTTGTAGCCGCCGTAGGGCAGCAGGTTGTCGCTGAGCTGCGGGCCGCGCCATGCGCCCCGACCGCCCTTGCGCGAACCCATGAAGTGGATCGGCACGACGCCGGGGTCGTTGATGTCATAAACCGGCGAGAAGACGCCGCCAGCCGGGCCCGCTGCGGGAATCGAGTTCGATTGGTCGCTGCGCGTCGGTGAGTAGCGTTCTGCCAGCCAGCCGCCGGTGTTGCCCCAGCCCCAACGCTGCGCGTCGGGCAGGCGATACCAGATCGCGTCCACCGAGGCGTTCGGCGAAAGCTCGCCGCTCGAGCCGCGGTGCGGGATCAGGTACTCGCCGGGATGCGCCCAGGGACGTTCCTGATACGGATGCAGGTACTGCCCCGTCCAGTTCGCCGAGCTGATGACGTAGTCCGGGCGGTCCGTCTGCTTCATCCGCGCCTGGTCACGAATCTCCAAGGCGAAGATGATGCTGGTGCGATCGCCCTGTGCACCCGCAAGGAGCCCCATGCGCTTGGCCGGCGTGCCGTTTTCGATGGGCTGCGAATACTCGTAGTTCACCATCAGGCCGTCGAAGTCCTTGCGCGGCACCAGGTTGATGACGCCGGACACTGCCGATGCGCCGTACAGCGCCGAGGCGCCGTCGAGAATCGTCTCGATGCGGCCAATGGCGATGCCGGGATACATGTTGTTGAGGTCCGAACCTGCGCGCCGCGTGGACGAGCCGATGCCGGTGACACTGGCAGGCACGCGGTGCCCGTCCATCATCGTCATCGTCGCTCGCGTGCCGAGGCCGCGAAGGTTGGCCCACGTTTCCGCGCCCTGCTGGAATTGCTGGTCGTCGGCACCGTGGAACTCGGTGGTTGCCGTTTGGGCGTTCACACCGATCTGGAACGTCTGGTCGAAGACGATGTCCCCGAGGTCGGACGTTCCCGACAGAGAGAGGTCGACCGCGTCGACGATGTCGCGAGGCGATGGCAAGTCGAAGTTGTCGCGCCGGATGTAAGACCCGGTTACGACCATCTCCTCGACGTCCTCGTCCTCCTCCTCGTCGCTTTCGTCCTCTTCGGCCGCCTGCGCATTCACGACGCTAAACGCGAGCATGAGTGCGGTCGACAGCCGCAGTGAGTGCTTAAGCCATTTCATGAAACCGTTTCCCCTCGATTTCCTTGGGTTAGCTTCTCGCGCCGCTCGCGCCGGTGCCGACTCTTGCGCAAATCCGGTAGCAACCGGAACTGCAAAAAAGTCGGCCACGGCATGCGCCGGTGCGGTCGGTCCTTCCCCGACACAGGCGCTTTTACGCGCCCAATTGCCACTTGTCAAGGCGCTCTACAACAATTTGTGACAAATCTGCAACATTTTCACTCTGAGGCGTTGGGACGCCCTCGGGCGGCGGCATCGGACCAGGTCCTTGGGGGCGAGGGCGTCCGCCACACAGGCACGGTTCGGGGACTTGCGCCAAGTGCCTTAACCCAGACTCCCTGGCTCCCGTGCGGTGCCTGCGAGGGCAGGACGCACTCGCCCCAGGGGCCTGCTGCTGACGCTACGGAAGCGGCGGCTGCCACCACATGGAACCCGCGGCGAACGGTCGCGCCGGTGTCGTCTCCGACACCAATGCAGCGAGGATCAGGCGTGCGTCCTCGTCGCCCGAGTGGTCGGTGGCGATGCGCCTTGCTTCCAGGGGATCGGACGCGATTAACGCGAGCGCCAGCGTCAAACGCGTGTCAGCATCGTCGCGCACACGCAGCAATGCGCGGGCGCGGACCAAGGCCGCATCGGCATCGCCGCAGAGGGCCTCGGTGCGCGCCGCCACCAAGTGCGCTTCGCCGGAAGCCGGCGCGAGGCGCAGCGCCTCGGCGAGCGGGGCGCGGGCCTCGGCGCACGCCCCCTGCGCCAGCCGCGACATCGCTAGCCAGTAAAGGTGGCTTGCCTGCTCCGGTTCTGCCTGCGCGAGTTCGGCATAGCTGCGCTCCGCCTCCGCATGTTCCCCTTGCTGCATGGCGAGGCTGGCGTGCAAGGCTCTCGCCGGCGAGCCGTCTAGCGACAAGATGCGTCGGCTTTCTTCAAGCGCCGCCGCGGGCCGACCGTGCCGCACGAGGGCCCGAGCAAGCGCGAGCCCAACGCTTGCGTCGTTCGGGGCAAGGGATGTGGCCTCGGTGTAGGCGGCAAGGGCTGCGTCCACCTCGCCCCGCGCTTCCGCGTTCGCCGCCGCCTCTATATAAAAGCGGGGGTTCAGGCTGAGGGCGGCGACTTCGAGCAGGAGCGGGTCGTGCACCGTCGGCGCATCCCGGCCCCGCCGGGCAAGCCAACGCTCGGCAGTTTGGTCATTGCCGAGACGCCGTTCGACGATGGCGCGCTTGTAGGCAAGCCGGCCCGCAGGCTCGGCCTGCCATGCCCGTTCGAGAAGACCGCGCGCCTCCGCCCACTCTTGCGTTGCGATCGCGGCGTCCGCCAGCGCTTCAAGGGCCGCAGCGGAGTTGGCATCGGCGGCAAGAGCTCGCCGCAAGTGGGTGGCTGCGCCTCCCGCGTCACCACGGTCCAGCAGTAGCGTGCCAAGCCGGTAATGCGACGGTGCATGTGCGGGGTCGATTTCGAGCGCGGCACGGAAGTCCTGGGCCGCGCCATCGAGCTGCCCGCGATCGCGACGCACAACGCCGCGAAGGTAGTGCCAGCGAAACGCCCCTGCGATGTCCGTCGCTTCGCCACCGGCGGCCAACCGGGCGTCGGCTATCGCTTCGCTGTACAGGCGTTCGGCTTCCACCAGCAACTGCTGGGCATGGTGAAACATCGCCAGCCGCCCATTCGCCGCCGCCCGCACGGTGGCATCGCCGCTCGCGAGCCCTTCGCGTTCATCCGCCCAAACCGCCGCCACCGGCTCGACCAAATGCGGTGGCAACAGCAGCGCGGGGTCCGGCTGCGCCGCGAGCACGGCGACGCCACCCGCCATCGCCAAGGCAAACCGCCCTCGCCACCCCCAACGCAGCATCGCTGTCGGCCAAGTCTCCATCGCCCCAAGAGCATAGGCGCTCCCCCAGGCACCCCCAACGCCAAACAAAGCCCCAACCCGTCACTCCCCCCTCGAGGGGGAGTCGAGAAAAGCGTCCTCGCTTTTCTCGGAG
>JAPPDJ010000097.1 GCA_028824555.1 Gammaproteobacteria bacterium | reverse complement strand
CCGCTGCCTGCTGTATCGGCCGGAGTGGATTCGGGCTTGGCAGCGTGGCGAGGCGTCGCATTGGCAGGCGCAGGTTTGGCGCAAACTGGTTGCGTCCGGTGTTGGTCGGCATTGGGTGGATGCCGTGGATGCGTTCGAGCGTGGAGTGCGGGCGGAGCGCACCGCCGCTCCTGTGCAGCGGGAGCTATTCGATTCACCAATCCGTGAATTAAAGGAAAGAAATACAAATTCTTATGAAGGACAATTAAAGGAAAATCTAACGCGGGTGACCACCAAGGTCACGCCTACGAGAGTTAGCTTCTTCGGAGTTGACTCGCTGTCCCCCTCCTACCTTTCCGTGCTCCGCATGGCGGCGGCTGACCACGACATTCACCTGTTCCAGCTAAGCCCTTGCCGAGAGTTCTGGGCCGACACGCGCTCGCGCCGGGAACTGCGACGCGGCACCGAGCCGGCGCCCTACGTCAGTGAAGGCAACGAACTGCTGGCCGCCTGGGGACGCGGGGCTCGCGACATGCAGGCATTGCTTGCGGACGATCTCGGGCTCGGTGCGCCCGATGAAACCTACTCGGAACCCGCAACCAGCGGCCGCCTCGCGCGCGTCCAACAGGACATCCTCGACCTTCGCCTGTCCACCGAGGCCACCGCGCCCGATGTCCCCAAGGACGACTCCATCCAGATTCACGTCTGCCACTCCGCCACCCGCGAGGCTGAAGTGCTGCACGACCGGCTGCTGGGCCTGTTCGACGCGCACGAGGACATCCAGCCGGCGGATGTCCTCGTGCTGACGCCGAACATGGACGAATACGCCCCCGCCATCGAGGCGGTGTTTGACTCGAGCGGCACCATCCCGTTCAACATCGGCCGTCTCCGCCGCCGCGACGGCGCAGCGGTGCGAGCTTTCCTTGATCTGTTGGCCTTGCCAGGCTCGCGTTACCCCGTGAGTTTCGTGATGGCGCCGCTCAGGGCCTCTTCCGTCGCGTCTCGCTTCAACATCCGCGAGACCGACTTGCCGGAGATCCGCGGCTGGATCGCCAATGCAGGCATTCACTGGGGCGTCGGCAAACACGATGTCCCCTCGTCAAGCCGTCACACATGGCAGCACGGACTCAATCGGCTGTTGCTCGGCTATGCCCTCGCCGGCTCCGCCGACCGGTTCGGGGACTTCGCCTCGTGTGATTTGGATCGCTTCGGCAACGACGGCCCTGATCGCTACGAGCGCCTTGGCCACTTCGCCCGCTACGCCGAGCTTGCGTTTGGCCTCAGCGCCATGGCCGAAGAGATCTTGACGCCGAGCGAGTGGGCACAGCGGTTGCGCGAAGCCGTGCTGAAGCCCTTCTTCGCCACCGAACACTTGATGCCGGAGGTGGCCAGGGAAGCGGACACGGTGGCGCGGTTGATCGAGGATTTGGAGGAGGAGTGGCAGATCGCCGGCATCGACGGTGCCATTGCATTCTCCGTGGTGCGGGAGGCGCTCTACGAGTTGGGCGCAGCGAGTTCCCGCGCCGTGGCGAGGCTCGCCGATGGCGTCACGGTGGCGCCGCTCGGTGCCGGACAGGTCTTCCCAGCGAAGGTCGTTTGCACAGTCGGCATGAATGACGGTGCCTTTCCCCGCCACCACGCGCCGCCGTCCTTTGACATCGTTGCCGCGGACTCGCGCCGCCCCGGCGACCGCGACCTGCGCGACGAAGACCGGCTCGCCTTCCTCACGGCCCTTCTCTCGGCAAGAAAGGCGTTCCTCGTGACCTACACGGGCCGGGAACTGCGCGAGGACTCCAACATTCCGCCGTCCGTGGTGGTGAGCGAGCTGGTGGACTATCTCACCCGCCGCTTTGCGGACGACAAAGTTGCCCTCCGCCACCCCCTGCAACCGTTCAACCGCAAGTATTTCGATGCAGCCGAGGAACCGATCACCGGCAGCCATTCGAGCGAGGTCCATTTCAGCTACTCGGCGCCCATGGCGCTCGCCGCGGCTGCGGTTCGGCACCGAGCCGCAGCAACCGTTGCCGAGCAGCGACTGCACGGCACGCTGCCACCGCCAGAGCGCATCGAAGGCGAAGTCGAACTCACCGAGCTGATCCGCTTCGCGGCGCATCCCGCCAAGCACTTCGCGCAGACTCGGCTTGGACTGCGCCTGGAGATCGAGGACGAGGATCCGGCCAAGGACGAGGAACCCCTCGAGCTCAACTACCTCGAGCAATGGCAGCTCAAGGACGGCCTGTTCGACTTGCTGCGCGAAGAACTGGGCGAAGAAGATGCCGAGTGGTTGGTGCGAGCGCGTGGGCTCCTTCCGCCTGGCAATCTCGGCGCTGTCGAGCATCGTCGCGGCGCCGTGCAGGTGGCGACGCTGCGTCAGGCGCTTGTTCCCTATGCAGAAAATCAGGACGCCCCGGCAACGCTTGTGGACATCGACGTGCAGGGCATTCGGGTTACCGGCGAGGTGGCGGGATTCCTTTCCTCGCCCGCGAGCCTCCTCTGGTGGCGGATCGGGCGCATCCGCGAGAAGGACCGCATCGAAGTCTGGCTGCGCCTTCTGGCCCTCACATGCGCCACCGGCACGCGCATCACGGCGCACGTTGTGGGCGTCACCAACGCGGCGCAGGAGGAGACTTTCGCAGGGCCCGAACCCGGCGAAGCAGCGAGGATGCTCGGAAACTGGATCGACGCTTGGCGCGATGGCACTTCGGCACCTTTGCCGCTGTTCCCAAAGGCCTCTTGGGCGTGGGCCGAGACACAGGACGCAAACAAGGCCTGGGGC
Organism: Gammaproteobacteria bacterium; assembly: GCA_028824555.1. Taxonomy (GTDB): domain Bacteria; phylum Pseudomonadota; class Gammaproteobacteria; order Pseudomonadales; family Azotimanducaceae; genus VXYL01. The sequence goes on along the minus strand of JAPPDJ010000097.1, from coordinate 62,522 downwards.
GCTTGGGCCGACGGCAACTGGCCTGAAAGCGAGGACCACTACCTCCGCTTGCTTTGCCCGCAAGGGCCCGAGACGGAGGGCTTTCAGAATCTAGCCGACACGTTGCTTGGCCCCCTCGCGGAGAGTCTGGCGTGAGCGCGGGCCGCGAAGACCCGTTCAACGTCCCCTTGCGTGGGCATTTGCTCATCCAGGCCAGCGCCGGCACCGGCAAGACCTATGCCCTCACCACGCTAGTGGCCCGGCTCCTCGTCGAGACCGAGCACACCATCGACGAACTGCTGGTCGTGACCTTTACCAACGCCGCCACCGGCGAACTGCGAGACCGTCTCCGCCGTACCTTGGTGGCGACTTCCACTTGCCTGCGCGCCGTTGATGCGGAAAGCGCGGAGAGTCAAGCCAAATCACTGCTCGAACGCTGGCGCGCCGTCGGCATCGACAGTGCCACGGCCCACACCCGCATTGCCCGAGCGTTGCAGGATTTCGACCGCGCCAACGTCGCCACCATCCATTCCTTCTGCCAGCGTGCCCTCACGGAGTTCGCTTTCGATGGTGCCCTCCCCTTCGGCTTCGAACTCGGCGGTGTCGATGCGCTTGAAGTGAAGGCCGCCGTGAAGGATTTCTGGCGCATCCACATGGTCGAGGCGCAGGCGCCACTGCTCGAAATCGCGAGGGCCAGCGACTTCACGCCGGAAGAACTCGCCAAGTGGACCGGGCGCCGGCTTGCGAACCCGGAATCGGAAGTTCGGGGCGCGCCGGACTTGGGTGCCGACTTCGAGGAGCGCTTCCGCGCCGCATTCGAGCGCTGGCAGCAACAGACCGAAGCAACCAGAGCGACATGGCGGAGCCACGGCGCCGCCTATGTCGAATCCGCCCAGGGGCTCCGCTGGTATGCAAACAGCCGCAACAAGATCCGCAACGCCTGGAACGAAGCCCGAGCCGTCTTCGACTCTGTTGCCGGGGAGCTGAGCCTGGCCACCGCCATGTACCTGGCGCCGTCGAATCTCGCCAACATCCTGCGCAGGGGTGAGGTATTGCCCGAAGGCCCCTTGGCCCGTGACTTCGAGGAGTTGGGCAGTGCCGCGAGGGCGGTCGAGGAACTCAGCACGGCTTGGCTGCGCGTGCAGCGTCGTCGCGTGCTGGAAGATGCCCGAACGCGCCTCTCCCGTCGTGCCTGGGAAGACCGTCGCCTGAGTTTCAACGACCTCCTCACGGAACTGCACCGCGCCCTCACGGCACCAGGCGGCGACCTGCTCGCAGAACGCATCCGCCAGCGCTATCCGCGTGCCCTGATCGACGAGTTTCAGGACACGGACCGGTTGCAGGCGCACATCTTCGAGCGCATCTACCCGACCGACGCCGAGGACACCGACCTCATGGTGGTGGGCGATCCGAAGCAGTCCATCTACCGCTTTCGCGGTGCCGACGTGTTCGCATACATCAAGGCATCGCGCAGGATCGAGCACAAGCTGCCGCTGGCGCGAAACTACCGCTCCACTCCCGGGCTCGTGCGCGCCGTCAACGCCCTGTTCAGCCGCGAGAGCCCGTTTCTGCTTCCCGAGATCGAGCACGAGCCGGTACAGGCCGCCGGCGACCAGACCCTAGAACTCGCGCTTGCCGAGACGATGGACGCGGCGCCGCTACAGATTCGCCTGCTGCCGCTGTTCGGCGATGCCAGGCCGCGCAAGAATGAAGTGGCGGCGCTGGCGGCGAAGCACGCGGCGAACGAAGTCGCTGAACTGCTCCGCGGCGGTGCGACTTTGCGTGGTCACCCGGTGACTGGCGCCGACATTGCCGTGCTCGTGCGCACGACGGACCAAGGCCAGAAGATGGCGCAGGCGCTGCGAGGCGTTGGCGTGCAATGCGTCGAGATGGACGACACCAGCGTCTTCGCCACGGCCGAGGCGACGGACCTGCACCGTCTGCTGGCAGCGTTGGCGGACGAATCGTCGTTTGCGGCTTCCGCTCGTCTGCGTGGCGCGCTCGCTTCGGAGCTGTTCGGATTCGGCCTTGGGGAGGTGGCCGAGCTGCAAGACGACGACCGACGCTGGAGCCTTTGGCACGAGCGAGCCGCGTCCTGGCGACGCATGTGGACGCAGAGCGGAATCGCCACCCTGGTTCGTCACCTTCTGTTCGACCCGGACATCGACGGCGCCCGGCATTTGCTGGCGGCAGACGGCGGCTTGCGCCGGCTCACTAATGTTCTGCACTTGGCGGACCTGCTGCGCGAGGCGGAGTCGCGGGAGCGTTTGGCGCCGGCGGGCCTGGTGGAGTGGTTCGGACGCCAGGACCCGGAACAACGCGGCGACGAGGCCACCCAACTGCGGCTCGAGAGCGACGACGACCTGGTTCGCATCATCACCATGCATCGCAGCAAGGGGCTGGAGTTTCCCATCGTCTTCCTGCCCTTCGCGTGGTACCGACTGCAGCCGCGCACGCGCAGTGACGCGCCGTCGGCGGAATACCACGACCGCGCCGAAGAGGACTACCCCACGATTCTCGATCTCGATCCATCCGACGACACCAGGCTCAGGGAGGCGGTCGAGGATCAAGCCGACGAACTGCGGCTCTTCTACGTCGCGGCGACGCGAGCGCAGCATCGCTGCGTGATCACTTGGACGCCCGCACCCGACGCCCAGTACGCATCGCCAGCCTGGCTCGTTTTCGGTGGCGACGCCGAGGGCGAAGAACCGGACGTGGCGTACAAGAGCTCGGCTCATCATGTGCGCGATCTATTCAGGAAAGACGCTTGGCAAGCCGAGCTTTCGGCGTGGGCCGGAGAGCACGACGATATTGCGGTGCAGGACGTGCCGCAACGCCCGGTGAGCACAGGTGCAGAGGCTAGTCCCGCGCCGACGCTGCGTGCCCGTCAGCTAAGGCGAGAACTGGCGCGGATTCGCCAGATGACCAGCTACTCGGCTCTTGCCGCGCAGGCTGGGGCCGCAGTTTCCGCAACCGAACATGACGACGTGGAGGTGGCGGACCACGATCAGTCCGAGGAATCGGCGGGTGACGGCGACGAGGTCAGCGAGTCACGGGTGAGTCGCACGCTCGATCTAGGCAGGGTCGATCCCGAGTTGACGCCCGACGACGCCGCCGATGCTTTCGCCTTTCCCCGCGGGCCACGGGCCGGTGATTGCCTGCACGGCATCTTGGAAGTGCGGCTTGATCCGGAACGTGACCCGGACGCGGAAGTCCGCCGTGCGCTGCGACGTTGGCGCATCGGCGAGGAGTGGGCGTCCGTGGCGAGCAGAATCGTTGACAACGCTTGGCAGGCGCCGCTCGGCGAGTCCGATGGCCCGAGCTTCCGTTTGAGCGACCTCGAACGGCCCATCCCGGAGATGGAGTTCCGCCTGCCAGCCAAGGAACTCGATCGCCGCCAGCTCGGCGAGTGCCTTGCGGCGCATGGTTATCCCCACCCCTTCACGGGCCAAGCCCTGCCCAAGGTGGAAGGCTTCCTGCAAGGCTTCATCGACCTGGTCGCCTGCCACGACGGACGCTGGTACGTCATCGACTACAAGTCAAACTGGCTCGGCGAGGAGCTCGCGGACTATTCCCCGGAAACCTTGGCCGCGGCCATGCACCACCACGGCTACCACCTGCAGTACCTCTTGTATCTGACGGCACTGCACCGAATGCTGCAACTGCGCCTGCCAGACTACGCCTACGACCGCCACATGGGCGGCGCGCTCTACCTCTTCCTGCGCGCCATGCGCCCCCGATTGCCAGGCTACGGCGTCTTCCACGATCTGCCGAAGCGCGAGTGCATCGAGTCCATCGACGCGTGCCTTGCCGGAGCCGGCGATGCCATCGGTTGAAACAGTCGTCCGAGGGAAGCCGTGAATACATCGGGTTTGGATCGGTTGCGCGATGCCGGCTATCTGGCCGACATCGACCGCCATTTCGCCCTCCTCTTGGAGGAACTCGGCGCATCGACGAGCGTGGCGCTGACGGCAGCGGTGGCGAGCGCTAGGCATCGCGTCGGACACACCTGTTTGCCGCTCGCCGGCTGTGCCGGGCAGCCGGTCGCACGAATTGCCGATTGGCTGTCGGGCGCCGGCGCGTCAGCCAACGACGAAGCCACCAGCCCCGTTGCCGATGTTCGGCTGCCGCCACTTGCCGAGTTGCACTCGGAGCTGAACGCCAGCGGCGTCGTGGAAACGTCGATTCCGCCAATCGAGACCAAAGGTGGCGAACGACGTCCCTTGGTCTTGGACGGCGACCGGCTCTATCTGCACCGCGTCTTCGAGGCAGAGCGGCGCGTGGCCGAACGCCTCAAGTCCTCCGCCGGCAGTGCCTTGCTGAGGGAGCCAGCGACGCTTGAGAACACCATTGCGCGAATGTTCCCGGACGCCGGCGAGGAATTCGGCAGTGCCGCAAGGGCGGCGACCGGCGGCAAGGTCTGCATCGTCACCGGCGGTCCCGGCACCGGCAAGACCACCATGGCAGCCCGACTCATCGCGTTGCTGGTGGAACTCGGCCTTTCCGACCCGCGCCGCATCGGCCTCGCAACTCCCACCGGCAAGGCGGCAACGCGCTTGCAGGAGTCGGTGGCGTGGCAGATGGAGGATTTGATTGCCTTGGTTCCGAAACTCGCAGAGTTCGTGCCCGCCGCGAGCACGGCGCACTCGCTGCTCGGTCGGGGCCGCCTTGTGCGTTTGGACACGCTCATCGTCGATGAATGTTCCATGCTCGACCTCAAGCTGATGGCAAGGCTCCTGGCGGAGCTTCCAGAAACGGCTCGCTTGATCTTGCTCGGCGATGCGGCACAGCTCTCGTCGGTGGCGCCAGGCTCGGTCTTCAGCGACCTTTGCGGGGCGGGCGAGTCCGGCGAATCCGCGCTCGGCGATTCGCTGGTTCGGCTGACGACGAGCCATCGCTTCGCCCAAGACGGCGGCATCGGTCGCTTGGCGACCGCCGTGGTGGAAGGAAATGCACAGGCCGCGATCGCGAGTCTCGAGGACGGAACGGATTCGGCGGTCACCCAAGTCCCGCTGGCGGAGGACGATTTCGCAGCCTTCGCCGAGGCCTACGCGCTCGAAGACTGCGTTCCGGTGATGGAGGCCATCCGTCGCGGCGAAGACGCGTCCTTCCCCTCCCGCCGAGTCCTCTGTGCCCACCGCACCGGCGCCTTTGGCGTGGACCGCTTCAACGCCGTGGTCGAGCGCTGCCTGCGTGACTTGGGCCTGATTCGAGCGGGCGATGAGTTCTACATCGGCCGCCCCATCATCATCACCCGCAACGATCGCCCCACCGGCCTCTCCAACGGCGACACTGGGATCGTCGTCGAGGGCCAGGACGGTCTTCGCCGAGTCTGGTTCCCCGACCTAACCCCCGTCAGCGCGGCGGACCGGTTCCTGGTCGCTCCGGCCCGCCTCCCCGAACACGAGAGCTTCTTCGCCCTGACCGTCCACCGTGCGCAAGGTTCCGAATACGACGAGGTCGCCTTCATCCCCGGCCTGGCCGAGTCCCGTGTCAATACCCGAGAACTCCTCTACACCGCCCTGACCCGCGCCCGCCAAAAGGTCACCATCCACGGCGACCCCCTCGCCATCCGCGCAGCAATCGCCCGCAAGACTGAGCGAGCCTCGGGCCTGCTGGACCGCCTGGCCGTGCATTAGCTACAGGCTAGGAGGCTGCGTCGTAGAAAAGGGCGATGGCGCGAATGGGAGTGACAGGAGGGGCTTCGTTCGGAGATTGTGGCGTACGGGCGTTGGGTCGGCGGCCCCCCCTCCGAGAAAAGCGGGGACGCTTTTCTCGACTCCCCCGCGAGGGGGGAGTGACAGGAAAGTGCGCGCCACCACCGTTGTGGGGGGCCTTCCTGTCACTCCCCCCTCGCGGGGGAGTCGAGAAACGGCGTTCCTCGCCGTTTCTCGGAGGGGGGGCGGGTGCAGGCTGTGCAGAGGCGCTAGTCCGCGCTAGCGCCTGAGATGGCCGCCCGAGAAGGGCGACGCATGCGTCGCCCTGCCCCGGCAGACCGCATGTGCTAGGTTTCTGCCCATCCGACTGTGCCGCACGAGAGCCGCTGTCCCATGAGCAAGCCCAACATCCTTCTCGTTTTCACCGATGACCAGCGCTTTGACACGATTCGCTCGCTCGGGACGAATGCGACCTCCTCGGCGATTTCGACGCCGAATCTGGATCGGCTGGTGGCGCGGGGGACGACGTTTACACACGCACATATCCCCTGCGGCACCCACGGCGCGATCTGCATGCCGAGTCGCGCCATGTTGCACACCGGCAGGACGCTCTTCCACCTGAAGGATTCCGGCGAGACCATCCCCGACGAACACACCATGCTTGGGGAGGTGCTGCGGGATCAGGGGTATCGCACCTGGGGGTGCGGCAAGTGGCACAACGGGCGCGAGTCGTTCAATCGTTCGTTCGACGACGGCGCCGAAATCTACTTCGGCGGCATGGCGGACCATTGGAACGTCCCGGCATACAACTACGATCCGAGTGGGCGCTACGACACCCGGCTGCCCTTCATCGCCGATCCGCCGGCATTCGGCAACAACGAGGTTTCCTGGCGCGACTGCGACCACATCCACGCCGGGCAGCACTCGAGCGAAATCCTCTGCGGTGCCGCTGCGGATTTCGTCCGCCGCCAGAACGGACAAACGCCCTTCTTCGCCTATGTGGCGCTGCTCGCGCCGCACGACCCGCGGACGATGCCGGAGGAGTTCCGGCAGATGTACGACGCCGAAGACGTCGAGTTGCCGCCCAATTTTCTCGGCGGCCATCCGTTCGACAACGGCGCGCTCAGGATTCGCGACGAAATGCTCGCCCGCTTCCCGCGCACGCCCGAGGAGGTCGGGCGGCACATCGCCGAGTACTACGCCATGATCTCCCACCTCGATCACGAATTCGGGCGGTTGCTCGGTGCGCTCGATGAATCCGGCCAAGCCGACAACACCATCATCGTGCTCGCTGGAGACAACGGCCTCGCCGTGGGGCAGCACGGTCTCATGGGCAAGCAGAACTGCTACGAACACAGCGTCCGCGTGCCGCTGATCCTGGCGGGACCCGGCATTCCCGAGGGCGAGCAACGGGACGCGTACGTGTATTTGTTCGACGTGTTTCCCACCCTGTGCGAGATCATTGGCGCGCCTCGACCGGCCAGCGTCGAGGGCACGAGCCTCGTGAACGCTCTGAACGATCCTGCCGAGCGCGTGAGAGAGACGCTCTACTTCGCCTACGTCGCCTCCCAGCGAGCTGTGAAGAACCGCACGCACAAGCTGATCGAGTACGCGCCGCGCGAGGGCGGCAGGCAGACGCAACTGTTCGACATCGAGCGCGATCCGTGGGAAACCAAGAACCTTGCCGGCGAACCGGGATGTGGGGAAATCCTTGCGGACTTGCGGCAGGAAATGCATCGCTACCGCGAGGCTTGGGAAGCCGGACACACCGAGCGAAGCGCCCGTTTCTGGGAACGCTACTCCGACTGAAGCCGGGACGTGGCTTAAGGTGTCCTGTGCGTCTTGCATGCCGCGGCGCGGCGGGGCCAGCCCCAGGGAGCGCCCCGTAGCCGGCCCGGCACCTGGCGCACGCTCGGTGCCGGCGCCGCTCCGGTCGCCACGCATCGGCGCAGGAACGCAGGCCCCCTCGAACATGGTCCGCATCGGGGCGGGCCCCTTCCAGCTCGGCTCCGAAGATGACGATGCGATCGCCGAGGACGGTGAGGGGCCGGTGCGTGTGGTGGAGCTCGATGCGTTCCTGATCGACCGCGCTGCGGTTTCCAATGCCGAGTTCGCACGCTTCGTCGCGGACACCGGCCACCGCACCGACGCCGAGAGGTTCGGCTGGTCGTTCGTCTTCAAGGGCTTGCTTGCGCGGGGAGGTCGGAGGGCCCGGCGCCACGACACGGGCACGCCGGCTGGCCGCCTGCGCACCGCGCCTTGGTGGATCGCAGTTGACGGCGCGTGTTGGCGGCAACCCGAAGGCCCCGGCTCAGACACCGAAAGCCGTTCCGACCACCCGGTCGTGCACGTCTCGTGGCAGGACGCGGCGGCCTACTGCCACTGGGCGGGCAAACGCCTGCCCACCGAAGCCGAATGGGAAATCGCCGCTCGCGGCGGACTCACCGGCAAGCGCTTCCCTTGGGGCAACCGACTCCGTCCGGACGGCGCGTATCGCTGCAACATCTGGCAGGGCCGGTTCCCAGACCACAACACCGGTGCTGATGGGTACGTCGGCACCGCCCCCGTGCAGTCCTTTGCGGCCAACGGCTACGGCCTCTACAACTCGGTGGGCAATGTTTGGGAATGGTGTGCCGATTGGTTCGGCCTTCCCACGGCTTCGCACACGCCCCTGAACAACCCCTCCGGCCCCGCCCGCGGTCGCGCGAAGGTGCTCAAGGGCGGCTCCTATCTCTGCCACGCCAGCTACTGCAAGCGCTACCGCGTCGCCGCCCGCTACGCCAACGCGCCCCACTCCACCTCCGGCCACGCCGGCTTCCGCTGCGCCGCCGACGCCTGAAGGCGCGGGCCTAGACTCCTTGAGCGGAGCTTCGCTTACGTCTTTTCTCGCATTTTCCGAGGCTACGTAGGGGTGGGGGTTGCCCCGCCCGTGCCAACTTCATCGCAACGTCAGAAGCAGTTGCGCAGCAACTGCCAACGCGCCCGTCAGGGCGCGCTGCCACCCACATTGCGTGATACGATCATCGAGACTGTATCGCTCGATCCGAACGTAGGACAAGGATTGCGAGTCGTGACGGATGCCATAGAGCCATTCGAGATTCAGGTTCCCGACTCCGTCCTCTTGGACCTCAAGGAGCGGCTTGCGCGTACCCGATGGCCCGAGGCCGAGACGGTTGCCGATTGGAGTCAGGGCATCCCCCTCGCCTATGTACAGGAGCTTTGCGCCTACTGGCGGGAGAGCTACGACTGGCGGGTGGTGGAGGCGCGCATCAATGCCTTGCCGCAGTTCGTCACCGCCATCGACGGCGTTGACATCCACTTCCTGCACGTTCGCTCGCCCGAGGACGACGCCAAGCCCCTGGTGCTCACGCACGGCTGGCCCGGTTCCATCGTCGAGTTTCTGAAGGTCATCGCCCCCCTGTCCGACCCCGCCGCCCACGGCGGCGATGCCCGAGACGCGTTCCACCTCGTCATCCCCACCATTCCCGGCTACGGCTTCTCCGGCAAGCCGACCAAGACCGGCTGGGGCGTGCAGCGCATTGCCCACGCGTGGGCCGAACTCATGTCGCGCCTCGGCTACGCAAGCTACTTTGCCCAAGGCGGCGATTGGGGCGCCGGCATCACCGTCGCCATTGGCCTGACGGACACCGAACACTGCGCCGGCATCCACACCAACATGCCGACTGTGGGGCCAGACCGCGACACAATGGACGACCTTACGGAGCAAGAGCAGGACGCCATCAAGGCACAGCAGTTCTATCAGGACTGGGATTCGGGCTATTCCAAGCAGCAGAGCACGCGCCCGCAGACGCTTGGCTACGGCCTCACCGACTCGCCCGCCGGTCAGGCGGCGTGGATCGTCGAGAAGTTCTATCAGTGGACCGACTGCCAAGGCCACCCGGAGAACGTGCTGAGTCGGGATGAACTGCTCGACAACGTGATGATGTATTGGATCAATGCCTGCGGCGCATCGTCGGCGCGGCTGTATTGGGAGAGTTTCGGGCGTGGCGGCGGCGGTGGCGACATCATCGTGCCGTCGGGGGTAAGCATGTTCCCGAAGGAGATCTTTCGTGCCTCGAAGCGCTGGGTCGAGCGGCGCTTCAAGGACTTGCGGCACTACAACACGCTCGACAGGGGAGGACATTTCGCGGCGTTCGAACAGCCGGAGCTATTTGTCGGCGAATTGCGCGCCTCGTTCCGCACCATGCGGTGAAAGCGATGCAAGGGAGTCCCCAATGTCCGAACAATTTTCGCAGCAGCTCTCGGAACATCCTCCTCGAAACGAGGACCATGCACCGAGAACGGAGCTTCAGGCGCGCCTAGAGCGCATCCGCATCCGTGGATTCCGCTCGCTGGCCGACGTGGAACTCGACCAGCTCGGCGATCTGACCGTGGTGGTCGGCCCAAGCGGCGCCGGCAAATCCAATTTCGTCCGCTTCTTCGACATGCTGAGCTGGATGCTGCGCTCGCGCCGACTGGGCGAGTTCGTGGCCCGCTACGGCGGCGCCGACGATCAGCTCTTTGGTGGCGCGGACGAGACCATGCGGCTGGAGGCGGATCTAAGCCTGCGCACGCAAGTTGGCCGCAACGACTATCGCTTCGCCCTCTCGCACGCGCATCCGGACCGCTTCGTCTTCATCGAAGAGGCGTTTCGCTTCAGCCGCGACGGGCTGCCCACGGAGGCAAACTGGCGCCATCTCGGCGCTGGCCATCACGAAGCGCAGATCGTCGATGCGGGGCACCCAAGCGCCGAACCGAGCGCCAACCGCACCACTGCGGCGACGATCGTCCGGCTGCTCCGAAGCTGCGCCACCTATCAGTTCCAGGACACCTCGGACGAATCCAACTTCAAGCGCCGCTGGGACGCCGACGACAACCTGCGCCTCAGGCGGCACGGCGGCAACCTAGCGGCTCTGCTTTGGCGCCTGGAAGAGGAAGACCCCGAGGTATTCGAGGAAATCTGCGCCCAGATTCGCCGTGCCCTGCCGGGTTTCGGCGCGTTCGAGGTGGACGAGAACTACGGCAAGGTGACGCTCGCCTGGCGCGCCAACTGGAGCGAGCGTCGGTTCACGACCAACCTCACATCGGATGGTTCTATTCGCCTCTTCGCCTTGCTGACGTTGCTGAACCTGCCGTCCGACCTGATGCCGAACGTGGTGCTGGTCGACGAGCCGGAACTGGGCCTGCATCCGGCGGCCATCGAGGTCGTGGCGGACTCGGTGCAGGCGCTGGCGGGCCGCAAACAGGTGATCATCGTCACCCAGTCGCCGCGTCTGGTCGACGCGCTGGACGTGGACGAAGTGGTGACCTTCGACTTCCTGGAAGGCCGCACGGAGGCACGCCGGCGCGACCGCGGCGAGTTGCAGGCGTGGCTCGAGGAGGACTTCTCCAACCCGATGTAGGGATCTGCTCCATGTCGGCTGGGCGAGACCTGCGGGCCCGAAGCAGCCTATGACCTTGCGCCGTAGGAAAACCGCAAATGAGCGAGCGGATGCGTTGGCCTCTAGTGTCGCCGTCCTCTGGAGGGAGGGCGTCCCGCCCTCCATCGCGCCCGCGAGGGCGCGCATCCTTGTGGTGCAGCGAGTGTTCTGCGCGCCTTGCGGCGCGATGGAGGGCGGGACGCCCTCCCTCCGAGCGCTCGCCAATGCCTCCTAGCCGCCGAGGCGGTAGCGGAGCTTCACCACGAAAATGTCGGCGATGGGTTGCTCTAGTGCGTCGAGGAGGTGGTCCAACTGGCCGTCGCCGAGTTCTGCGTCCGAGCCCCTGAAGTAGCGGTTGCCGCCTCGCGTATAGACCACGAACAGGTCCGACAGCGGTGCGATCTGCCAGCGATAGCGCAGTTGTGCCGTGAGTTGGCTGACGGCGAAGTCGTCCGATTCGTCGTCTTGGGGCCGCGGCACCAGGCTGCCGTCTTCGGCAATCCGCCAGAACTCCTGCTCGGTCGCGTCGATGCCGGCCCACTGCATCGTCAGGCGCAATTGCTGATGCGCCGAGAGGAACAGGTCCATCGCGAGCTTGGGCTGCCAGTTGTTCGCCTCGAAGGTGGTCAGGTTGCGCTCTTCCTGGTAGCGCAGCCAGCCATCGTGGCCGAAGTAGTTGAGGTCGAAGTCGAGCGAGAAACGGTCTAGCGGCTTGTAGGTGAAGCCGGCCGCGGCCATCGCGGTGATGCCGCCAAGCTCCTCTTCCATCCCCCCGCCCATCACGCTCCAACTGAAGGTCTTGCTCGTGTCGGTGCCGAAGCTGACATCCAGCCAGCTCCGCGCATCGACCTTGTAGGCGCCGTTGCCTCGGGTCTCGAGGTCGTCCCAGCGTTCCGGGAAGTGAAAAAACGAGCTGCGGACTTCGCTCAGGTTGTTGAACGTCAGTGAGTTGAAGGCGAACAAGCCGCTGCGAATGGGCTGCCCGTCCTCGTTCTCGTAGTAGCCGACGTTGACGTTGGAGGCCATGCGGCGCAGGCCAAGGAAGTTCGGCTGGATGTACGACAGCGAGTAGCGCCCGCCGATCATGTTGTTGCGGCGGAGGAAGCCGAGATCGTTGATGTTGAGCTCGTCGTCGTAGTAGTCGAGGGCGATGTTGTGCATCAAGCCCTGACGCTGGGTGAAGTAGATGTCCGCCCAGCCGCCGTAGCCGGTGGAGCTAGTGAGTCCGCCGTGGTCGTTGTCGCGGCAATGCCACCATTGGCGCCCGGCGCGGAGAGCATTCGGATCGCAATCCACGTCGCTGGCCAGCAGTTGCACGTCTGCCCGCAGTCGGCCACTGAACGCTAGGTGGTGGGTGTCCACGGAATGAACCTTGGCGGTTTGCAGCGGGTGGTCGAGCAAGGTCCCCATGTAACCCACTGCCTGCCGCCCCGCACCCGTGGTTTCGTAAAGCACTCTGGCAACGCCGAAATCGCGGCCAATGCCATCGAGCATCATCTCGGCATCGGCGTCGTCCGCATCGTCCCATTCCCCGCGCAGCAATGGGTCGTCCTCGAACGCGGTCAACACGCCGTAGCGCAACCCGCCGGTCTGGCCGACGATCTTCGCTGCGCCGAGAAGTTCCGTCGGCTGCGCTGCCGAGCCGCCGCCGACGCTGACGTTGTCCGGCACGTCCACCACCGGGGCGGCGCCGATTCGGCGCGTGTTCAGCACCGTCGAGGGCGAGCCGCCGAATGAGTTCTGGGTGCGCCGAGAGCCGCCGCCGGAGGCGCCGCTGGTGCTGCTCGAACTGCTTCGTCGGCTGGTGGACGAGCGCCCGGAGGTGACGAAGATCTCATTGCCCTCCAGGAAGAAAAGGCGCTTCTCCGGGAAGAACGTCTCGCGTGCCGTGAGGTTGATGATGACATCGTCGGACTCCACCGCACCGAAGTCAGGATAGGCTGCAGCCGTCACCTGAAAGTTCGAGGAAGGACGCCAGAAGACATCCGCCCCAGCGCGGTACCGACTTTGGCCGTTGACGGTGTCGTGCGAGGCCGTGAGATACGGGAACACCGCCATCTGCTGGCGCGGCGCCACCTCGGGCAAGAGCATCGGCTGCAGCGCCGACATGAAGCGAGCGCCGGTGAAGGGCAGCCCCGGCCAGCCCCAGCGCTCGTCGATGTAGGCGACCTTGCGGTTGGTGAAGATGCCCATGATGCGGTCGCCCTCCACCTGCGGCATGGTCATCATCGACCACGGCAGGAAGAGCTCCGCCGACCAGCCGTCCTCGAGTGCCTGCGTGGCGCTGTCCCACGGCCCGTCCCATTCGCGGGAGAAATCGCGCTCCGGCGCCACCTTGCCGTCCATCACCGAACCGCCGAGATTGACGCTGAACCAATAGCCGTAGAGACCTTGGCCCGAGGTGTCGATGGTGATGCCCCAGCCGTCGCGGTTGATGAAGTCGTCGCGAGAGGACAGTCGGGCGATCAGCGTCTCGGGCGGTTGCTCGTTCCAGACGCCTACATAAAGCCCCTGCTCGGTGTAGATGTATCGCGCAACGCTGCGAAAGCGCGCCGGCTGCAAGGTGTCCGGCTCCACCACCACCATGTTGTCGTAGCCAGGGACTTCGTTCCACACGGGCTCGCTCAAGTGGCCGTCGATGAGGATGTCCACGGCCTCATAGCGAGGCACGACGATGGGATCGCCGACGTCGAGCCGCATTTGCCGGCCCGAGCTTGCGGATGCCAGCGCTGGTGGATCCACCTCCAACGGTGCCGCGTCCAGGTCCGCTACCTCAGACTCTGCTTCCAGAGCTTCGGGTGCAGGCTGCACATCCGGCGTTGGCGTGGCTTCCGCCACAGCGGTAGGCGCTGGCTCAGGGTCCATAGGTGCAGTTCTAGGAGGCGGGGCCACGCCAGGCCAATACCACGCATCCAAGTACCCGGCGGAGCGGGCACGGGCGAGGATGTTTCGGGCCTGCGTCTCGGTGCCCTGCTCGCCGGCAACGACCCGATAGCGCCGCTGGCCATTGACATCCACCGCCACCACGCGCACCGCCACGTCAAGTCCGGCAGCGACCTGATCGCGCTGTGCGTCCGCCATGGGGCGATTGACGAAGCTGCCGAAGACCACGCCCGCGGCGGCAGCGTTCAGCGCCAGCAGCGTCAGGGCAAGCGCGATCGAGGGCGGCAGCAGCCGTCGCATGGCATTCTCCCGTGAGGAGCGCGGATTATATGCTGCGGTCACGGGCTCGCAGTTCGGCAAGGCGTGCCGCGAGCCGCGCTTCCACGCCACGGTCCTCCGGCCGGTAGAACTGCACGTCGGGCATTTCATCTGGCAGGTAGCGCTCGCCGGCTGCGTAACCGTCGTCTTCGTCATGGGCATAGCGATAGCCCTTGCCGTGGCCCAAGGACTCCACCAGCTTGGTCGGCGCATTGCGGAAGCGCAGCGGCACTTCCCACGATGGATTCGACTTCACGAAGGCCATCGCCTCGCCGAACGCCTTGAGCGCTGCATTGCTCTTCGGCGTCGCCGCGAGGTAGATCGTCGCCTCGGCAAGGGCGAGTTCCCCTTCCGGCGAACCGATCCGCCGATACGCTTCCCACGCGTCCATGGCGATCTCAAGGGCGCGGGGGTCTGCGAGGCCAATGTCCTCGCTTGCCATGCGGGTGAGGCGTCGGGCGATGTAGGTCGGGTCGCAGCCGCCATCGAGCATTCGCGCGAGCCAATACAGCGCCGCATCGGGGGAACTGCCGCGCACCGCCTTGTGCAAAGCGGAAATCTGGTCGTAGAAGGCATCGCCACCCTTGTCGAAGCGCCGGTGCGACTCCCCGCTTGCCTCCAGCACGTGTTCGGCGGTGATGGTGCCATCGGCAAGCTGGGCCGCCACTTCCAGCGTGTTCAGCACCCTGCGAGCGTCGCCGTCGGCGAGGGCGACGAGCTCGGTGAGGGCGTCGTCGGCCATATCGACGCCTTCGAATTCGCGTTCGAGCGCCCGCCGAACGAGCTCGGCCAGGTCTTCAGCGCCAAGAGAGCGCAGGACATACACCCGGGAACGGGACAGAAGCGCCGCGTTAACCTCAAAGGACGGGTTTTCCGTGGTGGCGCCGATGAACGTGATGGTGCCGCGCTCCACATGCGGCAGGAAGGCATCCTGCTGTGCCTTGTTGAAGCGGTGCACCTCGTCGATGAAGAGCACCGTCACCTCGGCGTGTGCCTCCGCGTCGGCAATGGCTGCGCGCACGTCCTTGAGGCCGGACAGCACCGCCGAAAGGCTCTCGAAGCGCGCCCCTGCCGCCTCTGCCAAGAGTCGCGCCAGCGTGGTCTTGCCGACTCCGGGCGGCCCCCAAAGGATCATCGAATGCACGCTGCCGGCCTGGGCCAGCCGCCGCAGCGGCCGTTCGGCACCGAGAAGATGCGTCTGGCCGACGAACTCGTCCAGGCGGAGCGGCCGCATTCGATGCGCGAGCGGCCGGCCGGCATCGCGGTCGGCGGAGCCGCCATCGCGGAACAGGTTTCTCTGCGCCATCGCTACGGGACTTCCGGGCTATGCGCGGTGGGTTCTGGCACGCCCACTTCGCCGATGACGTCCGTGCCGGGCGGGACATCGAACTCGAAGAGTGCTGGCGTCGGCACAGGTGCGGTAGTGGCATTGGTGAAACGGACCTGGGTGGTGCGGTCCATGTGGTCCACGATCTCCAGTGAGCGCGGCACCATGGCGCCTGCCTCGTCGCCCTCGAACGCAAGGTGCAGCGCCCGATAGAGCGACCGCTCGTCTTGCGGCAGGAGCCGGAAGCTGCCGCCGCCCTCCCCCACGACGGCAAAGTGCGTGACTAGGGAGCCTGGCGCCTCGAGCAGGAGCATGGCCGGTGTGCCTGCCAATGCGCCCGCAAGGGGCCGCACGGTCACCTGTTCGAGGTCCGGCTCGTGTACCCACAGCGAAATGCCGTCCGCCAGCACAAGTTGCGGCCAAGGCTCGCGCACTTCCCAGCGCAGGCGACCGGGACGGTTCAGGGTCATGCGTCCGGTGGAGGTTTCGAGCGCAATACCATCGGCATCGGTCACCACCTGCTCGAAGTCCGCTTCGAACGTAGCCAGTGGCGCGAGCAAGGCTTCGAGGCGGGCGGCATCGTCCGCCTCGGTGGCGTGCAACGCACCGGCAAGGCCCAAGGCCAAGGCAACCGAGACCAGCGCGCCCTGGCGGGCGCGTCGGCAGTTGCTACGCATCTGCTGGCCTTCGGGTTTTCGTTCGCTCACTCCTTCGGCTAGGAGCCAGGCCTGCCGGCGTTCCTTGGCACCGCGCACCCCAACCATCAGTCGCTCTCCGGCAAACTGTAGATGCCGGATAGCTGTCGAAACGCGCCGCCCAAGTCCATGCCGCGCCCGACCAGGAACTCGTCCGGCGCCTCGAGTGCCACGTAGTCGGCGCTCGCCTTGGCGTTGGCGACGTCCTTGCGCACCATCACGACTGAGATCAGCCGTTCGAGCCCCCGCGCCCCGAGGCGCTCTTGCGTTGCCGCCAACGTGGCGCCGCCATCGAGCACGTCGTCCACAAGCACCACCGTGCGGCCCTTGAGGTCGCGCTGCAAATCGTGCTTGAACCGCACTTCGCCACCACTCGTTCCGTCCTCGCCCGGCGTGCTTGGATAGCGCGTCGCGTGCACGTAGTCGAGTTCGAGGGGGAAGTGGAATCGGCGCAGCAAGTCGCCGGTAAAGGGCAACGCACCGTTCATCATGCAGACGAGTATGGGATGCGCCTCCCAGAGCTCGAGTGCCAGCGTCACCGCCAGCCGATCGATGGCGGCATCCACCTCGGCAGCCGAAAAAAGGAGCTTCGCACCCTCGGGCAGAGCCTGCATCATGCGCCTTCATCGCCGGTCGCTTCCGGAAGCTGTGCGAGGTGGACCGTGCTGGTGGGGAACGCCATCTCGGCACCATGGCCTTCGACGACGCCGGCAATGCGCAGCAGCACGTCCTCCTTGATGCCATGGAACGCGACCCAGTCCGTGGTGCGGGTGAACGTATACACCATGATGTTTACCGACGAAGCGCCGAATTCCAGCAGGTTGACAATGAGGGTGCGGTCCGGGTCGATCTCCTCGTGTTCCTGAAGCATGGTGCGGATGTCGTCAACTATGCGCTTCACCGCTGCCATGTCGTCATAGCGCACGCCAACGATCTCGTAGATCCGCCGATTGCGCATCCGCGACGGGTTTTCCACCGTCAGCGTGGCGAACACCGAGTTCGGCACATAGAGCGGGCGCTGGTCGAAGGTGCGAATTCGCGTCAGGCGCCAGCCGATGTCCTCCACCGTGCCTTCGATCTGCCGGTCGGCGGAGCGAATCCAATCGCCCACCGCAAACGGGCGATCAAGGAAGATCATCAATGCACCGAAGAAATTGGCAAGGAGATCCCGCGCCGCAAAGCCGATGGCGATGCCGCCAATGCCGCCGAACGCCAGCACCCCCGTCACCGAGAAGCCAAGCGACTGCAAGGCCATGAGCAGCACGGTGATGGCCACGGACGCGCGCAGCACCTTGCCAACGGCCGACGCCGTGGCTGCGTCCACTCGCCCCGTGCCGTAGGTTGGGTCCCCCACGTGGCTCTCCAGGAACGAGATGTAGCGGATGGCGAACCAGCCGATGAGAACCATCACTGCCACGTCCCGAATGGGATCGATGTAGGCAAAGAGCGCGTTGTCGGTGCCGCTGCCGGCCACCTCGGCGGCAAACAGAACCCCAAACGTCCAAACGCCCCAGCCGAGCGGACGGCGCACGGCGTCGAGCACGGCATCGTCGTGAATCGTGTGGGTGCGGCCCAGGTGCGCCGCCACGCGATCGAGCAGGTGCCGCATGAGGAAACGCGCGAGCAAAGTCGCAAAGACGATCAGGAATACGTAGATGCCCTTGGGGTTCTCGGCGAACGTCCGCGTGGCCCAGTCGAGCGCTCCCTGCACCGTGTCCATCCTCGCCCGACCATGCGGCCCTCAGGTGGCGACGATGTTAAACCCAAGTGACGAGCGACGCTTCGAAGTTTCGGCAAACCGACCCTCCCGTGCCCCTGCCAAAAATAGGGTCTGGACAAACGCGCATGGGTGGATAGAATCGCAGACCTCGAAGGATGTACATGGCAGGTGGCTGGCATGGCAGATGGCCCGGAGCCGGAAACGCAAGCGTCGACAAAGAGCGGCAACGGACGACGCCGGCAGAGGCGTGGCCTCACCGCGAGACAGACCGAGGTGCTCGACTTCATCAAGCAGCACATCGCCGATACCGGCTATCCGCCCACCCGTGCCGGCATCGCCGCCGAACTTGGCTTCCGTTCCCCCAACGCCGCTGAGGAACATCTCAAGGCATTAGATCGCAAGGGTGCCATCGAGATCATCCGCGGCGCCTCGCGCGGCATTCGCGTCCTGCAGAAGCAGCCGCTGGGCCTTCCCATTGTCGGCCGGGTCGCTGCCGGCAACCCCATCCTCGCCGAGGAGCACATCGAGGACTACTGCGAACTGCCTGCCACGACGTTCCGCCCCGAAGCCAACTTCCTGCTTCAGGTGCGCGGTGACAGCATGATCGACGCCGGCATCCTCGACGGCGACCTCCTCGCCGTACACAAGACCCCGGACGCAAGAAACGGCGACATTGTCGTGGCGCGCATCGAAGACGAAGTGACCGTCAAGCGCCTGCAAGTCGCGAGCGGTGGGAGGCTCATCCGCCTGTTGCCCGCCAACGACGACTACGACGCCATCGAGGTGACGCAAGATTCCGGCAGCTTCGCCATCGAGGGCCTAGGCGTCGGCGTAATCCGACGACAGATGTAGGACGCAAGCTCCCGGCACGACCTATGTGATCGCGCCGGAAGCAAAGACCTCGCTCACTTCCTCCTCCGAGAAGCCGAGGAGATCGGTGAGTACCTCGAAGCTATGTTCGCCGAGGAGTGGAGCAGGGCCGCGGGGGCTGTTGTTGTAGCCGGAGATTCGGTATTGGTGACCGGCGTACGCGACCGTTCCCATTTCGCCGTGCTCGTATGGCCGGTAGAAGGATCGGTGCAGGTATTGCGGGTCCTTGGCGAGGTCGCTCGAGCGTTGCACCTTGCCGGACGGGATGCCTGCGGCTTGCAAGAGCTGAGCGACCTCTTCAGGCGTGCGTTCGGCAGTCCAGGCACTGAGCGCCGCATCGATCTCGTCATGGGCGCTTAGGCGATCGGCGTTCGCGGGATGCGCCTCTGCGTCGAGGTCCGGCACGTTGGCACAGAGTGCCCGCCACTGCTCGTCTGATTCCACCGCAATCGCGACCCACTCGTCCTCGCCAGCACACCGATAGGCCCCTTGCGGCGCCGTGAAGCGGCTGCGGTTGCCCATGCGGGTCACCGAGCGGCCGTTCACCTGGTGGTCTAGGATTTCCGGTGCAAGAAAGTGCAACGACGCCTCGAGCTGGGCGAGGTCAATGAAGCACCCCTCCCCCGTCCGCCGCTTTCGGTCCAAGGCCGCCGCGATGATGGTGGAGACAAAGCGCGGCGCAATCGTGTCCGTATAGGCAGTCCAAGGCCCGCTCGGCGCCATGTCCGGCCAGCCGGTCACCTCGTAGAAGCCGGCGATGGCGGCGGCGTGATAGCCGTAGCCGGCCATGGCCCGCGCCGGTCCCGTCTGTCCCATCAGGCAGGTGCTCACCATGATGATCCCCGGATTGAGCTTGCGCACCTCGGCATAGTCGAGGCCCATGCGCTGCATGGCGCCCGGCGCGAAGCTCTCGACCATCACGTCGGCCCAGGCGATCAGTCGCTTCGCCACGGCCAGACCTTCGTCCCGTTTCATGTCGAGCGCCAGACCAAACTTGGAGGTGTTGAAGTCGCCGTAGAACTGCGAACGGTTCCAGCCCGGCACGTTGTCCTTGAACGGAGGGCCGCCGCGCAGCACGTCAGGCCGGTTCTCCGATTCCACCCGCACCACGGTGGCACCGTGGTCGGCCAGATACTTCGAGGAGATGGGACCGACCCCGACCCATGCGAAGTCCGCCACCTTGATGCCAGCAAACGGCAAGCGGTCGCCTTCGTCGGCCTCTGGGGTTGGTTCCGCCCGCACTCGGGTCGAATCAAGCGATTTGCGAATCTCCGTGCCGTCGGCATCGAGCGCTGGCGCTTCCCGTCGCACCGACAGCAGGGCCGCCGCCTCCGCCCCGGAACGAGCCCACAGGCCCGGAGCTTTGTCGCCGCTTGCGAGTTCCCGCCAATAGCCACGCGCCGCGAGGTGCTCGAGGCCCAGGAGTTCTGACATCGTGCCCACTGGCGCCAGCGTGATCCCGTGCTCGATGCCGAAGTCAAAAAGTTCCCGCTTCGTATGGCGAGCGAAGAAGGCACGCAGCAGAGCCACCATCTCGGTCATCGTCCAGGGCGCCTCGATCGTGGGGTCCCGCAGCGACTGATCGAATGCCTCCCAGTCCGCCTCCCGAGCCGAACTGTCGAGGACGCCGTCGGAGATCATCCAGTCCAGCAGCCCCTGAATCACCCCGGACATCGGCAAGGCGATGATGTGGCCATCGGAGCACGCATGGACGATGTCCACCCCGACCATGCGCGAGTCGTCGCGCTCGAAGTCGAAGCCCTGTATGGCGTGCGCCCCCATCGCCTGCAGCATCGTCCAAGTCATCACGCATTGGGCGGAGAGGTCCACGAACTGCGCTTCGCCGGTGCGACGCATCCGGGCGTGCGCCACCAAGGCGCTCGCCGCCGCTTCCGCGCCTGTGTGCCGCCACACCTGCGGCACGCTGATGCGCAGCGGCGCCCGCTCGCGCGGACCTTGCAGCGACATGGGCCCGCCAAGAGCCGCCACCACGAGATCGTTGCCGAGATCGCCTGCCCGCGGGCCATCGTTGCCGAACGGCGAGATGCGCACATGCACGATCAGCGGGTTGATCGTGCGCGCCTCGGCTGCAGTGATGCCAAACGCCTCCAGAGTGCTTGGCGGAGATGACTCGAAGAGAAAGTCCGCGGAAGCGATCAGTTGCTTCAACACATCGCGCTCCGCCGACGCGCCATCGACGTCAAGCACGATGGAACGCTTGTTGCGATTGAAGGCGCGGAACGTGAGGCTCTCGAGTTCACCGGATTCGCCGTCTGCCAAGGGTTGCGTTCGGCGCGCCGAGGTTCCACCGGGCGGCTCCACGCGGATCACCTCGGCACCGAGGTCACCGAGCAGCATAGGGCCGAGCTCTCCCCGCTCGTCCGTCAAATCCAGCACCCGATACGGCTCCAGCATCCTCGCCCTCCCCTTCTTGGCTTGTGCAAAACGTCTGCCTTGAGAGCGTATGCGAACACAGGCGGATGTTCCATGTGCCTGCGCACGCGCGCCCTGGCGGGCTCGCTTTCGGCTGATTCGCTTGCGGGCGCGCGCATGGATCGCGCTGGCGCCGGGCCGTCCATTGCTTGCGGTTTTCGGGTAACTTCCGCAGCCATGAAACGTATGGGCATTCGAGCCGCCATAGCGGTCGCCACGTTGGCCGCCGCAATTGGCCTCGGCGACGAACAGGCGTTGCCCGATGGCGGCGTGTACGACGCTTCCGGCCCCGGCTATCACCACGGCTTCTCGTTCTTCCGCGAGCTGCGCTACCCGCCGCAGTACGAGCATTTCGACTACGTGAATCCCGACGCACCCATCGGCGGGGACCTGGTGCTGCCCGTCGTCGGCACCTTCAACAGCTTCACGCCGTGGATTCAGAAGGGCATCAACCCGTCCGGCTACGGCTTCGTCGGCGCCGGCATCTTCATCTTCGACCGCATCCTCGAACCAGGCGACGACGATCCTTCCGCCCAATACGCCCGCCTCGGCGAGATGGAGGCAGCGCCCGACTACAGTTGGTTCAAGGTGCGCATCCACCCCAAAGCGCGCTGGCACGATGGCGTGCCGATAACGCCTGCCGACATCCTTTACACCGTGGAGTTCGTGCGGGAGAACGCGTCTGCCCCTATTCGCACGGGTCTCGCCCACTTCGGCCACGCCGAGCAGGTGAGCGAGCGCGAGGCCGTGATCTACATCACCGACCCCGCCTTCCGCAATCCCGCCGCGGGCCTGAGCGTCGGCCACCTTCCCATCCTGCCCGCGCACTACTGGGCCGAACGCGATATCACCAAGACCAGCGTCGAGCCGCCGCTCGGCAGCGGCCCCTACCGGATCGCCGATTTCGAGCTGGGCCGCCGCGTCGTCTATGAGCGCGTACCCGACTACTGGGGCTGGGACGTGCCCTCCGTGCGCGGCAAGTACAACTTCGGGCGCATCATCTTCGAGTACTTCCGCGACAACACCGTGGCGCGTGAAGCCGCCAAGAAGGGCATCGTTACCTTCCGCGGCGAGGGCGTCGCCAAGGACTGGGCCACCTCCTACGAGAACTTCCCGCCCCGGGACGATGGCTTCTTCATTCGCGAACTTGCCGAACGGCGCAACATTACCGCCATGGCCGCCGCCATCGTCATCAACACCCGCCACGAGCGCTTCCAGGACCGGCGCGTGCGCAAGGCGCTGCTCTACGCGTACGATTTCGAGTGGATCAACCGCGTGCAGCACTTCGGCTTCTACCGCCGGGTGGATAGCTTCTTCGACAACTCGGAACTGGAAGCCACCGGCATTCCGGAGGGCCTAGAGCGCGACCTCCTGATGGAGTTCGAAGATGAGCTGCCACCCGAGCTTTTCACCACGCCCTTCGAAATCCCGGCCTCTGACGGCCTCGGCATGAACCGCGACAACATGCTGAAGGCGCAAGCCCTCCTCGCGGAGGCCGGCTGGCACGTGGTTGACGAGCGTCTCGTCAACGATGAGGGCGAGCAGTTCGAGTTCGAGTTCCTGGCCCGCAATCCCGCCGAAGAGCGCGCCGCCCTGCCATACATGGCGACGCTGCAGAGGCTCGGCGTGGACGCTAGCGTGCGCACGGTGGACCCCACGCAGTTCCGTGCCCGCCTGCGCGGATTCGCCTACGACGCCGCCATCAACACGTATTGGGCAACGCCCACGCTCGGCACCTACCTCAAGTCGTTCTTCCACTCCTCCGGGGCCGATGCGCCGTTCACCCTGAACTGGGCCGGCATACGCAGCCCGGCGGTCGATTCCCTCGTCACCCGCGCCCTTACCACCTACGACCGCGAAGAGCTCTACGCCACCGGCAACGCCCTCGACCGGGTTCTGCTGCACGGCTACTACATGATCCCGACGCAGATCGAGAGCGGCATGAGGTGGACATACTGGGACCGCTTCGGGCGACCGGCCAAGTCCTCTCGCTACCGTCACCACTCGTTCCCGGAGACGTGGTGGATCGACCCCGCCAAGGACGCCGCGGTTGCCGAATACCTGCGCACGCGCGAGGGCTAGGGCAGAACCGTGAGCCGCTATGTCCTGCGCCGCCTCTTCCTCATGGTGCCGACTCTGTTCGGCATCATGGTCATCAACTTCATGATCGTGCAGCTTGCTCCCGGCGGCCCCATCGACCTCATCATTGAGCAGATGATGAGCGGTTCGAGCGGCGCACTCTCCACCCGCGGCGCTGGCGCAACGATGGAGATGGGCGGCAGCTCGCTCATGGATGCCGGCGGGCGCGATCCCGCCACCCGCGGGCTGGACCCCGACATGCTGGCGGACTTGGAGAAGCAGTTCGGCTTCGACAAGCCCCTGCACGAACGTTTCCTGACCATGATGGGCGGCTACTTGACGCTGGACTTCGGCGAGAGCTTCTATCAGGACCGGCCGGTACTTGATCTCTTGCTCGAACGGCTACCCGTATCCATATCGCTGGGGCTTTGGTCGATGCTGCTCATCTACCTCATCTCCATCCCCTTGGGCATCCGCAAGGCGGTGCAGAACGGCACCCGCTTCGACGCCTGGACCAGCGCCGTGATCTTCGTCGGCTATGCCGTGCCGGGCTTCCTGTTCGCGGTGCTGCTCATCATCGTCTTTGCCGGCGGGAGCTACTTCGACTGGTTCCCGCTCCGGGGCCTCGTCAGCGACGACTTCGCCGAACTCTCCGTCGCCGGCAAGATCGGCGACTACTTCTGGCATCTGGCGCTGCCGATCGCGGCCCTTTCCCTCGGCGGCTTCGCGACGCTAACGATGCTCACCAAGAACTCCTTCCTCGAGGAGATCAGCAAGCAGTTCGTACTGACCGCGCGGGCGAAGGGGCTCACGGAAGGGCGCGTGCTCTACGGCCACGTGTTCCGCAACGCCATGCTGATCGTCATCGCCGGCTTTCCGGCGGCGCTCATCGGCATCCTGTTCACCGGTTCCATGCTCATCGAGGTGATCTTCAGCCTCGACGGCATTGGCCTCCTAGGCTTCGAGGCGGTCATCTCCCGCGACTACCCCATCATGTTCGGCACGCTCTTCATCTTCACCATCATTGGCCTCATGCTGCAGCTCGCCGGCGACATCACCTATACGCTGGTGGACCCGCGCATCGACTTCGAGGCGCGCAGTTGAAGCTGACGCCACTCACGCGACGACGCCTCGCGAACTTCCGCTCAAATCGCCGCGGTTACTGGTCCCTTTGGATTTTCCTTGGCCTCTTTGCCATCTCCTTGGTCTCGGAACTGATCGCCAACGACAAGCCCATCGTCATGCGCCACAACGGCGAGCTGTGGGCGCCGGTGATCTTCACCTACACCGAACAGGAGCTTGGCGGCGAGTTCGCCACCGAAGCGAAGTACGAAGACCCCTACGTGCAGAACCTCATCGCCGAAAGCGGCGGCTGGATGCTGTGGCCACCGATCCGCTTCGCCCACGACACCATCGACTGGTTCACGCAGGAGGGCGCGCCGGCACCGCCCTCCACCCG
Organism: Gammaproteobacteria bacterium; assembly: GCA_028824555.1. Lineage (GTDB taxonomy): Bacteria > Pseudomonadota > Gammaproteobacteria > Pseudomonadales > Azotimanducaceae > VXYL01. Next base: position 37,682 of record JAPPDJ010000097.1, on the reverse strand, counting down.
CCACTGGCTCGGCACCGACGACGGCGCCCGCGACGTAGCCGCGCGCCTGCTCTACGGCTTTCGTCTGTCGGTGAGCTTTGGCCTTGCATTGACGGTGGTTGCCTCTGTCATCGGCATCGCCGCCGGCGCCGTGCAGGGCTACTTCGGCGGCAAGGTGGACTTGATCGGCCAACGCCTGATCGAGATCTGGGCTGGCTTGCCGGTGCTCTTCCTGCTCATCATCCTGTCGAGCATGGTGGAGCCTTCCGCCCTCGTGCTGCTTGGCCTCCTTGTGCTCTTCAGTTGGATGACTCTCGTGTCCGTCGTGCGCGCGGAGTTCCTGCGTGCCCGCAACTTCGACTTCGTGCGGGCGGCTCTCTCCCTCGGCGTCGACAACGCCACCATCATGCGCCGCCACGTGCTGCCAAACGCAATGGTGGCGACGCTGACCTATCTGCCCTTCATCCTCAACGGCTCCATCACCACCCTAACCGCCCTCGACTTCCTCGGCTTCGGCCTGCCCCCTGGCTCTGCTTCCCTCGGCGAACTCCTGGCGCAGGGCAAAGCCAACATCCAAACCCCCTGGCTCGGCCTGACCGGCTTCGCCACGCTGGCAATCATGCTCACGCTCCTCATCTTCGTCGGCGAAGCCGTCCGAGACGCCTTCGACCCACGCAGAACCGAGGGCGTCGCTGCCTAACGGACGAGTCGAGCGCTCAGGGTCCCACGCGAGCGGCGGTTTGTAGCTCCACGAAGTTGCGGTAGTGGCCGCCTGGGCTGGCCATCAGTTCGGCGTGGCTGCCTTGCTCCATTACGCGGCCGTCTTCCAGGAAGACGATCTTGTCGGCGTGGGCGATGGTGGAGAGGCGGTGGGCGATGATGATGACGAGGCGGTCCTTGGCGGCCTCGTGGAGCGATTGGACCAGGTATTGCTCGGTCTCCGGGTCCAGCGCGGAGGTGGGTTCGTCGAGGATGAGGATGCGCGAATCTCGCAGGAGGCCGCGGGCAATGGATATGCGCTGCTTCTGCCCCACCGAGAGCTTGCTCGCAGCCGCACCGCCCAGCTTGGTTTCGTAGCCTTCCGGCAAAGAGACGATGAAGTCGTGGATGCCGGCGGTGCGGGCGGCGGTTTCCACTTCCTCGTCCGTGGCTTCGGGCTTGCCGTAGCGGATGTTGTCGGCGATGGAGTCGGAGAAGAGCTGCGTCTCCTGGAAGACGTAGGTGACCTGGCTTCTGAGGCTCGCCAAAGTAACGTCGTTCACGCTCTGGCCGTCGATTCGCACTTCTCCTTCGGTGGCAAGGTGATAGCGCGGGATGAGATAGGCGAGGCTGGTCTTGCCAGAACCCGTGGGGCCGACAAAGGCAACGATCTGGCCCACCTGCGCGTCGAGGTCCACTCCTTCGAGCGCCCGCCGTCCGTCCGGATAGACGAGCCCGGCGCCCCGTATGGCCACACCGTCTGTGATCTCCGGCAGCGTCCTCGTGCCGAGATCCGCCTCCGACGGTAGATCGAGCATGGCGAATACGCGCCTCATGCCAGCGACGTTGTCCTGAAACCGAATCCACAGGATGCCGAGGGAACGCGCCGGACCGATGAGGTAGCCCCAGAAGACGAACATCGCCGCAAAGTCGCCCGGAGTCATCACGCCCTCGATGATGAGGTAGATCAGGTAAACGAAAAAGGCCGTTTGCAGGAGGGAGGTGATGAACTCCCACACCCGGGGAATCAGCATCCACATGAGCGCAACGCCGCGGAAGCGCCGGAACGATTCCTTGCTGTCACCATCGAAGCGATTCCGCTCGGTCGCGTTGGCGCCGAGGCCCTGCACCGCCAGCACGTTGTCCATGCCCTCCTCGATCGTGCCTGTGGTGAGGGAACCCGCAGCGCGTGCCGCCTGGCCCCTGCGCCGCACTGCGGAGGAGAACAGGCTCGTGCCGATCAGCACGCCGACGAAAAGGCTCATCGACAGCCAGAACACCTCCGGCATGGTGGGGTAGGTGGTGAGCAGGGTTATGCCTGCCTGGACGTAAAGCAACGTGGACATGATCGGCGTGTGCGTCGTCTCGTAGAAGATCTCCTGCACTTGCGGGGCGTCGTACATGACGCGGTAGATGGAGTCGCCGATGCGCTGCTCTTCGAGCTGGGTCATCGACAGCGCACCGATGCGGCTGAAGAGCTGAGCCCGCAACAGGTGGTTGAGCGTCTGGGTCATGCGCGAGTTGACCTTAAACTCGACATAGCCCCAGATTCCCCCGAATACGGCACCGCCGCCGTGGATCTGGTTCTCCACTCGTGTCGCGTAGTCGTGGCCTTCGGCCAGGGCCGCCTCCACACCATCGTCGTAGCCCGTGATGTAACGCCCAATCAGGACCACGAGGGAAACGCCCAGCACGGCCAAGAAGATAAGGATCTCGAAGGGCGACCAACCTTGAACGAAATCGATCACGGGTCGCCAATACGGCGGGTAGCCTTGGGCGTCCTCGATTGGCCGGCCCAAGATGACGTGATCCGTCAGCATCTTCGCCGGCCAGGGCAGGAAGCCGAGGGCGATGGCGTAGGCGAAAAGCTTGAGCAGGAACTTGGCGAGATAGCGCCAGAAGAAGAAGCGGATGTAGCCCATGCTGCGCACGATGATGGCGAACGCCTCGGCGTTGCCGATCCGCGTGCTGGTGTCGAGGCCGCTGGCACGAGCATCAAGGTCGCGCAGCGCCTTGCGGCGCCGGTCGCGGCGAGTAGTGATTGCCGATTCCGCCACGACTACTGGGCCGACCCAGTCGGCTGGGCTCGGTTGTCGCCAGCACCGGTAAGGGCGGACTCCGCCTCCACGAAACTGCGATAGCGGCCGCCTTCGAGCTGCATGAGCGCGTCGTGGTCACCGCTTTCGACGATGCGGCCGCCGTCGAGATAGAGAATGTTGTCGGCGCGGCGGATCGTCGAAATACGATGCGTGATCAGGAAGATGGCACGGCCGACCTTGCCGTCGCCCCCGCCGGCCCAAATCGCGAGGTTCTGCATCACGCGGTGCTCGGTAGCGGCGTCGAGCGCCGCCGTGGGTTCATCGAGGACGAGTATGGGCGTGTCGCGAACCACCGCGCGAGCGATGGACAGGCGCTGGCGCTGACCGGTCGAGAGTTTGCCGCCGCGGTCCGAGAGCACCGTGTCGAGGCCGTTCGGCAGGGCATCGACATAATCATCCATGCCAGCGACGTGAATGGCCGTGCGAATCTGCTCCTCCGGTGCATTCGGCGCCACGTAGCGGATGTTGTCGCGCACGGACATGGCGAAGAGCACGTTTTCCTGCAAGGCGATGGCGATGGCGGCGCGCAGGCTTGCCACCGTAAAGCCACGCACGTCGCGCCCATCGATGCTGACGCGGCCGCTGTTCGGATCGAAAAGGCGCAGAAGCAGCGCCATGAGCGTGCTCTTGCCGGAGCCGGTGGGACCGATGATGGCAGTGACGGAGCCAGGCACGGCGGTGAAGCTGACATCGCTCAGCACGGGTCTCGCGGCTTCGTAGGCAAAGCTCACGTTCTCGAACCGGATTTCCTCGCGCATGCCACCGAAGTCCTGGGCGTCTGGCCGGTCCTGCACATCCGGCTCGATGTCGAGGATGTCGAACACGCGGCGCAGCCCCATGGTGAGGTCCTGAGCCGTCATCCAGTCGCGCAGGAGCTTGCGGATGTCGCCGCTCGACTCGTGGAACTGATCGCGCGTCCAAGAGAAGCTGCCGAGGTTCCAGACCACGAAGCTGAGGCCGACGAGAGCCAGCAGTTCGATGAACCATGTGGGCTCGCCCTGATACGCCCACCAAGCCATGAACGAGGTGCCGCCGGCCATGAAGACGGCCGCGACGGTGTACATCACGATGGTGACGATAGCGATCAGGTTCTTCACCCGGAAGGCGGCATTGAAAGCCACCACCGAGTCGTCTTCGACGCGCCTCTGCGCCCGACCGGCCGTGCCGAAAGCCTTGATGAGCTTGATCGACGAGAAGCTCTCCTGAATGGTCGAGGTGACGTCCGAGGTGGCCTCCCGATAGACGAGCGCCCGAACGCGCATCCGCGGCATGGCCCAACCCGCCCACAGCAGGGCCGGCACGACCAAGACGCCGGCCGCAAGGCCCAGCCACGGATTCAGGATGGTCACCAGCACGACGCAACTGTAGTAGCTCATCATTGCCAGAGTCATGCCGATCATGTGCCCAACCACGGCGGTCACCATGGCGCTGTCCTGGTAGATGCGGAAGATGGAGTCGCCAGTACGGTGGTCGCTGTGGTAGCTGAGCGAAAGCTGGTGCCAGCGGGAGATGAGCGCGATGCGCAAGTCTTGGTTGATGCGCTGCATGATCCACATGTTGTAGTAGGGATTGAGCACGGACAGGGGCATTTGCAGGAGGTACGAGCCGAGCGCGACGTACACGTAGCTCCAGGTCAGTTCGCGACGTTGCTCGTCGGTCAGTTGCTCGATGCTGCCGGCAGCCAGTTCCGGGAATCCGAGGAGACTGGCGAGGCCCGGTGCCAGTGGCTCGGCCTGTAGCAGGCTTTGGTTCAGAAGGTCGGCCAGGATGAGGCCCACGACGATGGCGATGCCGCGTTGCAGGAAGTTAATGGCATAGAAATAGACCAGGTGCGCACCGACGCGGGCCCGTAACTGCACTTGGCCCTCCTGCACGCGGAACTGGAGCATCCAGCCGACAATGCAGGCGATGGTCACCGTTGCCGCGTAGAGGGTGGACGGAAACCCCTCGATGAAGAAGCCGCCGGCGATGTTGGTGAGGATGCAGCCGAGCAGCACGCCGACGGTACCCACCATCTGGGAGCGGCCTTGCGTGAGCGCCATAAGGAACATGCCGATCACGGTCACAATGACCGGCGCGTACAGAAGCCCCATAGGCCAAGCGAACGTGCTTGGCATCCACCCGGAAAGCGGTCCCAGCGCCGCAACCGCAGCGACGAGGAACGGTGCATAGCCGAAACGGAAGCCCTCGCCGCTCACCATGTCGGCGACTTCCGGACGAACCCCTCCGCCAGGGCCCGGATGCCACCAATGGCCGAGCAACTGCGGCCGGATGTACGGCCACGAGCGCAAGAGCAGCTTCATCACGTCGCGGAAGCCGCTGTCGTCGGAACTCAAGGGGCGGTCGCGTTCTGGCGGGATCGCCCCTTCGTTGAACATGGGGAGTGCCCGTGCGCGAACCCGGTTAGCCTGGATGTCGGCAGGATTCACGCGGTTGGTCCTACGGTGCCGGCGTCGAGAACCGCGGGACGAAAGTCATGGGGCGCGAGTCAGAGACGGCGCTCGCTGGCGCGAGAGGCCGCCAAGCCGCTCCGCGCCGGCAACAACCCACTTCTCCGTCGCCCTTGCCCTGTACCACGCTACCCCCAAGACACAAGCCCGCCTATGGGCGAGCCAAACCCATCCCTTGGCCGAACGTAAACATGGCAGGCACGCGCAAGCAAGCGTTTTTCGGAATTTCGGCAGGCGCGCAGCAGTGCGCACTTGCTACCCAGTGCCGGACGTGTCAGGTTGCGCGCCTTCCATTCACGGGACGGGCAAAGCGATGCCGGATGTGCAGATCGAAGAGGTGGAACTTGCGGCGCAGCCGGCGATGGTGGTGCGGCGCACGGTGGACGTCATGCGCATGGGCGAGGCCTTTGCCGACATCTTCCCGCGAGTGGCGCAGTACATCATCGGTGCCGGCCACCAGCCCACGGGCATGCCGTTCGCGCGGTACTTCCACATGGACGGAACCCACTGCCAGCTCGCCGCCGGGATGCCCGTGAGCGCGGCCTTGGCAAACTCCGGCGACATCGAGGCGCACGAGCTGCCCGGTGGACCGGCACTGACGGCATTGCATGTGGGGCCCTACGAAGGCGTTGGCAGCGTGTGGCAGCAGGTGTGGGTCCGCGCACGAGAAATGGGCTCAGAAGCCCAGTTCGGCGGCTGGGACGTGTACGCCAACGACCCCGGTGAAGTGCCGGAGGAAAAGCTCGAAACCCGAATCTACCTACCCCTTGGGCGTTGAACCGTCTTGGGGGCGAGGGCGTCTCGCCCTCGTACGCGCCGCTAGCCCGGATTATTCATGAATGCGCGTAGCGAGGGCGACGAGACGCCGCTGTGGCTGGGCGCACGGAACGGAGGAACCCGAAGGCATAGCTGTGCACTATGTCGAGGGGGCCGGAGCGAATGCGTCCGCAGGACGCACGAGTACTGCCCAGCCACAGCGAGTGTATCGTCGTCCGCAGTAGGGCATTCATGAATAACCCGGGCTAGGCGCGCGGGTTCGTAGAAAGTAGCTTGTGCGCGGGTCTAATCGCGTTCAAGGGTTGCCGCAGGCGCGGCCTTTGTATAGCCCCACGTTGTCGATATCCACGTCGATGTCGCTTTGCGCCAAGGTGAACACCAAGCGGGCGTTCCTGTCGGTTTCGGGGGCCACGAAGCGGTGCCGGAAGGAGTGGTAGTCGGTCGTTAGCGTCGTGCCGTCGCCACGGGTGGCCGCACCCACTTCCGGCGTGTAGGCGGTGCCCATGAGGCTCCGATAGTCGTCGGCGCCGGTGTCCACGTTGACCTGGATGTAGCGGGTGGCTTCAGCACGCGCGGTGTAGCAGAAGCAATACTCTACACCTCGCTCGATGCTTACCGAATGCGAAAGCTGCACTCGCCAAGGCTGCCGCGAGGCCTCGTCAATGGTGAAGCTCGCCGCGCCATCCCACGTCACCGAGCCGTTTAACGTATTGGCACGCCAGTTCCCCTGGCGGTCGAATCGGCCTCCGCTGGAGATGAGATTGGGGCCAGAGCGCGGGCGTTCATCGAGCACAAAGAACGGGAAGTCGTTGCTGACGAGGCCCTCCGGGTTCTGCAATTGCAGAAGGTGCAACCCCGGCGCCGAAGGCAAATTCGCGAGCTCGACCACGACGATGTTGTCTGCGCAGTGCGGCAGCAGGCCGCGTTCGCAATCCACGGAGCCACGCACGCGACGACCATCGGTGAGGAGAGACGCGCCCTCGAACACATGCTCCGCACGCAGACGCATGGGCGCGTTGCGGTAAAGCTCCGGCACCTCGGCAGGCCGGCCACCCGGGAACATCGGCAACACCGGCAGTTCGACCGGCGCGAGAGTAGGTTGCGGGTGGGCATAGTCGGCCAGTCGCCCAATGCGGGCGGTGATCGTCATCAACAGGCCCCCAGAGCCGGCCAGTGAGAGCATCTGCGGGCGCGAGTAGGCGATGCGTCCCCCATGCACGTTGCGGTAGCGTCCGTCGCTGAACTGCAGGTTGAGCGTGCGCGTCTTGCTTCCCTTGATGCGGATGCCATCGGCCTGCAACACGACCGTGCCCTGCGCCGCGGCCCTTTCCAGCGCCACCATGAGCCGGCGGATTGCACGCTGGGGAGCAGTCTCGCGGTTCAGCGTCAACTGGCGACCCAGCGCGCCGGAGAAGCCCACGCTGCCTTCCAGGATCATCTGAAACATCTGCGGGTCGTTCGTGAAGCCGGTGCGCTCGGGGAAGCCTTGGGTGTCGCCGCGCACCAAGTCGGCGAAGAAAAAGCGGTTCTGCGGCGCGTTCTTCCAACGGTCGTTGGCACCCCGCCATGACGGCGGATCCATGCCGCTGCCACCCATGTTGGTGGCGGTCCAGAACGGAAAGCGATGGCAGTTGCCGCACTGCTTGACGAACTGGAAGGTCTCGATGCCCTGCCTTGCCTGCGGCGTCAGCCGGTCGTCGTACGGCCGCTCTGGCGATGGCGGATACGGCACCGTCAGCAGATACTTCGCCATCGCCTCGCGCTCGGCCCGTGACAACAGCCCCGCCTTGCCATCTTCGTTGTGCGGACAGTTGGTGGTGTCGCACATGGTGGTTGCGAGCGCGCCTTCCAGGACGTGCAGCGTGCAGGACTCCGGCACGTTGATGTCGCAGTTCGGCGGCTGATAGGCGAGCGTGCTGGCCGTGTTGACCCCGCCGTGGGGATCGCCTGGAATGCCGTCCCAGTGATACGGCGCGGTGCCTCTGAGACCTCGCATGTCCTGCGCCAGACGCGGCTGGATCTGGTCGCAGCCGACGTCGCAAAGCGGCGTGTCGAGCACCCAGAGAAGCTGGTCCGTGTGACCGTCCGGATGGCAGCTCGCGCAGGAGAACGTGCCGGTGCTGGAGGCGTGCGCCGAATTGAAGACGTAGCGGCCGAGCTTGAGGTCCGGGTCTGTCGGGTCTTCGAGAGAGACGCTGGCCAAGACCTCCGGGCTTTCAAGGTCACCAAGGTCCACGAGCGCAACGCTGTTCGCGAGCGCCCCCAGCACCCATGCCCGATGGGGCGCACCGTCATCCGCCATCTCAAGTGCCACGCCTCGGGGACCCCAGTCCACCGGCACGCGGCCCAGCACCTCGCCGCTGGCGGCATCTACGGTGAAGAGCTGGTCCGATGCCGCCGCTGTCACCACGAGCGTGGCATCGTCGTCGCTCACGGCAATGGCGAACGGCGTCGCCAGCGCCATCGCGGGCGCTGGGTGTTGGGGCGGCAACGGTTCCAGGTCGTAGAATGCCGGCGTCCCACACGCGGGCGCGCAATCGACCCGCGTAATGCGGTTCAAGAACGCCCGATTCTCCATCTCGGCAAGGCCATGCCCCCGCGTTCCCGCCTTGCCGTTGGCGTCGTTGCGGGCATCGGTCTGGGCCACGAACACCCGCCCGCGAGAATCGACGGCGATGCCGTAAAGCAACGTCCCGACACCATCGACGATCTGCACCCGGCGATCGGTGCGGGTGTCGAACACGTAGAGATCGCGGTCGGGAATGTCTGGGTGCTTGACGATGTCCGCCACGTAGCCGAGGGACAGGCTCTGGGCATTGCCGCCCACCGCTTCGGTGACATGCTCGCGGGCATCGAAGGTGCAGAGCACGCCGTCGATGTTCTCCGGCCAGCAGCCGGATATCTGCGTCTGGTTGTTGGACTCGAAGGCGACGACGTAAAGGCGGTCGCTACGCACCGCGATGGCGCGTGGGTCCTGCGCGGTGATGCGAAGATGGCCCGTCACCTCGCGCTGGGCAACGTCGATGACGGCAATTCGATTCGAAGAGGAGAGCGCTACATAAGCCTTGGCGTTGCTGGCAAAGGCGATGCCGACGGGCTCGTCGAACCGCGTCGAACGGGTTTCGGCATCGATTTCCTGAATCGTTGCCAGCACCTGATGGCGGGTGACGCTGTCGGGGTCTGCGTCGATGACGCTGACAGAATCGGAAACATGGTTGGTCACCCACACTTCCTTTCCATCCGGTCGTACCGCCACCCCCACCGGATCGATGCCCACTCGAACGCGGGCCACCACGGTATGCGAGGCGGTGTCGATGACATCCACCGTGTCCGCCGGTGTGTTCGCGACATAGAGCAGCGACCCGTTCGGCAAAAGCGCGAGCGGATTCGAGTGCGGACTCTCGTAGTTGTAGTGCCCGGCGCCGGGCATCTCGGCATCGAAGTTGCCCGAAGCGACCGGCACAAGGCCAAGCACAAGGAACGTCCCCAACGTTTCCAACCACCGTTGCAAACGCCGACCAAACACCGTGTTGCGCTTCCCGGCAACCGCAGAGCAACGCCTGGCCCCGCCGATCATGGCCGCCCTCGGACTTCCCTTAGGCCAATGCAAACCAAACCTAAGACACTACGCCCTTGCGCCCCCGCTTTCCACCGTCAACGGACGGCGCCCAGGGAAGGCATTGCACCTCCCACCGTAGGGGACGGGCTTGTCTCGTCCCCTACCCAAGTCCGTCGAGTTCCCAATGCGGGACGGGACAAGCCCGTCCCAACGAGGAAAAGCACTTACAATCAGCGTGTTACGCGATTCGTTGCATGTAAGTTGGATGGCGAATGGTGGGACCGAGGTCGCCTCCCGTTTACTCTCCTCGCAGCGCGGTGGTGATTGGTAGGCGGGCGGCGCGCACGGCGGGGAACAGGCCGCCGATGGTGCCGAGGACGAGTGCCCAGATCAGGCCATTGGTCATGAGCTCTGGCGTCACCGCGAAGTCGAAGGCGATTTGCGAGAACGAGGCGTTGTTGAGGGTGGAGACGGTGTAGCCATTGAAGCCGAACCAGGCGACGGCCGCGCCGAGCAGACCGCCGATGAAAGCAAGGGCGATGGCCTCGATCATCACCGAAACCACCACCGGCAGGCCGCCGAATCCGAGCGCGCGCAGCGTGGCGATCTCCACTGTGCGGCTGACCACCGCGGAATACATGGTGTTGAGGGCCGCGAACACCGCGCCCACCGCCATGATGTACGCCACGACCGTGCCAAAGAGTTCGATCGTGGTGGCGAGGCCCGACGCTTGTGCGGCGAGGTACTCCTCCTCCGGCACGAGCTTGAGATCGAGTTGCTTGTCGTCCTCGACCCGCGCCCGCAGGGCATCCATGGACGCCGGCGAATCGACGCGAAGCCGCAGGGAACTCACGGTTCCGCCGCGACGAAACGCAGACTGGGCGACGGCGAGATCCACCCAAATCTCCGACTCATGCGCGGAACCGCCGTCTTCGAACACGCCCACCACAGTCCATTCGCTGTTGCGGAACTCGAGGCTATTGCCGATATCGAGCCCCGCGAACTCCGACTGGGCATTGCGCCCGGCGATGATTTCGGCGCGGCCGGGAACGAAGTTGCGGCCCCGGACGATGCGGACTTCCGGGCGCACTTCGAACGCCTCCGCCTCCACCCCGCGCACGATCAGGTTGGCGTCGAGCCCGGTGTCTCGCTTGGGCACGTCGGCAACGGTGTACAGCTCGGCACTCGCCGCGTCGATGCCGGCGAAGGTGCTGACATAGAACCTGTCGTTCGGCGAGACGTTGCTAAGCATCTCGCTTTCCGAACCATCGCGCATGACGATGGCCCGGTCCGGTGCGCCGCCGGTCTCCAGCGTGGCGCGAAAGCCGGCAGCCATCGCCAGCAGGGCGATCAGCACACCCACGACGCCGGCAATGCCGACCACGATCACGGAGGAACTGCCGAGCCGCGACCGTACATTCCTCAGGTTCATCAGCGTGACTTCGAGCACCTGCCGCAGCATCCCATCGTCTCCCTTGGTTAACCCCAACACGGGCGGGGACAAGCCCCGTCCCTACAGCGCCTCACGATTGCCGTCGCTGCTGGTCGCTCGCCTGGCCGCAACCCACGGCACCCCGACGAACTCCACCCGTAGGGGCGACCCTTGTGGTCGCCCGTGTTGGCGTACACCCGAAACCCTCAACCCAGTGCCCAATGAACCTAGCCACGCCGAAGCGCCTCAACGATGCGCAGGCGTTGCGCCGTCAAGGCCGGAAGCGCCCCCACAACAAGCCCCAGCGCCACGGCAAACGCCACGGACTGCAAGAGAATGTCGAGGGACATCGACACCGGCCCCATGAACTGCTGCGTCGCCACGCTGGCCACCGGCAACAGCAGCGCGCCCAAACCCACGCCCAAGAGTGCTCCGAGCACGCACAGCAACACGGACTCGCCCACCACCAAGAGGGAGGTCCGGGCATCGCTGAAGCCCACCGTTTTCAGCACCGCGAGTTCCGGGATGCGCTCCCGGAGCGACTGCGACATGGTGTTGGCGGTGAGCAGCAGAATGGTGAAGAAGACCGCCGAAAGGATGCCGGTGGCCATCAGGGCAATGTCGCCGATCTGGGCGGCGAAGCTGCGGGCAAACTCCGCCTCGGTGCTGGTCTTGGTAGGACTTGGCGAGTTTTCGAACAGGGCATCAATCGCGCCCGAAATGGCTGGCGCTTGTTCGGGATCGCTGACCCGCACGGTGTACCAGCCGACGGCCCCTTCCTCGAACGACCGCGCCTCGTCGAAGTAGTCGTAATGCATGAGGAGCGCCACCGGCGCCCCTTCGCCCGGATCGCGATGGCGGTAGGTACCGACAAGGTCGAACTGCCAAAGCCGGCTGCCGTCCTTGAGCGCCCAGATGTCCCCTTCGATGGGGATGCGGTCGCCGATGCTCCAGCCGAAGCGCGCCAGCATGCCTTCCTCAACCACGATGCCGGTGCGGGTGCTCTCGAAAGCGTCAAGCTGCGCCGGGTCGATGGCGAACTCGGGGTACATGTCGAAATACGCCCGTGGCTCAACGGGATATTTGGGGAAGAAGTTGGCGGGGTCCTGGTAGTTGCCGCCAAACCACGTCTGATGGGTCACAGCCTCCACGCCGGGCACGCGCTGAATCTCGGCGAGCTGGCTGAGCGGCAGCAGGTCGATGATCGAGTACTTGCTAGTCACCACGAGCCGATCGGCACCATCGACGCTCACCCCGCCCCCGGCGAACGGCGCCGCCACCGCCCGCAACAGGACGAAGAGCAGGAATGCCACCAAGAGCGAGAACAGCGTCAAGAACGTGCGCGTCTTGCGCCGGAACAGGTTCGCCCACATGAGGCCCATTTCACGCCGCCTCCTCGTCCGTCTCTGTGGAAAGCTGGCCCTTGTCCAGGTGCACCACATGCCGGGCGTGGCTAGCCGCCTTGGGATCGTGCGTCACCATGACGATGGTCTTGCCGTGGTCCCGGTTCAGGATTTCCAGGAGTTCCAGGATCTCGTCGGCAGTGTCGCGGTCTAGGTCTCCCGTGGGTTCGTCGCAGACCAGAATCGGCGCATCGGCGACGATGGCGCGGGCTATGGCCACACGCTGCTGCTGACCGCCGGAGAGCTCCCCCGGCTTGTGTCGGGCTCGATCCTCGAGGCCAACGATCTCGAGCGCCGTGTCGGCGTTGCTCCGTCGTTGCTTGCCGGAGAGCTTGGTGAGGAGCAGCGGCAATTCGACGTTGCGCCGGGCGCTCAGCACCGGCAACAGGTTGTAGAACTGGAACACGAAGCCGATGTTCTCGGAGCGCCACTTGGCGAGCTGCCGACGCGACATGGCAGCGAGGTCTTGCCCCGAAACCTGCACGCTGCCGCTGGTGGCGCTGTCGATGCCGCCGATGATGTTGAGGAGCGTTGTCTTGCCGCTGCCGGAAGGCCCCATCAGGGCAAGGAAGTCAGCCTCCTCGACGGCGAGATCGATGCCGGTGAGCACCTCCACCTCCTCGCGCCCCTTGACGTAGCTCTTGCGGACTTCGCTGAGATCGACAATCGCCATGCATCCCTCCGAATGTTCAATTCACCACGGTGACGCGGACACCGTCCGCGAGCGCGCCGTGCTCTGCATCAAGCTTCGCAACCACTCGTTCGCCGCCGGCAAGGCCGTCTGCGATCCGCACCCGCGAACCCACCGAGTCCCCCACCACCACGTCGCGCCGCTGGGCGGTTTGGTTCTCCACCACCCAGACGAAACTGGCACCCTCGGCTCCGCTCACTGCCGACGCCGGCACTAGCACGCCAGGAGGCGCTTGGCCTCGCGCTGCCGTTTCGCCGCTCGTCTGGCTCCGCTCGTCTTGCCCCTGTTCCAGAAACGACACCCGCACGCCCATGTCCGGCAACACCCGAGCGTCGCGTTCGAGAAACCGGATGCGCACCCGCACCGTGGCCTTGTTGCGATCCGCCGCCGGGATGGTGGCGATCACCGACGCCGGAAAATCGTCGTCGGGGTACGCGTTGAGGGCGACGGTGACCGGCTGGTCCGGATAGACCCGGTTGATGTAGGCCTCGTTCACGTCCACTTCGACCTCGAGCGAATCCATGTCCACGATGGTGCAGATGCCGGTGCGCGTGAAGCCGCCGCCAGCCGACACCGGCGAGATCATCTCCCCTGGCTGCGCCGCCTTGGCGATGACCACGCCGCCGAACGGCGCACGGATTTCCATGTCGGTGAGTTCCTGCCGCTGCAGCGCGAGAGAACGCTCCGATACGGCGATGTCTCTCGCCGTACGACGCAGGCGTGCCATGAGCCCTTCTACCGATAGGCTGTCGCGGTCGAGATCGGCTTGGCTGGCAAGGTTGCGCTCGGCGAGATTCTCTGTGCGGCCAAGATCGAGCTGTGCTTGACGGAGGTTCACCTGCAACTCCGCGAGGGCGGCCTTGGCGGCATCGAGCTGCGACTCGGCAAGCCTGAGGCGCGCCTGGGGAATGCTGTCGTCGAGCACAGCCAGGAGCTGGCCCCGTTCGACCACCATGCCCTCCTCCACCAGCACGTCGATCACCTTGGCCGTCACCTTGGAGCTGACCGTGGCCTGTCGCCGCGCCACCACATAGCCGGTGGCATCGAGCACGCTGTCGCCGGGCGCTGAGCGAATCTCCGCCTGTGCGAGAACCGTCTCGACGGGCAGCGGCCCGGCTTCGGCAGACGGCGCAATCGAATCCAGAAGTCCGAGCGAGTACGACGCAATGGCGGCCCCCGCTACCACCGCGATGGCGATGAACCACTTCAAGGGCCGCCCCGAAGACGCCGTCTCCTCGCGGTCGATCTTGAGCCGATTGACGAGTTCCGCCTTGTCCATCTCGCTCTTCGTCACAGCGTCGCGACACCAAGTGCGGTGCGGACTATGCCACAAGGCCGGCGTCGCACCATTGCCCGCCTTGCCGGCATTAAGTCGCCGGCCGGCCGGTTTCGGTTTTGCCGAAAGCGACAGCCGCCAACCTACCGAGGCCAACTTCTAGCGAGGGGAGGCCCCTCGCGCTCCCCCGCGCTGAGGGCTCCTGCTGACAATCGGCTCTGGGGAGTAGAATGATGGCGGTGGTTCCCACGCTTCAGGAGAGGTCGTTTTGACGGAACGCGTCGCTCGCGTCTTGCACAACATTCGAGACATCGACGAATCCGTCTGGAACCGCTGCGCCAATCCCGCGGCGCTGCCTTACAACCCGTTTCTCGACCACCGCTTCCTGCTCGCGCTCGAAGAGAGCGGCAGCGTCTGCGCCGAGACCGGATGGCAGCCGTTTCACCTCGTGGTGTCGCCAGCGGAGGGGGCGCCGCCCACGGGCGTTTTGCCGATGTACCTGAAGTCGCATTCGCGTGGGGAGTATGTCTTCGACGGTGGCTGGGCCGAGGCGTTTCGCCGGGCTGGCGGGCGCTACTACCCCAAGCTCCAGGCAAGCATCCCCTTCACGCCGGCCACCGGACGCCGCCTGCTGACCGCCGACCCCGACGACGAGGCGACGGCCAATGCCCTGCTCGGGGCCGCCGTGCAGGTCGCAGACAAGGTGGGCGTCAGCTCCATCCACTTCACCTTCATGCCGAAGCCGGAGTGGGACCGCGCCGCCGAGCTCGGCATGTTGCAGCGCATGGACACGCAGTTCCACTGGGAAAACCACGGCTTCGCGAGCTTCGACGAGTTCCTTGCGGTGCTTTCCTCCAAGAAGCGCAAGAACATCCGCCGCGAACGCAAGGGCGCCCGGGGCAATGGCATCGACATCGAATGGCTGACGGGCAACATCACCGAGGCGCAGTGGGATGCCTTCTACTCGTTCTACATCGACACCGGCCACCGCAAGTGGGGCACGCCTTACCTGACGCGCGAGTTCTTCAGCCACGTCGGCGAGGCTATGGGCGAACAGGTGCTGCTCATCATGTGCCGCCGCGAAGGACGCTACATCGCTGGCGCCATCAACTTCATCGGCGAGGACGCGCTCTTTGGGCGCAACTGGGGGTGCATCGAGGACCACCCTTTCCTGCACTTCGAGGCCTGCTACTACCAAGCCATCGACTTTGCCATCGAGCACAGGCTGCAGCGGGTGGAAGCGGGTGCCCAGGGTGGCCACAAACTGGCGCGTGGATACCTACCGAGGCCGACGTATTCGGCGCACTGGATCCGCCATGGGGGACTGCGCGAGGCCGTGGCGAACTACCTCGACGACGAACGCAAGTACGTCGAGCGCGACATCGCCTGGATCGAGGAAGAGCACACGCCGTTCCGGCAAGACATCGACCTCACGAGCTACCGAACGGACGCCGCGTCCGCACCCTAAGGCGCCGCGACGCCGCCCTCTGCGCCGTAGGGCGGGCCGAAACCAACCTCAGGCCGGGCGACTGATGTGTTGCCCTTCGAGGCTACGGGGGACGCGCCTGCGGGCGAGGCATGCCTCGCCCGCAGGCAGATTGGGATTGCCGGGACTAGCGAACGTCCCAGCGCATCCGCAGGTAGTAGAAACCGCCGTTGAAGCCCCACGGCGAATTCTCTGGGTAGAGCAGCCCAGCCACCTCGCCCGCCGGGTTTTCGGTGGGATAGGTGTCCAGGGCGTTCTGGATGCCAACGAGCAGCATCAGGTCTTCGGACACGTCGTACGCCACTTCCAAGTCAAGCAGCGCATCCGGGTCGGGATAGTAGGCGACCGAGCCGTCGTTGGTGGGAGCGTCGTAGTACTCGCCGTAGTAGCGCACCCGCACCATGTACCGCCAATGCTCCTGCACGTGGTTCCAGGTGAGCATGAAGCGGGAGTCCGGGCGCCCGTTCTCGATCTGCAAGCGGCGGTTTTCGCTGGTGAACTGCGGGCTGAACTTGGTGAGGTCGATCTCCGAGAAGTTCGCCGCCAAGGTCAGCGTCGAGCTGCCTTCGCCGAGTTCGAACGGCCACGTCGCCACCAGGTCGATCCCTGAGGTCTCCACCGTCTGCTGGTTCGACAGGAACCGAACCGAGGTGAAGCTGGTCGCGTCCGTCACACCGGCCGCCAGCAGCGAGGAGATGTCTCCGGGCGTCAGGTTGAACCGGCTCGTGAAGGCGATTCGATCCTCGATCTCGATCTGGTAGTAGTCGACGGTCAGGTCGAGGTCGCCCACTGACGCCACCGCGCCAAGGGTGATGTTCACGGAGGTCTCCGGCGTCAACGCCTGGGCGCCCTTTTGCACGGCGATGGGATTGGTCGGCGGCAGCGTGGCGATGTCCGCGAGTTGCCCCATGTTGAATTCCGTCGTCACGTTGCGCAGGTTCGCCTGCCCCGCGGTCGGCACCCGGAAGCCGGTGCTGATCGCGCCCCGCAAGGCGAACTCCGGCACGAGCTCGAGTCGGGCCGCGAGCTTGCCGTCCAAGGTGCTGCCGAACTCGTTGTAGTTCTCGAATCGCGCCGCGGCGCCGATTAGCAGCATTTCGGTAACGTTCGACTCGAGGTCGAGGTAGCCGGCATACGCCTTCACGGTGTTTTCGCCAGCATCGCCGGGCTGGAATCCGGGGAAGCCGTTGGAGCCGATGCCGAAGCCTTGGGCGGCGAGGGTCGGATCGATGAAGAACGAGTTCGGCTCGCCGTTCTCGATCTTGAAGGTCTCGTCCCGGTACTCAAGCCCCATCGCTACGTTGACGGCGCCGAAAAGCCCGTCTACCTCAATCGGCTTCGAGAGGTCGTAGTTCACCACCCGGTCGAATTCCGTGTACGCACCGGCCTGATAGTGCGTCGGAATGTCGTTGCCGAGGCTCAGCAGCTGCGGATTGATGGTGTTGTAGATGTAGAACTGGGCGTTGCTGCGCCCGGCGGACGCGCTTAGGTCCCAGAACCAGCCGCCGTTGGTTTCGCCGCGCAGGCCGCCGGTAATGCTGGTGTCGGCGATGAAGGCACCGAATTGCGGTGTGAAGCCGCCCGGGAACCTCTCGATCAGCGAGTAGCAGCCTGGGTCCCGGCGCACGGCGGTGAGGGCTTGGCGGTCCGGGCGGTTGTTCATGATTCTCACGACCGGGCAGTTGTTGACGACGCCCTCCGGGTTGTCGCTCCAATCGATGTCGGCCACCTTGACGGTGGGGTAGCCGTCCACCACGTCGCCGCGGAAGACGCCGCCGCGCGTATGCGGATTCCGATAGTAGAAACCGCCTTCCACCTGCCGTTCGGACCAGTTGCCGAAGGCATACGCCTCGGCGCCGCCGACATCCATGCCGAGGTTGCCGAAGATCTTGAAGTCGTCGGTGTAGCGCGGCGCCCCCCAAATCTGTGCCGCGGGCCGGCGCACGTCGATGTTGCCGGCGCTGATGAGCCCCTGCGCGTCCGCGCGCTGCTCGCTGCGGCTAGTGGGGTCGGTTTCCTTCCACTCGAAGCTGAAGTTGGCGAAGCCGCTGTCGGTCATGGCCATGCCGACATTGCCGGCAATGGTGACCGCGTTGCCATCGCCCAGGTAGTGGTCGCCGTACTTGACGTCAAGCGTCGCGCCTTCGGTGTCCTCGCGGATTACGAAGTTCATGATGCCGGCGATAGCGTCGGAGCCGTACTGCGCAGATGCGCCGTCCCTCAGGACCTCCAACCGATCGAGCGCAATGGCGGGAATGGCAGAGATGTCCGGCCCTTGCGAGCCCCCGGAGATGCCAGAGCCAAGCAGCGCGATCACGGCTGCCCGATGCCGACGCTTGCCGTTGACCAGCACGAGGGTGGCGTCGGGCGCGAGGCCACGCAGCGTTGCCGGACGGATGAACGTGGCGGCGTCGCTGATCGGTTCCTGGCTCACGTTGTAGGAAGGCACGAGGCTCGCCACCAGCGAATCCATGTTGGAGTCGCCTTGGGCGAAGTCGTTGCCGTCAATCACGTCCACGGGGACGGGCGAGTCCGCCGCCGAGCGGTCTCGCCGTCGGGAGCCGACAACGGTGAGCTCCTCAACCATGTTCGGGTCTGCCTGCTCCACCTGCGGCTCGGCGTCCTGGCCACTGGCTGGAACGGCCAGCGCCACCGCGAGAATCAACGCCATCGGCACGGTCGTGCCGCGCCCGTCAATGACTTTCCACTTCATCTTCTCTCCCCAAAAAAGGCGAATTGCGGCCACGCGCAACTATACGCCGCATCCACCCGCATGGCCAAGCGCCCTCGCGCATGGAGCCAATGTGGAACGAACCCGCTAAAGACACGCCACGCCTAGCTTCTCGTCTACGTTCCCTGTGACATTGGTCGCCCCTCCGCGCTGCTGCGTTTGTAAACCACTTGGAGTTGCTCGACACTCCGGTGCAGTGCATTTTGGAGAACAACCATGCCGGATCTCGCAGCTCTCAACTGGTGGGCGATCATCGCGGCCACCGTTGCCGCCTTCGCCTTGGGCGGATTGTGGTATGGGCCGATGTTTGGCAAGGCGTGGCTGGTCGCGCTTGGCAAGCAAGAAGGCGACATCCAGCCGTCGCCAAGGCCCTTCGTGATCGCCGCCATCGCCGCCCTCGTTACCTGCATGGTGGTCGCCGCCCTGATCCAGTCATTGGGGGTTTCCGGGTTGCTGGCAGGTGCCCTGTTCGGCCTTGTCGTCGGCGTTGGCCTCATCATCACCGCCACCGCCACGGACAGCGGCTTCTGCGGCTTTAGCCTCAACCTATGGCTGATTCAGAGCGGCTACCACGTCGCCTACTGCGTGCTGATGGGCGGCATCATCGGCGTTTGGCAATAGCACCTGTCCGCCACCGCGGCGGTGGCACGGGGTCCAATGCGTCGCCCGTCTGGGCGTGGGCTCAACGGAACGCTGGCAGTACGTCTCTCGCGAAGCGGGCGGTGTAATCGTCGGGGCCGGTGGGCTCGGTGGGCATTGGGTGGGGCACCACGATGTCGATGCCGAGGTCCCAACTCTCGATCTCACGCAGCTTGGCGATGATCGACTGAGCATCGCCGTGCAGGGCGAAGGCGTTCACGGCGTCGTCGCCGAGGAACGCAACCGCATCACCCGCCGCTTCTAGATCCCTCGCATGGTGGAAGTCGGGCCAGACCTTGCGCTTCAGGTCCTTCACCGACGGGCCGTTCCAGCCCACGCCGCAGGTGTCGAACAGCATCGGCGAGTACTCGTAGTAGCCGGCGGCAATCGCCCGGCCAATGCGACCGACGCGCCGCGCAGCGTCGGCCAATGGCTCGCTGTCGGGCACCAGCACCGTATGGAAGACGCAGCCGATGCGCACGCTGGCCGGATTTCGGCCGGCTGCCTCGGCGCCTTCCCGCACGAGACCCACCGCATGGGCAAGGTTGGCGCGATGCACGCCCACGCGGATGAATACGCCGTCCGCCACCGCGCCGGCCATGCGCAGCGTGCGCGGTCCACCGGCGGCAATCCAGACCGGCACCGGTGCCGCATGGCGGAGGCGTGCGGGGCGCGCGGCACCCACTTCCAGCCGCTCGCCAGCCAGGAGCCGGCGGATCACCTGCACGGATTCGGCGAGCTCGGCCACGGTCGCGGGCTTGCGTCCCATGAGACGCACGGCCGTGTCCCCTACTCCCATGCCAAGCCAGGCTCGCCCCGGTGCCAGTGCATCCACCGTGGCGATGGAACCGGCGATCACCGCCGGCTGGCGCATGACCGGGTTCTCAATCAGGGGCCCAAGCCGAATGCGCCTCGTGCCTTGCAGCGCCGCCGCTAGCATGACGTATGGATCCCGCGCCAGCAGCGGCGACGAGGGGATGAAGCCATAGTCCCAACCGAGCGATTCCAGTCGCTGCGCGTCGTGCGCAAACGCCGCCGGCGAGGTCATGTCGAGGCGGTTGAGACCGAATTGCATGGGGTGCGATGCTTGGCGGATGAACCCTCACCATAGCAGGCGCACCGACACCGAGGCGCTCCACCGCCGGCGCGTTGCCGCATGAAGGTGGTGCAGGTTCTGCCGGCATTGCAGGGCGGCGGGGTCGAACGCGGGACGCTGGAAATCGGCAGCGCCTTGGTGGCGGGCGGACACGAGTCGCTGGTGCTTTCCGCCGGCGGGCGGATGGTGGCGGAGCTTGAGGGAGCTGGGAGTCGGCATGTCCATTGGGCGCTGGGGCACAAGCACCCAGCCGTGGCCCTCGAAGTGCGGCCCCTGCGACGCTGGCTGGCGCGCACGCAACCCGACATCCTGCATGCTCGCTCGCGGGTGCCGGCGTGGCTCTGTTGGCTGGCATTGCGGCGGATGCCGGCAGGCGCGCGTCCGCGCTTCGTCACCACCCTCCATGGCCTGCACTCGATCAATCCGTTCAGCGCGATCATGGCGCGGGGCGAACGGGTGATCGTGGTGTCGGATACCGCCAGGCGCTATCTACTCGACAACTACGTCGGCGCCGGCGCCCCGGCACTGCAGCGCACGGGGCTGACGGTGGATCGCGTTCACCGCATCTACCGTGGCATCGACCCAAGCCGCTACCATCGCGGCTACCGCCCGTGCGACGGGTGGCTTGCGAACTGGCAGCAGGACTTTCCGATGCTGAAGCGGCGCCGCGTGGTGCTGCTGCCCGGACGCTTGACCCGGCTCAAGGGACACGAGGATTTCCCGATCGTCATGGAACGCCTGTGCGAACGGCATCCCGATGCCCTCGGCGTCGTGGTGGGGGGCGAGGAAGAGCGAAGCCGCGCCTATGCGGCATCGATTCGCGCCGCCTCGCCGGGAATTGTCTTCACGGGCCACCGCAGCGACCTGCGCGACATCATGGCCGTGGCAAGCGCCGTGGTGTCGTTGTCGAACCGGCCCGAGTCCTTTGGTCGGGTGGCGCTCGAAGCGCTGTCCCTCGGCGTGCCTGTGGTCGGCTATGACCACGGCGGCGTGGGCGAAATCCTCGAACGGGTGTTTCCGGAAGGACGCGCGGCCATGGGCCGTCCCGACGAGGTGGCGAACCGACTCGCTGCCGTGCTCGATGACGAAGCCGCTGCCAGATCGCGCATCCAGGACCACGACTTCACGTTGCAGCGTATGTGCGGCGAGACGCTGGCGCTGTATGAGGAACTGGCGGCCGAGGCATGGCAGCGCTGATAGGACTCGCGTTGCTGGGCCTCGCCTTGGTGGCGGCGTCCTTTCGCTTTGCCTGGTGGCGACCGCGGGTGCCGGAAGAGTATCCCCGCGTGCTGATGTACCACATGGTGCGAGAGGCCATTCCTGGCGCCCGCTTCAACAAGCTGCGCGTGCCGCCGGCGATGTTCGCCAAGCAGGTTGCGTGGCTCAAGGAAAACGGCTGGCACTTCGCGTTCCTCTCGGAACTCGGCCACGACGACTTGCCGCCGAAGACCGTCGCCATCACCTTCGATGACGGCTATCGGGACAACCTCTTGGCAGCGCAACCAATCCTCGCGGAACATGGCGCCAAGGCGACGCTGTTTCTCGTGATGGATCGGCACGATGTGGACTGGTCGGTGGCGCGCAAGGCGCATCACGACGAAGGGGAACTCATGGGCGAGGAGAAGCTGAGCGATCCAGAAGTCATGCAGATGCTCGCGTCGGGGTTGTGGGAAATCGGCGCCCACACAATCAGCCACTCGCCGCTGCCCTCCTTGGACCAAGGTCCGAGGCGCGCCGAGATCGTCGGCGGGCGCGAGGCGCTCGAAGGCAAGTTCAGCGTGCGCGTGCAATCGTTCGCCTATCCCTTTGGCATCTTCGACGATCAGGATGTGGAGTTGGTGCGCGAGGCCGGCTACGCCTTCGCCGTCACCACCGAACCCGGCATCAGCCGCGACCTCAAGGCCGAGGCATTGCGTCTGAAGCGGGTCAAGGTGAGCGGCTTCGAAGGCATGTTCGCCTTTCGGCTGCGCATGTCCACAGGCCATCGCGGCGCGACCGGATAGCGCGTTGCCGAGCCGCATGCCTTGGAGTCGCCTTTCCGGCAGGGCCCGTCTCGCGGGGAGGTGGCTGGTTGCACCCTTTGGCCCTTGGTCTCTTCGCCTTCGGCGCGAGGAGCGTGATGGGGCGTCGCCTCGAGGCGCGTCACACCGCGCCATCCGGCCGGCACGTTGGTGTTGGCTCGACTTCCAAACACCTCCTCGGCCTATCAGCAGGTTCCGCTCAAGGCCCCCGCCCCTCGCCAAAATGACTCTGGTGGCCGTTGCCCTGCTGGCGCCGATAGCGGCGGCCAAGAACCTGCACTACGACGCCCGCGTCGGCTGGTTCGACGCTGGCGCCATTAACATCACCTTCGCGCAAGATGGGGACCATTACGAGCTGTCCGGATCGGTGCGCGTGCGGGGCGCCATAGCGAAGCTGCTGCGCTGGCGAGGCTGGTTCGCGGCAACCGGGGAGTTCGACGGCGACTGGCCCCGCACGGACGCATACCTCCTGATGGAGGAAAACCGAGGCGAGCGCGAGGTGTTGCTGTCGCGGGGTGGACGCACGGTGTTGCACGGCAGCCACCGTGACTCCGAGGAACTCGAAGGCCCGCCCGGCTCGGACATCATGTCGGTGCTCTTCCTCGCCCCCCACTGCCTCGACGGCGCGGTGGTTCACGACGGCGAGGACCCCTATCGCATTCGCCTCAGCAAATCCGCGCCGGTACGGATTAAGCAGCCACAGCCTTGGTATTCGGGTGCGGGACTGCGCTGCGACTACGATTTTCGCTACCGCGACGGCAGCACGCGGCGGGTGTCGCTTTGGGTGGCTGATGTGCATGGCGAGCCGTGGCCGGTGCGCATCCGCGTGCGCGTGCCGCTCCGACCCGACGGCCTCTTGCGGTTGCGTATCGATGCCGACGGCGGTGATGATGCCGCACCGTCAATCTCATCGACGCAACAAGAAGCCACTGCCCCTTTCACTGTACATACGCATCGTCGCCTCGACATGACGACGAGTGACGTGCCGCGTCACCATCCGTTTAGCCCCTCCGGCTGAAGGCTCCTCCATGAAACTCGGCGTTCTCGACCAATCCCCCATCGCCCGAGGCGAAGACGCGGCACAAGCGTTGGCGAACACCACCACCCTCGCTCGCCGCTGCGACGAACTCGGCTATCACCGCTATTGGGTGGCGGAACACCACGCCTCCGACTCCCTGGCGAGTTCCTCGCCCGAGATCCTAATCACCCGGCTCGCCGGCGAGACCAAGCGCATTCGCGTCGGTTCCGGCGGCGTGATGCTGTCGCACTACTCGCCGTTCAAGGTGGCGGAGAACTTCCGTTTGCTCGAAACGCTCTATCCAGGCCGCATCGACCTAGGCATCGGCCGGGCACCCGGCAGCGACGGTCTCACGGCGGCGGCACTCGCCTACGGCAACACCCTCGGCATCGAGTACTACCCGGCCAAGGTGAAGGACATGATCGCCTGGGTGACAGACCGCAAGCCGCTGACGCCGGCGTTCCAGAAGCTGAAAGTGACGCCCCGCCCCGATACCGTCCCGGAGGTGTGGATGCTCGGTTCCAGCTTCGACAGCGCCGATTACGCAGCCCGCTTCGGCCTTGCCTTCTCCTTCGCCCACTTCATCGCCCCAGAACCCACCGTGCGCGCCATGCAACGCTATCGCGAGACGTTCCAAGCGGAGCATCTCGCCGAACCACAGGCTTCCGTCGGCGTCTTTGCCATTGCATGTGAGGACGAAGAACAGGCAGAACTGTTCCTCAAGATTCGCGAACTGCAGCGCATCCGCCGCGACCAGGGCCGTCACGGCCCGCCACCGACGCCGGAAGAGGCCGCCTCCTATCCGTTTTCGGAAGAACAGCTTGCCGCGGCGCGCAGTCGCCGCTCGCGCCAGATCGTTGGCACACCAGCCGTGGTGAAGCAGGAGATCGAGGCGCTAGGTGCCGAATGCGGCGCCGACGAGGCAATCGTCCTCACCATCACGCCGACTTTCGCCGATCGCCTGCGCTCCTATGAACTGTTGGCCGAAGCGTTTGGGCTTGGGTAGCTGACCCGAGCCAGTCCCCCACGGAGTCCTGTCCCCCGCACGTTGGCCGGAACGTCTGATTCGGCACCTTGGCTTGAGATCGATCCTTCAGAAATCCCAGCCGACGAAAGGTGACGGGAGGCGCAGCACGCGATCCAGCGAACGCAGCAAGGCGTCGTCTGCGGCGAGATCGTCCGTGAGCGTTAGGCTTGAGGCCGGACGGACCCCCATCCACATGCGGCTGAAGGCGCCCACCGAGGCATTGAGCGTGGGTAGGCCGGGGGCATGGCCCGGCTCGGCGGCGGACGATTCGCCGAGTGTCACGGTGTAGTCCCCGGCGGTTCCGCGCCAGCCCTGGCGGCCGCCGAGGAAGCCCTCCACGGGGTCGGTGAGGGCGAGGTTGAAGCGCACGGTTTCGGCGTCGAGACGCGTCCCTTCCAGGCACTTCGCCACGTCCAGCATTCGCAGTTGCCACCACGCATCCGCGCTTTGGTAGCTCTCGTGACGGGAGCGTTCCGTTAGGCCCCGATTGCGGAACGGTTGGCGCAGGAGGTCCTGTAACTGTATCTCGGGAGGCTCCTCCAGCTCCACCGTCGATATCTGATCGCCCAAGGCGGCAATGGTGGACAGTAGTTCAAACAGTTGTTCGTCGTTCTGCCACGCCATCATGCTGACCCGATAGGGGCCGTGCTCGCCCTTGGCCTCGCCCCAAAAGAAGTGCGACAGGGCGCCGCCCGGCCCGTCCTCGTAGCCAAGACCGAACCAGTCCCCTTCCGGCATCATCTCGGTTCGTTCCAAGCGCTCCGCAGTCGCAAGGTTCACGCCGCCGTGGCCTCGTCGCCGAGCCATCATCGCCACATGCACGTCGCGCCAACGCACGGGGCCAACGCGCACTGGCGGTCGCGTCATCCTTGGCACCACCAATGTCGCCGGATCAAGGCGGAAATGGTTGGCGTAGCTTCCGGTACCGAACCCTAGCCGGTTGTAGAACCCCTGCTCAAACATGCCGAGCGCGGATACGGCAGCGCCAGATTCGGCTTGCCGGGCCAGCGTTTCCGCAGTCAGCTTCGCCGCAGCACCCAGCCGTCGCGCCACATGACTCGTGGTGACCGCCGCCACCACGCCAAGCTCCAAGTCCGTCTCCAGGTGGCGGATTTGCCCGGGAGTGGACATCACGGCGCACTCCGCCCGACCGTGCACGGGAAGAACGATGCAGTCATTCACTCGGATCAGGCCACGGAATGCATCCGTCTCGTTCTTGTCGTCGCCAATCCAGCCGCACTCGATCCAGATGCGATGCACCGCCTCGAAGTCACGCTCCTCGTCGTAGTCGAGAATCTCCATTTGCTCGTCGTCCCCTCCCCTTGCCTCGATGCGCGCCACCCAGGCGCGTAGGAGGGCGAGACGCCCTCCCTTCCAACAATGACGCAGCCCCGGGCATATCGTGCCCTCGGACGTAGGGCGTCTCGCCCTCCTACGGGTCCGGAGGACGCGTCATGCTCGATTTGGAGCAGTTCTCCTACGCTCCATACTTCGCCTTTGCCTCACGTCGTCGCGCATGCAGCACCGGCTCGGTGTAGCCGTTCGGCTGCTCCATGCCCTTGAACACAAGGTCGCAGGCCGCCTGAAAGGCGACACTGTCGTCGAAATCCGGCGCCATGTTGCGGTAGTTGTCATCGCCCTCGTTCTGGCGGTCCACCACCGCTGCCATGCGGCGCATGGTCTCCCGCACCGAGTCCTCGCTGACAATGCCGTGGTGCAGCCAGTTGCAGATGTGCTGGCTGGAGATGCGGCAGGTGGCGCGGTCTTCCATCAGCCCGACGTCGTTGATGTCCGGCACCTTGGAGCAGCCGATGCCCTGATCGACCCAGCGCACGACATAGCCGAGGATGCCTTGGGCGTTGTTGTCGAGCTCGCGGGAGATGTCCTCGGTGGAGAGATTCTCGCCAGCCAACAGGGGAATGGTCAGGATGTCGTCGACGCTCGCGCGGGAGCGCGAGGCGAGTTCCTCCTGGCGGCCAGCCACGCTCACCTCGTGGTAGTGCAGCGCGTGCAATGTCGCCGCCGTCGGCGAAGGCACCCAGGCGCAGTCTGCCCCGGCGGTAGGGTGGTTGGCCTTGGTGTTCAGCATCTCCAGCATCTCGTCGGGCTTCGGCCACATGCCCTTGCCGATCTGCGCCCTGCCAGGGAAGCCGGTGGCGAGGCCGGCGTCCACGTTGGCGTCTTCGTAGGCGAGAATCCAGCGCTCCTGCTTCATCGGTTCCTTGCGCACCATGGCGCCGGCGCGCATGGACGTATGGATTTCATCGCCTGTGCGGTCCAAGAACCCGGTGTTGATGAAGACGATGCGCTTGCGCGCCACACGGATGCACTCGCGCAGGTTAAGGCTGGTGCGCCGCTCTTCGTCCATCACCCCCACCTTGAGGGTGTTGCGGGCGAGCCCGAGCACGTCTTCCACCCGGTCGAAGAGTTCGCAGGTGAACGCGGTTTCCTCCGCGCCGTGCATCTTCGGCTTGACGATGTAGACGCTGCCGGCGCGGCTGTTGCGGTGCTGCCCCAGGCCCTTGAGGTCGTGCACGGCGCAAAGGCTGGTGACCGCCGCGTCCATGATGCCCTCGAACACCTCGTTGCCGTCGGCATCGAGGATCGCATCGCTAGTCATCAGGTGGCCGACGTTGCGCACCAGCAGCAGGCTGCGCCCCGGCAAGGTCAGGCTGCTGCCGTCGGCGGCAGTGAACTCGCGGTCGCCCACCAGCACACGATGCACCGTTTCGCCGCCCTTCTCGAAGGTCTCGGACAGCGTGCCGGTCATGAGCCCGAGCCAGTTGCGATAGACCGCCGTCTTGTCGTCGGCATCCACCGCCGCCACCGAGTCTTCGCAATCCTGGATGGTCGTTACGGCAGACTCCATCACCACGTCCTTGACCCCAGCGTGATGTGCCGCGCCGACGTTGTGCTGGCGGTCGATCTGGATGTCGATGTGCAGCCCGTTGTGGCGGAGGAGCACGGACGAAGGCTCGCCCGGTACCACCCCAGCAAACCCAGCGAACTGTCCCGCATCGGCGAGGCCCACGGTGCCGTTCGGCGTGTCCGCCAGCAGCTTGAAGCCGTCGCCATCCGTCTCGACGCGATACGCGGTCACATCGGCATGGCCGGCACCAGCAAGCGGCACCATGGCATCGAGGGATTGGTCGGCGCGGGCGATCACGAGTTCCCCGCGGGCCGGGTTGTAGCTCGTGCCTTTCTCGCGTCCAGGCGACTCGGGGATGATGTCGGTGCCGTAGTAGGCATCGTAGAGGCTGCCCCAGCGGGCATTGGCCGCATTCAAGGCGAAGCGGGCGTTCATCACGGGCACCACGAGCTGCGGGCCGGCCGTGGCGGCGATTTCGGGATCCACATTGGCGGTTTCGATCTCGAAGTCGTCCCCCTCGGGCACGAGATAGCCGATCTCGGTGAGGAAGGTCCTGTAGGCGGCGGCATCGTGCGTCTGGCCGCGACGATCGAGGTGCCAAGCGTCGATCTTGGCCTGCAACTCGTCGCGCGTAGCCAAGAGGGCGCGGTTCTTCGGTGCGAGGTCGCGCACGATGTCGGCGAATCCCGACCAGAACGCGTCCACCTCGACGCCAGTGCCCGGCAGCGCCTCCCTCTCGATGAACTCATCCAAAACCCGCCCCACGGCCAGTCCCGAACGCTGCACCCGATCCGTCATGTGATCCCTCCACTGGTAGCTTCGCATCCGCCCCACATTGGGGCTACGACCGCAGGGCACGATGAAACGGCGTGCCGCGCGGGGCGCGTAGAATACGCCGCTTTCCGGGTTGGCTGCCGCCTGAATGCACTTCGAGTCGCCGGACATCGACGAGCTGATCGACGATTTCGCCAGTCGCGGGCTCGTGGTGCTTGGGCCGGAGCAACTCGGCGTCGCAAAGGAACTGCACGAACGCATCTACGAGCAGGAGAAGGCCGCGTTCGCCGCCAAGCGCTACATCACGACTTCGCTCATCCCCGACGTGCTCGAAGTGCTGAAGGCCCCGGGCGTCGTGGCGGCATGCGACGCACTTGTCGGCGAGAGCTGGGCCATCGTGCCGTTCACCCACAATGCGCCATTCGTCAGCGGCGGCCGCGACCAGCACTGGCACAAGGACGACAACGGCCCGTACAACGCTCGCCGGCACCGCCACCACCATGCCGTGCAGATCGAGATGCTCTACTACCCGCAGGCGGTGGCCGAGGACATGGGCCCCACCGCCACGGTGCCCTACTCGCAGTACTGGACCTTTAACCACGAGGAGAACCACGACAACTTCGCCGGCGCGGATCACCTCGACTTCGCCTACCAGTTGAGCGGGATGGAGACGCACCCCGCCAGCGGCCCTCGCTCGCGCTACGCCACCGACGACATTGTCCACCGCCGTACCGAACATGACCGCAGGATGCGAGACGCGGTCGAAGCGCTCGAGTGGCCGCTCAACAGGCCTTGGGAAGCTGCGCCGCTCCAGGCCGGCAGCATCGTCATCTACTCCCACAACCTCATCCATCGAGGCAACCATCGACGCGACGACTGGCGCACGTGGAAGGACAACCCCCGCTTCATGTGGCGCTTTTGGCTCTATCGCACCACCGAACCGAAGGGCGAGGCGGCGGCTTGGCAAGTTCCAGGCCAAGACCGTCTGACGGGCGTGGCACGCACCGACGCGCCCGCCGACTTACGCGAGGTATGGCGGCATCAGAGCCATTGGCTGCGAACGGGCCATGCACCATCGCCGGCCACGGACACCGCGGACCCCAAGGAGCTCGCTCGGCGCTTGCGTCACAAGGAAGATCGCGCAGAACCGGTGCGCATTGGTGCCGCCTATCGCCTGGCCGCCACGAGCGACACGGCCATGGCCGCGCGAATCCTCGGCGACGCCCTTCGGCACGAACGCGAGAACGTCCGCCGGGCCGCAGTCTATGGACTCGCAGCGCTTGGCACCCCGGCCACCGATACCCTCCTTGACGCCACCAAGTCCCCGGTCAAGTGGGTGCGCAAGGCTGGTGCATTTGGCCTCGGCGAAGCCGGGGCGTTGCGCGCGGACGTGCGGGAGGCATTGATCGCGTGCCTGCACCAAGACCCGTCCGTGTACGTGCGCTCGGTGGCGGCGGATGCGCTCGGCTGCTTCGGCCGTCGCGCCGTCGCCGCGGGAGCTGGTGCAGAGCTAGTGCCGCCGATCCTCGCGGCGCTGGTCGAGAGCCTCGGCAGAGAGGAAAACCGGCTAGCCATGGACCGGGCACAGAAACGCAGCATCAAGCTGGTTCGCCCCACCGACGAGAGCGATGTCTGCGAGGGTATCGGCATCGACTACCAAGTGCCGCGCTATGCCCCCGTGCGCTCCGTCGTGCGGGAAAACGCCCTTGGTGCCACAGTAACGCTTTGCTCGCACGGTGCCACGCTAGCGGGCCACGCGCTCGAACCCTTGATCGACCGCCTCACGCAAATCGTGCGCGAGGAACGCAACGTGTTTTGCGTTGGCCTCGCGATGGATGCGCTCGCTCGGCTCGCCCACCTCCACCGCACACCGGCCGAGCCCGTCGCGACAATGCGGCTTCGGACTGAGCTTCCGAGCATCCTCGCCGCCTCTCCCATCATCTGCTGGGACGCTCTCGGGCGCGTCGGCCTATCGCCCCGAGCGGCAAACGACGCCCAGCGAACTCCGGAAGTGCCCTTCCTCAAGCAGGCTCGTGCCAAAGCCTGACACACGGCCCCCATACGGCAGTGCCGATGGGATGGTTGCGCCACTGCGCTTCCGACTCGCAGCGATGCTCTACGACGCTCTCGTTGTGCTCGCCATGTGGATATTCACCATCGTCCTGCTGGTCACCGTCACCGGCGACGCCGTGATCGGGGCATGGCTGCAAAGCCTGCTCTTCCTCGAGGCCTACGCCTTCTTCACCCTGTCGTGGACGCACCGAGGCCAAACCATAGGCATGCTCGCCTGGCGCCTCGAGCTGCGCACAGACGGCCGCTTCACGCCAGCCAAGGCACTGCGCCGCTTCGTCGGCGCCCTCCTGTCGCTCTTTACGCTGGGTCTCGGCCACGCCTGGATGTGGTTCGATCCCAAGCGGCGCACCTGGCCAGACCGATTCTCGGACAGCGCCGTGGTGCGGGTTCCGCGACCTGACCGCAACGGCTCCGATACCTCCGCCTGACTGCGCTCAACCCGCGCGCCGCACCAATGCCGCGCCCACAAGCCAGCAGACAGCTATGGGTATGGCCACGGCCAGCCAAGGAGGGAAATCCACCACCACGGCCATGGGCGCGAACAGCTCGCGCAGGTAGTTGAAGGCCAGGCCCCCGGCGATACCCACGGAAAGGCGGGCCCCCATGCTCACTTCGCGCAAGGGTCCGGCAACAAAGCCGAGCGCCAGCCAAACGAGGCCAAGCACCGCCACCGGTTGCAGTACCTTGCTCCACCACGCCACGCCGTGGCGGGAAGAGTCCAGCCCTTCGCGTTCCATGTAGTCGATCTGCCGCGTCAGTTCCGACACGGACATGCGACCTGGATCGAGCAGCGACTTGACGTTCAGGAGTTCAGGGTCGGCGCGGGTGCGCCATGGGAGCGTGTCGTAGCTCCGCACCACGGTGGCGCCGAGTTCGTAGTCGAAATGCGTTTCGCGCACGTCGTGCAGCAGCCATCCTGGAGGCTCGGCGCCGTCCGCGCCGCCGCCAGCACCGAGGAAGGTCGCATAGGCGGCACGGCGGCTGAAGACGAGGTTTCTGTCCTCGCCGACACGAAACTGCCGCACGCCGACGAGACGATCCCCGCCCCCGTAGCCGTCGATGTAGGTGTAGAGCAATCCTTCTCGATGCCAGCGCCCAAAGGGCACGTGCCCTGCCGCGGCCCCGACGCCAGCATTCTGCGCGGCCTCGAACTTCACGGTCGCCCCCGCCTCTTCGCCACGCCCGGCCACCACCTCGCCAAGCCACTGGCCGCCGGCCAGGAGCGCTGCCACCGGCAACGCCGCCGCGGCGAACAGACGCAGCAACGAGACGCCGGCGGCACGATATGCCGTCAGCTCGCCATGGTTCGAGAGCACACCCAGCCCCAACAGTGCGCCGATGAAGGCGGCGTAGGGCACCAGTTCCACCACTCGCCCGGGCGTGGTGTAGGCGATGTACAGCGCGGCATCGAGCGGCGTGTAGCCGGCAGCGCGGTCCTGCAACTCCTCTACCAGCGCAAACAGCGTCACCAGCGTGAGGAAGCAGGCCAATGTGACCAGCACAGCCAACAGCACTGTGCGGCCGACGTGGCGGTCCATGCCGCCCGCGATCATGTCGCCGCCCTACGGCCCGCCGGACTTCGCCCCTGACGCGGCGAAGTCCGACACGCTGCCTGCGTCCTGAAACTGCAGCTCGTGCAGCGTGTAGTAGATGCCGCGCCGAGCGATGAGTTCTTCGTGGGTGCCAAGCTCCGCCACGCGGCCATGATGCAGCACCAGCACCCGGTCGCACTCCTGAATGGTCTGCAACCGGTGGGCGATGACGATGGACGTGCGCCCCTCGGTGAGGCTGTGGATGGCGTCCTGAATCAGCAGCTCCGTTGCCGTGTCGATGCTGGCGGTGGCCTCGTCCAGCACCAGAATCTGCGGCTTGCGTGCAAGAACCCGCGCGAACGCCAACAGTTGCCGCTGGCCTTGCGAGAGATTCTGGCCCCGTTCGGCGAGGCGCGTGTCATAGCCCTCTCGCAAGTCCCGAATGAAGCCGTCGGCATTGACCATCTGCGCAGCATCGATCGCCTGTTCGCGGGAGATGCCCGGGTCGTTCATGGTGATGTTGTCGAGCACGGTGCCGGAGAAGATGTGGAAGTCCTGCAGGACGATGCCGAGGCGGCGTCTGAGGTCGTTGCTCGCGATCTGGTTCACGTCCACGCCGTCGAGAAAGACCATGCCGTCGTCAAAGTCATAGAACCGCGCCAGCAGGCGGATCAACGTGCTCTTGCCGGAACCGGTGGGGCCCACCACGGCCAGCTTCTCGCCGGGACGAATGGTGAACGAGACGCCATGCAGAACCGGATCGCCCATGGCGTAGCGAAAGCGCACGTCGCGGAACTCCACCTCGCCCCGCAACCGTGCCGGCATCGCCACGGGTCGCTCCGGCTCCTTCTGGCTCTCGTCCCAGTCGAGCGCCTGGAAAATCCGCTCGCCCGACGCCATGGAGCGGAACAGCGTGTTGAACTGCTGCCCCAAGGCCACTACCGGCATTACCAGCATGTTGATGAGCTGCGTGAATAGCACCATCGAGCCAAGCGAGATCTCCTCCTGCACAACCTGCCCGCCGCCGTACCACACCACGACCGCCGTGGCGATGCCGATGAGGCTGTGGTTGAAGGCGTCGTAGGTCACCTCGAAACCGATCGCGCGGAACTCCTGGCGGCGGTTGTCGCGGTTCAGTTCGCCATATTGCTCCCGGTTCAACTCCTGCCGCCCCGACAGCTGCACCACCTCCATGCCCACGAGGTTTTCCTGCATGAACTGGTTGAGGGCCGAGACGGAGTTGCGTATGCGACGGAAAATGTCGCGCATGACCCGGCGAAACCAATAGGTGGCAGCCGCCGCCAGCGGCACTGCAAGCAGCACGGCGCCGGTCAACTCGCCGCTGATGTGCAGGAGCAGGAAGAGCGCCAGCAAGAAGGGCACGAACTCCCCGGCGATCATCCCGAAGCCGGTGATGAGGGAGAACAGGTTCTCGACGTCGTTGGTGGCGCGCGTCATCACCCGGCCGATGGCCACATGGTCGTAGAACGAGGCGGGCTTGCGCTCCAGACTCGCAAACAGGTCAAGCCGCAGGTCGCGCAGGGCCTTGAGCGCGCTGCTCACCAGCGTCAGCCGGTGCGCCAGCATCAGCACGCCGTTGGCGAGCACCAAGCCGAAGAAGAGCAGTCCCGCCACCATCAGGGGGCTGAGGCCCAGCGCGTCGGCTGTGCCGTAGGTGAAGTCGATCAGGCCGTAGTCGGGCAAGTCCGCACTCGCTGCGTTGGGCACCAGCAACGTGTCGATGACGACTCGCCCGGTGACCACCGGCGTCAGCACCACCGTGGCGGAGGCGGCAACCACCAGCACGATGCTCACGAACACCGTGATGCGATAGGGCCTTAGCCAGCCGAGCAGCCGCATCAGCAGGCGGAAGTTCAGCGCCTGGTGCGTGAGTTCGGCGTCGAAGGCCGCGTAGTCGGCCGCGGTCTTCGCGCTCATGCGCCCTCCAACGCTGTTTCGCCCTGCTCCAGGTCCGCAATCAGCCGTTGCCGGCGCTCCTGAGCCGCGTCCTGATTGCTTTGCAGCCCTTCGAGATCGGCATAATGGCCACCGAGCGCCAGGAGTTGCTCGTGCGTCCCCGACTCGACGATGCGCCCGTGGTCCAGAACGAAGATGCGGTCGGCGTGGCGCACGGTGGACACCCGGTGCGATATCAGGAGCGTGGTTCTGCCGGCGCGCAATCGCTTGAGGCCACCGAGGATGCGTTCCTCCGTTTCGGTGTCGACGCTCGAGAAGCAATCGTCCATCAGCAGGATGGGCGCCTCGCGGATCAGCCCCCGGGCCAGGGTCGAGCGCTGCTTCTGCCCGCCGGACAGGGTGATGCCACGCTCTCCAACGGCAGTCATCAAGCCGTCATGGAACTCGCGGATTGCCTCGGAGAGCGACGCTGCGTCGGCGGCGTTCCAGATCGGTTCGTCCGTTCGCGTCGGGTCGTCGTAGGTGAGGTTGGCGCGCAGCGTCTCGGAGAACAGGAACGGGTCCTGCGGCACCATCGTCGCCGTGGCGCGCAGCCGGCTGATGGGAAAGTCGCACACATCGTGACCGTCGATGAACACCGTGCCGCGCGGCGTGTCCACCAGCCGCACTACGCTCCGCAACAACGTCGACTTGCCCGAACCAACCCGGCCAAGGAAGGCCACCGTCTCCCCCGGCGTGACGTCGATGTCCACGTCCTCCAGCGCCGGCGCGTCGGCGTCCGGGTGGGAATAGCTCAGATTGCGGAAGGTGACGCGACCGGCGATGCCGTCCGGGATGGCGTCATTCGGGTTGTCGTCGATCTCCGGGCGGTGGTCCAGCACCTCGTAGATGCGCTGCGCCCCCGCCGCCGAAGCGGTGAACATGGCCAGCGACATGCCGATCATCCGCACCGGCATGGTCACCATCATCATGTAGGCGAAGAACGCCACAAAGGTGCCCACGGTGATCTCCCCGGCCAGCGCCAGCGCGCCGCCGTACACCATGATGATGACGGGAGAGACGGAAGTGAGCAGTGGCATCACCAGATTCACCACGCCGTGGAAGCGGCTGGCGCGATACACCATGTGGGCGTAGTGCGTGCTCACCTCGCCGAAGCGACGAATCTCCTGATCCTCTCGCGCCAACGCCTGCACGGCGCGGATGCCATTGAAGTTCTCCTGGGCGAAGGTGTTGACCGCCGCCATCGCCTCCTGCTGATCGCGGTAGTACGGAAACATCCAGCGCGACATGATGAACCCGAGCACCGCCACCAGCGGCAGCGGGATCACCACCCACACGGTGAGCGCCGGCGACAGAGAGATCATGTAGTACAGCCCCACCACGATCGTGAAGACGAAGACGATGATGTTGACTGCGCCCCAAGAGACCACTTGCCGCACCATGCGCACGTCGTTGATGGCGCGCGACATGAGGTCGCCCGTGGAGTAGCGGTTGAAGAACATGGGGCCCTGGCGCTGGGTGTGGTTGAACAGACGCTTGCGAAGGTCGTAACAGACGGCGATGGACACGCGCTGCATCACGGCTCGCGACCAGACATGGACCACGAAGCGCCCCAGAACCAGCGCCAAGATGGCGAGCGTAGGCATCAACAGATTCGGGGCGACGGTGGGATCGGCCAGGCTGTCGAAGGCCGACTTGAGCAGCAGCGGCACCGCTGCCTCCAGCACCCGGCCAACCAACATCCCAAAAAGGACGCTGCCGAGCACGTAGCGATGGCGCACGAGATACGGCGCTAGCCGCTTCAGATGGCCAAGATGCCGAAAGGTAGAACGCTCGCGCCGGAATGTGGGCTGGTAGCGACTCAAATCCGGACGCTCTGCCTTCACGCCATCGCCTCGTTTGGAAAATGTCGCCCTGCGCGTGGAAATGATCAGTCGCCGCTATAAAACCAACATCATACTCCCGACCGGATCGTGTCGAAGACCGGACGCACCTAGGGAAGCGCCCCATAGCCGATCCCGGCACCCAAGGGGTCCCCACTCGCGGGGAGGGGTTGGTTGCTGCTTCCGAGCTTTGGGGTTGGGCGGCGGGAGCCAAAATGCAACCCGTTTGTTGGCGCAGGGACTCGGTCAAGGGCTGCCCTAGCGGGCAGCGAGTTCGTCCGCTCGCAGCATGGCTTGCTTGAGGGAGTGCATGGGGCGGATCCAAGGGGTTGGATGATGAAGGGCTGCGGGAGAACTCTCCACTGCACGCACCGCGTCGGGTCGGTTGCGATAGATACCGAGCAGCAAGACGTAGAACAAACGCCCTTCGCGCTCGACGCGGGCGGCAGCGAGCCCCGGCACGCCGGCGGTGGCGACAAACCTCTCCACCGCCTCCGGCGAGGCGAGCGCCAGGAGCTGCACCGCGTAGAACTCATCGGGGAGGTCCGTGAAGGCGACTTCGCGGCCAGGTCGGTAGGCGAGGTGGCGGTAGGCCGGCAAGTCGGTCTCTCGGACACCGGCCGACGGCTCGCCGCGTGCGTTTGGTTCGGCGGCGTTCCGGTGCAGGCTGGCGAGGCCCGACGCGGACCGCCTCGGCGATGCGGCCCGGCTGCGCGATGGTTCGGGTGCGCTCCGCTGCTCGCGTCCTGACTGTCCACCTTGCGTGCGCGGTTCCGCTGCGGCAATTGCAGCGCGGGGCTCGCCTTCCGTGCTCTTGCCAACGGCTGCGGCGGGACGCTGACGAAGCGGACCGGCGGGTTGCCGCGACACCACCTTGCCGTCTTCCTCTTCAACACAGTTCCATTCGGCTCCTGTCGCTTCGCAGAACCAGTCGGTGGGAGGGGTGGCGGTTGGCGCGACGGTGTCTGTCGTCGGCCCGCCGCGACAGCCGAGCAGCGCCATCACCAACCCCAGCAGGGCGAGCCATCTGCTGCTCCGTCTCGGACCTTGGCTATGATCGCCAGACGTGTCGGGATGCAAGGATTCCGGCCTCGAATCGGCAATGCAAAAGTTGGGGAATCATAGATGGCTTCCGACACCGGCACAGTACGCACGACGCTTGCAGATCGCGTGCTTCGCATCCACGTGGACCGTGCAGACAAGCTCGGCGCCTTCACGCCGGAGATGTTCGACGGTCTTGCCGCCGCGCTCGCGGAACTCGAAGACACCGACGACGCCTGGGTCGGTGTGCTGACCTTTCAAGGACCGCACACCACTGCCGGCCTGGACCTGCCCCGCTTCGCCGGTTCCATGCGCGACGGCGGCGGCGCCCTGGACGACGACCGTCCCGATGCGTTCGCCATCCGACGCCGCTGCCGCAAGCCCGTGGTCATGGCCGTGCAGGGCATCTGCTTCACCATCGGCATCGAAATGGCGCTGGCCGCAGACATCGTGGTTGCCGCCGACGACACCCGATTCGCCCAGTTGGAGCCGAAGCGCGGCCTCGCCGTCTTCGGCGGCGCCCACGTTCGATACATCCAGCGCGCCGGCTGGGGCAACGCGATGTACCACCTGCTCCGAGCCGATGAGTTCGACGCCCATCGAGCGCTGCAATTGGGCTTCGTGCAAGAGGTCGTCGCAGCCGGCACGCAGATCGATCGAGCGATGGCTCTCGCCGCCGAAATACTCGAGTGTGCACCCATCGCCCTGCAGGAGATCAAGCGCGCCGCCAATGTTTACCTCGAACAAGGCGAGCGCGCCGCATTCGACCAGATCCCCCACATGCGCACTACCACCGCCAACACGCAGGACTTCGCCGAAGGCATTGCCTCGTTCCGGGAACGCCGCGCCGCACACTTCAAGGGTCGGTAGCCCTCACCCAACGCGGGCGTCGTCCGGCGTCTCCCCAAGCAATTGCCGGACGAGCGCCGCCGTGCGTTCGGCAATGCTTGCCATGGCGTCCGGTAGGGCGTCGAAGTCTTCGACGCCGCCGATCTCAGCAAGGGCTTGCCGCTGTTCCTGCGAGGCGGCGGCTGGATCGAAGGTGCCGACGCAAGCCATGCGGAGGAAACCTTCGATGCTCTGCCACAGCGTCGCGGCTTCCGTCATTCGCGCCGCCGTCTCATCGGCCAATAGCCCCTCTTGGGCAGCGACCCTGAAGGTGCTGCCGAGGCTCGCCGCCAACATCGCCGGCGGACGCGTGCCGGCGATG
>JAPPDJ010000057.1 GCA_028824555.1 Gammaproteobacteria bacterium | reverse complement strand
TGGTGAACCCCCTGAACGTGAGTTCACCGGGACATTTCTAACAGACAAGGGCGTCCCGCCCTCCCTCCGGAGCGGCGCCCGCAGCCCGTCGAACACGATCGCCGGTTTCCAGCGCCCATCCGCTACAGCCGGAACGGTCAAAGTGAGACACCACCGCGCAGCCCCCATGCCCCCCGACTCCTCTGCGTGCGCGCCCAGCGGCGCGCTAGAGGGAGTGTCCTTGCGGGCCTGCGCCGGGTGGGTTCGTGGGGTAGCATCGTTCGGTTCGCGTGTTTTTTTGGGGAGGGGCTATGACAGAAGGAAGTTCGGGCGGCCTTGCGGCGGCGACGGATGCCGAGATCGAGGCGGCGCTTGAGCACGCCCATGTGCCTTCGCTCATCAACGCGCTGGTGCATCTCACCGGCGATCTTTCCTTGATTCGAGGGGACATCCGCCCGGTGAGTCAGCTCTTTGGCGATCCTCAGGGCGGTGTCTCGCCGGAAGATCAAGCCGCCATGCGGGCCCTCGCCCTCCAAGCCCTGAAGGCGCATCGCGACGCCGGCTGCCCCGATCTCGCCGCACCTGCAACGGAAGTCATGCAGGAGATGCTGCACTTCATCATCGGCGCGGAGCTCTCGCCGGACTACGTGGAGTTCCTCACCTCTGAGCTCAAGCTCGTCAACGAAGACCCCTACCGGGTGGACGGCTTCGAGGGCATCCCCGAGGCGGCGCGCAAGGACTTCCACGTCGTTGTCGTGGGCGCCGGCATGTCGGGCCTCGTCAACGCCATTCGGCTGAAGCAAGCCGGCATCTCCTGGACCATCTTCGACAAGAACGCCGGCGTCGGTGGCACCTGGTTCGAGAACCGCTATCCCGGCTGTCGCGTGGACAGCCCGAACCACACCTACTCCTATTCCTTTGCTCCCAACGACTGGCCGCAGCACTTCTCCCAGCAAAGCGTGCTGCTCGACTACTTCGACCGCATTGCCAGCGAGTACGAGTTGCGCGACAACATCTGTCTCGACACCGAAGTCATCTCCGCCCGCTATGGCGACGATGGCCTCTGGCGCGTAGCCGTGCGCGGCCCGGAAGGCGAGCGCACGGTCACGGCGAACGCCATCGTCACCGCCGTCGGCCAGCTCAACCGGCCAAAGCTCCCCGACATTCCGGGTCGCGATGACTTCGAGGGCATCGCCTTCCACACCGGCCAATGGGAAGCGGAACACGACCTCAAGGGCAAGCGTATAGCCGTCATCGGTACCGGCGCCAGCGCCTTCCAGACTGTGCCGGAGATTGCGCCGGGGGCCGAGAGCGTCACCATCTTCCAGCGCACGCCGCCTTGGGTCGCGCCGCGCGCCGAATACCACGACTACATCCCAGACGGCAAGCACTGGCTGCTGAACCATGTGCCGTTCTACGGCAAGTGGTTCCGCTTCTGGATGTTCTGGACCACCTCGGAAGGGTTGCTTGCGTCGGTGCGGCGAGACCCGGCCTGGAACCAGACCGACCGCTCCATCAGCCCCGCCAACGATCAACTGCGCGAGCTGCTCACCGCCAACGTCCAGGCGATGGTGGGGGACGATCCGGAACTCCTGGCCAAGTGCGTGCCGGACTATCCTCCGGCCGGCAAGCGCATGCTGGTGGACAACGGCCACTGGTTCCGGGCGCTCAAGCGCGACAACGTGGAACTCGTCACCGACCCCATCGCCCGCATCGTCCCCGGCGGCATCGAGACGGAATCCGGGCGCCGGGTGGAGGCAGACGTGATCCTCTACGGCACCGGCTTCTATGCCTCCCGCATCCTCTTCCCCATGAAGATCTACGGTGAGGGCGGCGTCGAGCTGCGCGAGCACTGGGGTGCCGATCCTCGCGCCTATCTCGGCATGGTCGCGCCGGGCTTTCCGAATCTCTTCTTCTGCTACGGCCCCAACACCAACATTGTCGTCAACGGCAGCATCATCTTCTTCTCCGAGTGCGAGGTGCGCTACATCATGGGCTGCCTCAAGCTCCTGCTCACCGAGGGGAAGGCCGCCATGAACTGCCGCACGGACGTCCACGACGCGTACAACGAAAAGATCGACGAGGGCAATCTGGCGATGGCATGGGGCTCGCCTAACGTCAAGAGCTGGTACAAGAACGAACACGGTCGCGTGACGCAGAACTGGCCCGGCACGATGCTTGAGTTCTGGCAACAGTCCCAAGCGCCCAATCCGGACGATTTCGTGCTCTCGGGCGAGTTGCGGGCTGGCGCCTAAACCCCAAAGGCGCGGCCGATGGCCGACCGCGAACGCATAACCCGCGTATTGGCGGCCATCGCCTCCACGCCGATTGGCTTCGTGGTTGGTGCCGTCGCCGGAGCGCGCCTTGCCTCCACGACCGAGGGCGTCGCCTTGCTCGCTTGCGGTTTCGCCGGTGCAAGCCTCTTCGCTGTCGCGACCCTTGGCCTCGCGCGATTCCTCGCCGGCAGGCGCCTGCTGGCCCTGGCCCTCGCCCTCGGCGCGTCGTCCTTCGCCCTGCTCGCCTTCATGGTGGAGGACTACATCGCCGAACGCATCCGCGCCGCCAACGCATTCGACGCCCACTACGCCACATTGCCGCACTTCGAGCTCTCGCTTCACCACGTCGATCCAACGCGCGAGCCCCTGTCGCGGTTCGCCTTCGACGCGACGAGCTTGGAGTTCAACGCAACCCGCCCCGGCAACTGGCACTGCACCGGCAAGGCGAGCCGCAAAGAGAAGGCCGAACTGCACGCCGCCCTGCAAGACATGCCCGTCGTCGCCCCTACCCCTCCCTGCAGCACCACCGTCAAATGGCAAGTCGCTGACTCCCCGCCCGGCTCCTCTAGCGAGGGGAGGCCCCTCGTGCTCCCCCGCGCTGAGGGCTCCTCTAGCGAGGGGAAGCCCCTCCCGCTCGCGCGCCCTGGCGGGCGCGTTGGAAGTTCCGCTGGCGCGGAACTTCTGAGCCCCACCGCCGAAGGGGCCTCATCCACGCTCCGTAAAAAAGAGGGCTCCTCCTGCGACGACGGCATGCTGATCTCCATCGCCGACGCCATCGTCAAGGCCCACGAACGCCGCACCCGCTGCCGACGGGGGCCGTAGGCGATAGGTAACTCAGGCTCTCCCGTGCAACCGCGCGACCCGCACGAGGAGTACAGTGTTCCCCCTTTTTGTGGAGGACCGCCCGTGAGTGCCATGCAGCGCTACCTGGATTTCGTTGCGAGGACGCCGGTTCTCATCGTTTTGCTGGTGGTCGCGGTGCTGCTCGGCGCCGCCTTCCAGGCGCTTCCCATCGGCGGCGAGATGCTCGACGTGCGGCAAGGCTATGACCACGGCGAGGTCGTGGCAGCGATGGCGCAATATGGCGACGCGGGGCGTCGCGTCTACATCTGGGCCAGCGCCAGCCTCGACACGCTGTTTCCCATCGCCGCATGCAGTCTCCTGGCTGGGCTCATCTTCCGGCTGCGCCCGAACGAACGCCTCGGCACACTCGCGTTCGTGCCCATCGCCGGGGCGGTGTTCGACTTCGGCGAGAACATCCAGATCATGGCCATGCTCGCGGGCTATCCGGACATCTCCACGACCCAAGTCGCCGCCGCCTCCACCTTCACACAGCTCAAGTGGCTGGCCATCAACGCGAGCTTCCTTCTTGTGATTGGCCTCGGCCTGACTGCCTTGTTCCGGCGAATGCTGCGGGCGCGGCGAGGACGCTGAGAGGGCCGGGCAGCATGACCGACCTCACCCTCGTCATTGCGAACAAGAACTACTCGTCGTGGTCGCTGAGGCCCTGGCTTGCCATGAGCGAGCTCGGCATTCCCTTCGCCGAACGCATGGTGAAGTTCGACTCCGACGATTGGGAGCGCAACATCGAGCACCTGTCACCCACGCGGCTCGTCCCCGTGCTTTGGGAGGGCGAGCCGGGCAGGGGATTCGCCACCTTCGACACTATCGCCATCCTCGAACGCCTCCATGAGCTGTTTCCGGCTGCCGGAATCTGGCCCAAGGGCGCCCGGGCCCGCTCCCGCGCTCGGTCGCTGGTGGCGGAGTTCCATTCCGGCTACGCGGCCTTGCGCAACGCCATGCCCATGAACATCCGCAGTTCCCTGCCCGGCAAGGGCGCCTCCGCAGAAGTGAAGGCAGACATCGATCGGCTCTGCTCGCGCTGGCGGGAGGCGAGGCAAGCCTTTGGCGCACAGGGCCCGTTCCTGTTTGGCGACTTCACCGCCGCAGACGCGTTTTTTGCCCCCGTGGCTTCCCGCTTCGAGACCTATGCCGTGCCGCTCGAGGCTGAGGCCCGTGCCTACCAACAGGCGTTGCTCGCTACCGATGGAATGAGGAAGTGGTCCACGGCGGCCCGGCAAGAAACGGAGTTCGTGCCAATGGACGAGCCCTACCAGTCACCGCCGGCCTGAAGCGACGGGCCCCGGGCAAGGAAGGCGGGACGCTCCGACGGAGGCGTGCGCCGCCCCTTGCGGTTTGCGTGTGGCACGGCGACCATTAGTGAGCAACCAAACGAGGGGCTTACCACGTGAAATTCGGCATCTTCTACGAGCACCAGTTGCCACGCGACTGGGCGCCCGACAGCGAGCATCGGCTCATCAAGAATTCTCTCGAGCAGATTGAACTCGCCGATTCGCTCGGCTTCGACTACGCGTGGGAGGTAGAGCACCATTTCCTCGAGGAGTATTCGCATTCCTCCGCCCCGGAAGTGTTCCTCGCTGCCGCCAGTCAGCGCACCAAGAACATCCGCCTGGGACACGGCATCGTGCAGATGACCACCAACCATCCGGCGCGGGTGGCGGAAAAGGTTGCGACGCTCGATCTTGTGTCTGACGGTCGGGTGGAACTCGGCCTCGGCGAAGGCGCGTCCGTCACCGAACTGCACCCGTTCAATCTGCGCTTCCGAGACAAGCGCGACGTGTGGGAGGACGCGGTGCGCTGCACGCTGCCGATGTTCTGGAACCACGGCTGGGAGTACGAGGGCGAGTTCTTCAAGTTCCCGCTCCGCGCCGTGGTGCCGAAGCCGTTGCAGAAGCCGCATCCACCACTGTGGGTGGCCTGCTCGCAGCTCGACACCATCAAGTATGCGGCGCATCGGGGCATGGGGTCTTTGTGCTTCAAGTTTGTGAGCCTGGACGCTGCCCGCGCTTGGGTGAACGCCTACTACAACAACTACGTCCACAACCTCGAAAAGCTGGCCGATTACCAGACCAATCCCAACATCGCCGTCGTGTCGGGCTTCATGTGCGCCGAAACCGACGACGAGGCGTGGGAGAAAGCGGACGGCTGGACCTTCTTCCAGTTCGCCTTGCAGCTATACAACAAGGAAGGCCCGTTCGAGCCCGGCACCATGAATTTCTGGGATCGCTATCAGGAATGGAAGCGGACGCCGGCCGGGCAGAAACGCTCCGGCAGTGAGCTGATCGGCTCGCCGGACACGATCCGCGAGCGGCTCATGGAGCTTGAACGCTCCAACGTCGACCAAGTAATCCTGCTCAACCAAGCCGGCAAGAACACGCACGAGGACATCTGTTCGAGCCTCGCACTCTTCGCCCGCGAAGTCATGCCGGAGTTCCACGCCCGCCACGGCGAGCAGGAAGCCTGGAAGGCCGCCGTGCTGGCCGGCGAGATCGAGCTCGAGGACATCGACACCGATCCCTTCAATTTCGCGGCGCGTGGCAAGCCCAGTCTCAAGTCCAGCAAGGAAGCGCGCAACATGATCTCCGGCGTCACGGGCCGGCCGGATGCGCGCTCCGTGGCTTGAGGGAAGCGACAGGCAGGAAAGGCACAATGCCTTCCCTCGCCGCGGGGCCGTCGCGTTGAGACGCTAAGTGCCTGCGCCGTGCCTATGGCGTCGCCTTCTGGCGGTTTTCCGCAAGGGGCAGACTCGCCACTGGCCCGATCATGCACGTCCAGCCGAAGGAGCAAGAAAATGAAAGCTGGTAGGCCCGTCGGCCGTGGACGCCTCCATCCGGCGGTATTCGACCTGCCGGTCGACGCGATGAGCGCGGGGGAGTATTCGGACCGTTACTTCGTCAACGCCCGCGAGGTGCTGAAGGCCGACGGGCACAGCCCCGATGTGCTGATGCAGGTGTTCTGCCGCAGCGAGGGATGGCTCTGTGGCATGGACGAGGCAATTGCCATCGTCGAGTTGGCGAGCGAAGACCGGGACGCCCTAACGGTTCGAGCGCTGCATGATGGCGATGCCATCGCAGCCTTGGAAACGGTTATGACCATCGAGGGTCCCTACGACGCCTTCGCTCACCTGGAAACGCTCTGTCTTGGCGCCATGGCCCGGGGCACGCGCATCGCCACCCAGACCAAGCGCGTGGTAGAGGCGGCGGCGCCAAAGGAA
This sequence comes from Gammaproteobacteria bacterium, assembly GCA_028824555.1. Lineage (GTDB taxonomy): Bacteria > Pseudomonadota > Gammaproteobacteria > Pseudomonadales > Azotimanducaceae > VXYL01. The sequence goes on along the minus strand of JAPPDJ010000057.1, from coordinate 59,071 downwards.
GTGCTGTTCTTTCCTGCGCGACACGATCATTGGCAGTTGCAGACGCGGGATGGCTATGCGGCGCACGTCGCCGGCGCGAGCTCGGTATCCACGGACATGCAGGCAAAGTGGTGGGGCGGACGGGGCATCGGCACGCTGCCGCACGCAGCCATCGCCGCCTACGGCGGCAACACGGCACTCGCCGCGCGCAAGTTTGCCGAACATCTGGCGCCGGACATTCCGATTGTGGCACTGGTGGATTTCGACAACGACAGCGTCGGCACCGCTCTGGCCGTGGCGAGGGCATTAGGACCCCGGCTCTACGGCGTCCGCCTCGACACCTCTGGCAGCATGGTGGACAAGAGCGTCATCCCGCAGATGGGGCAGTTCGACCCGCGTGGCGTGAACGCGCCCTTGGTTCACAACGTGCGCTCGGCGCTCGACGAGGCGGGGTTCTCGGAGGTGCGGATCGTCGCCTCCGGCGGCTTCAACGAGGAACGCATCCGCCGCTTCGAGCGGGAGCGGGTGCCGGTGGACGCCTACGGCGTCGGCTCGTCTCTGGTCGCCAACCAGGGCGATTTCGACTTCACCGCCGACATCGTGCGAACCGACGGCAGGGCCAGTGCCAAGGTCGGACGGGTAGAGCGATCCAACCCCCGCCTGGAGCTTGTGCGATGACCCATGTGTTTTGGGATGTGGATACCCAAGTGGATTTCATCGATCCGGGCGGCAAGCTCTATGTGGCCGGATCCGAGACGATTCGAGCCAACCTCGCTCGCCTCACAACGTTCGCCCACGACCGTGGCATCCGCATAGTCGCCAGTTCCGACTGCCATGAGCTCGCGGACGAGGAACTCTCGAACGATCCCAACTTCGCGGACACCTTCCCGCCCCACTGCATGAAGGGCTCGCCGGGGCAAGCGCGCATTCCGGAAACGCAACTTCGCGATGTCCTCGTCGTCGAGCCCGACACGGATCTCGCCGAGGCCCTCGCCCTGCTCGAGGGGCACGCCGGCGACATCCTCTTCCACAAACGCTACTTCGACGTCTTCACCAACCCATGCGTCACACCCTTCGTTGGGGCGTTGGGCCTGACCCAGGTAACCCTCTACGGTGTGGCACTGGACGTGTGCAATCGCTATGCCGTGGAAGGCTTGCTCGCACACCACTCCAACATTGCCGTCACCGTCGTGACCGACGCCGTGCGCGCCATCGACGAACAGCGCCGCGACGAACTGCTCGCCGCTTGGAAAGCGCGGGGAGTCACGCTAACGACCACGGCCGAAGCAACGCAAATAACGACTTGACAGTTTCCGGTGACTCGGATATGGGCGCCCGAATCGACACCACCATTGAAATGCGCTTCCGCCCGCAGGACCGTGGGCAGCATCCCGTTTGGGCGTGGTCGATGCGGCGGTGCCGACCGGCGATGGCTCTACGAGGCTAAAAAAACTACCACTTTCTGTAGCAAAGACCCTGACTCGTCACTAAAACGAGCCGAAAAGAACATTTTTGTTCTGCAACACCCAATGCTGGCCCGCGGGTTTCTCGATTTCCCCAATCTTGGGGGAGCGCGAAGGCGCGGCCGTCGACTACCATTTCGATGTCGCGAGGTTCATGCAAAGGGATCAACGAGGGTTATAAGGTTAGGATGCTTGGTAACACAAGAACGTGGGTATTGGGAGTATTACCGTTCGTATTTTCGCAAGTGGTTCTGGCGCAGGAAGAGGGTCCCGCGCTGCCGGAGAGTCCGCTCACCATGGAGCAGCTGGCGGAAGGCCTTTCCGACGGCAGCGTGACGCTTCAAAGCGTCAGGCGCCGGGGATTGGAGATGTTCACTACATCTTTCAATACGTTCGACGGATTCGGCGACGGACCATTCGCAGAGGCGACGGACGCCATCGCATTGGGTCAACGCCCGACACTCCAGGGCAATGGAATGACGTTGCGGATCAACGGCCTCGACGCCCAGTCCTGCAACGAATGCCACTCGTTCGTCAAACGTTCTGCGCGGCCTCCGGTGCTCGGCATCGGTGGCGTGGGCGGAATCGTGCAGAACGCGATCATCATGCCGAGCCTGATCGATGTCGCCGACTCCTCGGACCTGCGGGTGAACTACGTGTCTGGCCACGAGCCGGATCTGCCGCTGTTGCCCGACGGTGTGGCGGACTTCGACGGTCGCTATGCCAATCCGCCCTTCCTGTTCGGCGGCGGCGGTGTTGAACTGCTCGCAAAGGAAATGACGCGCAACCTCCAGCAAGCGCTGGCCGCCGCCCGGGCCGCCGAGGCCGGCACAGTCACTCCCCTGACCACGCATGGAGTCGACTTCGGCCACATCGAGACGCTCGAGGACGCTGCGGTGCAAGTCCACACCGAGGGAATCGGGTTCGAGGACAACACCGGAAGACGGCCGGAGGATGTCTTGGTGGTGCGGCCATTCGGGCGCAAGGGCGAGAACTTCTCGATGCGAGACTTCGACCGAGTCGCCATGCAGTTCCATTTCGGGTTGCAGCCGGTGGAAGTGGTTGGGGAACACGAGGACGCAGACGGCGACGGGGTGTACGACGAGGTATCGTTGGCAGACATGAGCGCCCTGCACGTGTTCGACGTGACCAACCCCGTGCCGTTCGTCGAGCGGCTGGGCCCTGCTGGATTGGAGGGGTTCAGGCACTTCCTGGATGCCGGGTGCGATGCCTGCCACGTTCCGGTGCTGAAGACGGAATCCCGATTTCTGCCGCTGAGCTTTCCGGAAGTTCCGCATGATCCGTGGCAGAACGTGTACGCGCAGATCGACTTGGTGGAGGTGGGCTTCGAGCCCATTCCCGGGGAGGACGGCGTGTTTGTGCAATTGTTCGCGGACCTGAAGCGTCACGATATGGGTGAGGAACTCGCGGAGACCTTTTCGCGCGGGGAGATATCGAACTCGGAATTCACCACGGCCCGATTGTGGGGTGTTGCCGACACGGCACCGTATCTGCACGACGGTCGAGCCAGCGTGCTCTCGCAGGCCATAACGGCGCATGGCGGCGCCGCCGAAGAGGCACGCGACGCCTTCATGCGGCTTTCTGACGATGACCGGGCGCAATTGATCAGCTTCCTGCTTCGTTTGCGCACGCCCAACAACCCCAACGAGGAGTTGATTCCGTCGAGGGCGCGGGCGCGCGAACCGAACGCATCTGAGGCCCGGGAGCCGGCGGCGAGCCTCCTGACGAACCGGTAACGGCGCGAAGGATCACGGAAGTTGTCCTGATCTTTCTGTGAGTTGGCGCTGCCTGCCGCGCGGGGCGCTACGCGTCGTCGTGTGGAGGAGCCGTTGCACTTCCCGCTTTGGTGCCGCAACCCATTGCGGGAACATGGCGCCAGCGTTCCGCCGGTGGGCAGTCGACGGCGGCGTCTGAAACCAGCAAACTCCCCCGCATGACGTTTCCCGCCCCCGTCCATGGTGTTCGACCGGAGTAGCCCGCAATGTTCCTGAATCATCTGCGCGTGCTGGATCTGGGCTCCTACGTCGCTGGCCCTGCGACTGCCACCGTGCTCTCCGACTTCGGTGCCGACGTGGTGAAAGTTGAGCCGCTGACGGGCGATCCCTACAGAACCTTGCTTGGCGGCGTGCTGGCGGAGTACCCCAATTTCTTCTGGGATCAGGACGGCCGTAACAAGCGCAGCCTTGCCATCGACTTCACGACGCCCGCAGGGCGCGATGCCATCGAGCGCCTCATCCGCCGCGCCGATGTGGTCATCACCAACTACCGGCCGGAGCTCTTGGAGCGGTTGAAGTTCACCTATGCCGACGTGCGTGAACTGAACGAGAAGGTCATCTACGGGCAGGTGAACTCGTATGGGCTAAAGGGCCCCGATGCCAACCGCACCGGCTTCGACGCCACGGCGTGGTGGGCGCGCAGTGGCCTGATGGATCATGTGCGGCGCCCGCTTTCGCCGCACGCCATCTCTGCACCCGGCATGGGCGACCACCCCACCAGCATGGCGCTGTTCGGCGGCATCATGGCGGCGCTCTACCGGCGCGAACGCACCGGCGAGGGAGCGCACGTGCATACGTCTCTGTTGGCCAACGGAGCATGGGCGCACAGCATGATGATGCAGGGGGCGATCGTCGGCTTCGACTATTCCGACAGGCGCGACACCGGCGAAACCCGAGCCACTCCCCTCGCCACTGTGTACGAGACTCGCGACGGTCGCACGATCCTCCTCAGCATCCTCAACCATGCCAAGGAATGGCCGAAGTTCGCGGCGGCGCTCGGCCATCCTGAGTGGGCGCAAGACGCTCGGTTCCTGGACCAGGTGGCCCGCTTCGAACACCGCGAGGAACTCCACGCCCTGATCGCCACCGCCTTCTTGGGCAACGACTCCGACGTATGGTGCGAGAAGCTCGACCGAGCCGGCATCACCTACTCCCTGGCCCAACGCATGTCGGAAGTGATCGCCGACGAACAGGTGCACGCCAACGACATCCTCACGGAAGTCGAACCAGGCAGTCACTTCTATGCCTACACGGTGAACAGTCCCATATGGGTCGCCGACACCGAGAAGCGTCGGCCGCGCCTAGCCCCCAACATCGGCCAACACACCCAGGAAATCCTCGCCGAAATCGGCTTCTCGGCAGAGGAAAGAGAGCAAATGATCGAGCGCGGAATCGCCCGCCAACACCACGACGACTAGAGCAAGGTCCCGCCGGGAAGGCCGAAGGCTCCTTCAGTGGCGGCACGGAGCGCCAGCGTTGGCGGCTTGGCGACTCCCGCACGGTGTCCCTTCAGAAAGGGGCGTCCTGACACCAACGCAAGCGCTCCCGCACCGTGCGCTACGGCGTTACACTGCTCTCGTACATGACGCTTGCGCGAGGCTTTCGTGGTTGAGCCGGAAGTCATCCATCGAGTCGCGGGGGCCGCCCTGCTTGGGGGCGTCATGGTGCTGTTCGGCGCCGGCTACGCCATCTTTCACGCCTTGGCGGGACTCACCGGTTCTCGCGGCATGGCAGGAGCGTCGATCCTGAGTTACGGCCTGCTGTGCTGCTGCGCGGTTGGCTTCGCCGCGCTCCTGCAACTCGCCGACTGGTGGCTTGCCCTCATGGGCCTGCTCTTGATCGGCTACTTCGTCGTGCCGCGCTTCATCTGGAAGCTGTCCCTCGCGGTTCACGGAGAGAGTTCCCACATCAACAACGAAACACCAGGGCAGGCAACTGCCAAGGACATGGAGGCAAGCCGCCATGAGTGAACCCGGCATCCCCACCGAGTGGTGGGCCAGCGAGAACTTCTGGCGCAAGTGCGCCATCTTCGTCACCGGCTTCATGGCGCTGGTGCTGGTGCTGCTTACCTTCCACACCCTCACCGTGATCGAGGCCGGCAGCGAAGCCGGCCGTGTGCCTGCCTATTCCGTCATCAACCACCGCATCGGCTATGTCATGGACGACGAAAAGCGTCGCATGATGCCCGTCATCGGCCCCAAGGCCCCGCTCTTCGGCGAGGAACTGACCGAGGCCGAGGCCATGGCGCTGGTGGATCACGGCAAGCTCACCGTCCAAGCCCGCAACTGCATGAACTGCCACACCATTCTCGGCAACGGCGCCTACTACGCACCAGACCTCACCAAGGCATGGCTCGATCCGGGCTGGGGCAACGAGCAGGCGCGCGAACTGCTGATGACCATGTTCCTCAAGGACCCGCCCACCAACGCCCGCACCTTCGGCACGGGCCGCCGGATGCCGAACCAGGAGCTCACCGACGCCGAGGTGCGCGCCGTGATCGCCTATCTCAAGTGGATGTCCGCCATTGACACCAACGGCTTCCCGTCCGGCTTCAAGCCGCTGCCTCAAGGCCCGCTGACCGAAGCGCCCCAGAGCCAGTCCGGTGCCTCGCATGCGCTCGGAACCAGCCCGCCTCTGGCCCAGCCCCGCCGCCCCTCCACAAAAAGTCCGCCGCCGCTCGCTTCCGCTCCCGCCGCCGGACTTTCCATGCGAGGTGCAACATGAAGATTGGCAAGATCAACTACTCGGAGCTCTCCACCGCGCAGAAGCTGTCGGTGAAGTACTTCACCGTGGCAATGGTGCTCTTCCTCGCCCAGCTCATCTTTGGCCTCGTCGCGGCCTGGCAGTTCCTCGCGCCGGACTTCCTGTTCGAAGTCCTCGACTTCAACGTCAACCGCATGGTTCACATCAACGCGATGGTGGTGTGGATGCTGTACGGCTTCATCGGCGCCATCTTCTGGCTGGTGGAGGACGAATCCGGCGTGCCGCTCGTCGGCGCATGGCTCGCCAACGCCACCTTCTATGTGCTGACGGTGGCGGTGACCATCGTGGTGCTGGTCTACCTCTTCGTGCAAAGCGGCCCCGGCGACGCCTGGACGCTCTGGCTCATCAACGAGGGCCGCGAATACATCGAGGCGCCGCGCTGGGCCGACATCGGCATCGTGATCTGCATGGTGGCGTTCTTCTACAACGTCGCCGGCACCTTCGTGGCCGGTCGCTGGAGCGGCATCTCCGGCGTTCTCGTGCTCGACCTCGTGGCCCTCGCTGGCCTTTATCTCGCCGGCATGTTCTACACCACCAACCTGCCTATGGACCAGTATTGGTGGTGGTGGGTGATCCACCTCTGGGTGGAAGCCACCTGGGAAGTGCTGGTCGGCTGCATCATGGCCTGGGGCCTCATCAAGACCCTGGGCGCACGGCGGCGCATCGTCACGACATGGCTCTACGTCGAGGTGGCGCTGATGTTCGGCTCCGGCATCCTGGGCCTCGGCCACCACTACTTCTGGATCGGCACGCCCGAGTACTGGCTTGGCATCGGCGGCTTTTTCTCGGCCCTCGAACCCGTGCCGTTAGTGGCGATGGTGGTCCATGCGGTGTACGACGCCGGCCGCCACAGCTTCCGCTCAAGCAACCACCCCGCCCTCGCCTGGCTGATCGCCCACGCCTTCGGCAACTTCATCGGCGCGGGGGTGTTCGGCTTCATGCAGACGTTGCCGCAGATCAACATGTTCACCCACGGCACGCAGTGGTCTTCCTCGCACGGCCACCTCGCCTTCTTCGGCGCCTACACGACGATTATCGTCGCCTTTATCTACCTCACCATCCAACGGCTGCGCGGTGACGTGTGGATGTCTGGCGATCTGCACGGCGGCTGGCGCTGGAAGTGGTCGCTCGGGCTCCTGCACGTGGGAATGGTGGGTATGTCGATGGCGCTCCTGATCGCCGGCTACGAACAGTCGTTCATAGAACGCGCCATGGGCGGCTCCACCTGGCAGGCATACTTCGACGGCCAAACCCAGCCGTGGTTCATCCAGGCAATGTGGTGGCGCATGATCTTCGGCGTCATCATGACCGTCGGCCTCGTGTTGCTGCTCGTGGACTTCGTCAAGATCGGCGCCGGCGACGACCGCCCAATCCGAGCGGTGCCGTCCGAAGCGATCCCAGAGCCCGAGGCACAATCGGAAGAGCTAGCCGAAGCCGCCGCCGGCAGCTAGCGCGCCCTAACGGGCGCGTTGGCAGGTTCGCTTGCGCGAACTGCTGCGCTTCGACGAGCTCCTCGTGTCGAATTCAAGGCGGGCGGGGACAAGCCCCGCCCCTGCGGGGCACGTGCCGATCCATCGGTGCGTTTCAACGCATTCCTCGTAGGGGACGGCCTTGTCCCCTCTACGACAGGCGCATTTACAATCAGCGGCTTGCGCGATGTACCTTTGCACGAGGGGCAAGCCGCCCGCACGGAAACCGACGAAGGAAGCGAGCTTGAAATCAACGATCCATCTGGCTGCCGCAGCACTGGCCGCGAGCCTCTTTGCCACGCACTCCGCCGCCCAGGAAACCGGCAACGCCGAAGCCGGCAAGGCCAAGGCCGCCCTCTGCGCCGCCTGCCACGGCCCCAACGGCATCTCCATCAACCCCCTCTGGCCAAGCCTCGCCGGCCAACAGCCCGTCTATCTCGCCAAGCAAATCCGCGCCTTCCGCGACGGCGAACGCGTCGAACCCACGATGCAGCCCTTCGTTGTCAACCTCACCGACCAGGACGTGGAAGACATCGCCGCCTACTACGCCACTCTCTCGCCCTGCCCTTGAGGAGACTGAGGCGATGCGAACGCCCACGGCGATCGAAACCACTGCCAACTTCGCCCATCCGCGCCATCGGGGCTTCCGCGTGCCGAATCATTACTCCGCGGCAACGCCGGACGACCTCGCCACGCTCGGAACCCGGCAGCGCATCACCGTCCACAACGCGCGCCTGCTGAACCCAGCCCCGACCCTCGCCACGCACGGCTTCGAGCTGGTGCGGGCACCGACGAGGGTCGATCTGATGGACACCGAGGCTGTCCAGAGTGCGTTCTATGACGAATGCCGCGACCTTCTGCGTTGCGTTACCGGCGCCGGCGAAGTGCGTGGCGGCGCCCACGAGTACCGCACCGGCTTCGGCGGCGAGAAAGGCCCTCGCGGCGTCAAGCCGACCCCTAACGGCAGCGGCGGCGCCTACGCCCAAGGCATCCACAGCGACATGAGCGCGGCCGTGGAAGACCGCTTCGCGGGGCTCATCCCGGACGACCGCCACTTCGAGAGCATCAACATCTGGCGCAGCGCCAACGGCGAGACCATTCGCATGATGCCGCTCGCCGTGTGCGCCAGTCCGTCCGTGAAGCCCGCCGACATCGTCTTCGGCGACGGCCAGAACACCGGCAACATCCGCCAGTACATGAAAGTGGTGGACCAGCGCCTGATCCACGGCCCGCACCAGCGCTGGTACTACTTCCCGGACATGACCCCAGACGAAGTGCTGCTCTTGCGCCAATACGACACCCGCAAGGAAGCCTTGAACCTGCGCACCGTCTTCCACACGGCAGTAGGCGACCCCAACACGGGGGACGACGCCCCCATGCGCACGACCATCGAAGTCCGAATGCAACCCATCCACGGCCCCGAAACCGACAAGCCGGCACGGATGGCCCGGTTCAAGGCCCAAATCCCCACCATTTACGCCGACGGCCGCCCCTGCGATTGGTGGAGCGGCCCGATCGAGGATTACGTCCCACCGCCTGAGGTGGCCGACCGAACCTAACACCTGGTTGTGACGCGGACTCATCTCGAAGCCCGAGTCAACTCCACCTGCCCCGCCGGATAGTGCAGTGAGAGGCGTCAAGGCTCGGCGTCCTCGGCGGGCGGGATTCCGGTGTCGCCAACGAGGCTGGTGCTTGCGACTGGCGAATGAGGACGAGCATGGGTAGCCGTTAGTCCACCGTCTCCGCAACGGAACACCCGCGAGCTTGACCTCTCTGAGCCACACATCCGCGCCTTTGGCGCTAGCGGCCCATTCGCGGCTTCCAGCTATCCTCGATTTCCCGCTCGGCCAAATACTCGTCTGCCGAGTACGCAGTCGATAGAACGGTGAGCGTTCGACCGTATCGCCCCAAGCCCACTATTTCCTCGGTCAGGGGCACCGAATGAGCACCGCCGAACCAATCGCTCATCGGTGTCTCGAACGCGGCTTGCCGGCGTTGGAGCACGTTTGCTGAATCGCGGTTGAACGCAGCGGTAGGAACGACCGGCAGAGGCGAATTCCGTCGCGGCCAGCCTACGTCACGAAACTCCTTCAGCTCATCCGAGAGGAACGCGTAACGGAGCGTCGGACCCTCCGACACGACAACCGCCATTGCGTCGCTGGTCAGCTTCACGTAACGGATCGCCGTAGCGAGCCTAGAGGTTTCGCATAGGTCGGCGAGTTCCAACACAGCGGAAAGGCCATCACCGGCACGGCGCATCGCCGCTCCGAAGAGGCCCTTGGGCATTAGGAGATTGGCCGAGAACTCGTCGGCTTCACGCTCGTAGATGTTGTCCGACCGATATCCAGCCCGCGACTCGTGCATGGCCTCGCCGGCGGGTAGGAGCGCCGCAGCATGGCCAGGAATGTGCAGATGGCCGAGCTCGTGGCCAATGCTGAATCGCCGGAATCCTTGGGAGCCGATATGCGTTGCGTATGCAATCGCAAAGCTGTTGCCAACCTTAACGAGCGCACCGGAGACACCCGCACTCACGTCCGGTTTCTCCAACACGGGCACGTCGATCAGCTTGGCGATATTGAGGACGTCCACCGGCAGTCGGTCCACACGCAGGTTACCGAGCAATTCTTCCGCCGCAGCCGCAGCCCTGCGGCGGGAAAGGGTGCTCAATGCCGGGCTACTCCTTCGCCCTTTTGGCCAACAAGGCCTTGAAATCCTCAAGAAGCTCACGGTCTCTTGCGGAGTACAGGTGCTCGTCTCGAAACGCGGCGGCGTCAACGTGTGCAACGGGGTTATCGGTGCGCCCGAGGAGGAAGTCGACGCTCACCCCGAGCGCATCCGCCAAGTTGCGTAGGTTGACGAGGCTAGGCTTTCGACGGCCCGCCTCGAAATGCGATAGCGATGTAGCGGGTATGCCCGAAATGGCAGAAAGCTGCGCCTGTTCGAGCCCGATTTGCTTGCGGGTCTCGCGAAGCCTCCTAGAGAAAGGTTCCGCGGCGTCCGGCTGCGACATGTCCCCCATCCGAAAAGTCGTTTCCGACAGCTTGACTTAGCGAAATCGACAAGTCAATCTCTCCCAACTGATGGCAAGTATGGCTGGCGGGAGCGACAAATGCAAAGGTTACCGGCGGCGCCGCCTCGCTTTCAGATCCTGAGCCTCGATGGCGGTGGCTTGAAGAGCCTGTTCACGGCCGCATACCTCGCCGAATGGGAGGCACACGCCGGGCGGCCTGTGGTCGATTCCATGGACCTAATCGCGGGGACCAGCGCGGGCGGCATCGTTGCCCTCGGCCTCGGTGCAGGCTATTGCGCTCAAGACCTGGTCAGCTTCTTCACCAAACATGGCCAGGCGATCTTTCCGGCAGAGCGGATTGAGGCGACGGGTTATGCACGCCAGGCTCTGAGCAGCCGCTACGGGCCGGAGCCGTTGGAGGCGGTTCTGGACGAATACTTCGGCGATCGCCGCCTCGGCGACAGCTCTGTGCGGCTCATCGTGCCTGCGTACCATGCCGAGTCCGGCATACACCTGTTCAAGACGTCGCACCATCCACGTTTGCGCCTCGATTGGCGGGAGCGGATGGCTGTGGTCGCGCGAGCAACGAGCGCTGCTCCGACCTTCTTGCCGCCATTGGTGCTCGACCAAGGGCTGCGGATGGTCGACGGCGCTGTCTGGGCTAACAACCCCGTGCAGATCGCCGTTACCGAAGCGCTCGGCTATCTCGACCAACGGCAGGACCAGATCGCTGCGCTGCGGGTCGGCGCGACGACCGAGGTCCTCCCGAAAGGCGGCTATCCTGACGACCCCGGAGGCGTTGGACTCAATGCGGTGGCACTGTTCGCCAGCGTCATGATGCGCGGGCAGTCACAGGCCGCTAGTGGTGGCGTGCAGCAACTGCTCGGCACGAACCGCTTCGTCGAAGTCGATCCCGTGGTGGCACCGGGCGACTATCGTATCGATCGGCTGTCTCAAGACCTCATCGGGATGGCCAAAGCCACTTTCCGCAAGACCGTTTCCGAACTGGGCGACAAAGGTTTTCTCGACCACCGGGCAGGGGGGTTCTCTCCTTGCCACACAGACAACAAGGATGTTTCACATGGATGACACCGACCACAATCTCCTAAGTCGCCTGATTGAAGCGGGTGCGGATGCGCTGGACCTCACCCCGACGCAGTATGAGCGAGCGGTTGGGCACTACGAAGCAGTTGGCGAGTACCTTGCGGAATCGGGGCCGCTGGAGCGCTTCTCACCCGTCGTGTTCGCGCAAGGGTCCATCGCCATCGGCACGGCCACGAAACCGGTCGGCCGAGATGAGTTTGATCTCGACAGCATGTGTCAGATGCGGATTCGTTCCGATGCAGACCCCTCCGTTGTGAAACGCATCATCGGTGATCGTCTGAAGGACCACCAGACATACTGCGGCATGCTGCGTGAGAAGAACCGCTGCTGGCGGCTGGTGTACGCGGGCGAGTTCCACATGGACATCATCCCTGGTATCCCCGACCCGCAACGAACCAACGGGACGGCGCTTCTAGTCCCAGACAGGGACTTGCAGTGCTGGAAGGAGACGGATCCCAAAGGTTACACTGAGTGGTTCCTTAACCGAGCCCAGATCACTACCGTTCTAAAGGAAGCGATGCGTGCGGAAGTGGAGCCGGCGCCGCCATCCCCCGACAAGCGGCGAAAGTTCGCGCTGCAAGTCGTCGTTCAGCTCCTCAAGCGGCACCGGGATCTGATGTTCGCGGGCAACCCAGACGCGCCGATCTCCATTATTCTCACGACGCTTGCGGCACGCGCGTACGATGGTTCGCGGTCCCCATTCAGCGCATTGTCGAGTGTGCTCGAACGGATGCCTTCCTACATCGGTCAATCCAGCACTGGCGATGCGCTCGTCGAGAATCCCGTCAATCCTGATGAGAATTTCGCGGACAAATGGGGGACGCATCCGAGTCGCGAGCGATGCTTCTATGAGTGGCTAGCTAGGGCACGGCAGGATCTGGAGCGCCTTCGCACGGCACGGCTCCCGGACATGGAAAAGGCGCTTGGTGTGTGGGTCGGAGAACGCGCCGCGACGGGAGCGATTAAGGACTATGGCGAAGCGATTCAGCGACTGCGGAGCACCGGCCTCAATGTGTCTGCAGCGACCGGCGCGGTGGCCAGCACGTCGCCTCGTGCGGCGCGGAGCCCGAACCACACGTTTTTTGGCCGGTAAATGCGACGCCGACGCTCGAAGACCCCGACGCTGGCGCAACAGGCGAAGAGGCTCCGGACGGCCCAACCAGGCTCCAAGGTTCATTTCCACCAAGGCAATCGGCTGGTCTGGATTGGATACCTTAAACCCACGCCGCTGAGCGACCAGTACCGTGTACGCATTGACGTCAGACGATCGGGCGACATGGTTCCGCACGTATACGTCGAGTCACCTAAGCTGCGCGACCGATCGGATGGGATTGTCCCGCACCTGTACGACCGTAAACGGGCGAAGCTCTGCTTATGGGTTCCAGGCCGACAAGAATGGTCAGCCAGCATGTGGGTCGTTGACTCGGTACTCCTTTGGACAGCGGAGTGGCTGTTCTTCTACGAGATTTGGCATGCGACGGGCGAATGGCTGGGCGGCGGAGAACATCCTCAGCTTGAGAGCTAGTCGCCGTCGATGACGTGATCGCTCGTGCAGGCGGACGTGCCTACGCCTGGACATTCACAGCGATATGAGCGCGGCTGTGGAAGACCGCTTCGCCAAGCTCATCGGGGACGAGCGCCACTTCGAGAGCATCAACATCTGGCGCAGCGCCAACGGCGAGACCATCCGCATGATGCCGCTCGCCGTATGCGCCAGCCCGTCCGTGAAGCCCGCCGACATCGTCTTCGGCGACGGCCAGAACACCGGCAACATCCGCCAGTACATGAAGGTGGTGGACCAGCGCTTGATCCACGGCCCGCACCAGCGCTGGTACTACTTCCCGGACATGACCCCCGATGAAGTGCTGCTCTTGCGGCAATACGACACCCGCAAGGAACCTGCGCACCGTCTTCCACACGGCAGTAGCCGACCCCAACACGGGGGACGACGCCCCCATGCGCACAACCATCGAAGTCCGCATGCAACCCATCCACGGCCCCGAAACCGACAAGCAGGCGCGGATGGCCCGGTTCAAGGCCCAGATCCCAACGACCTACGCCGACGGCCGCCCCTGCAACTGGTGGAGTGGCCCGATCGAGAACTACGTCCCACCGCCCGAGGCTGCGGCTACCTAGGAGCCTGCCCCGTAGAACGCAGTTCGTAGTTTCCAGCCCGCCGGGGACGCCGGTTCGCCGACGCGCGAGCAACAGGCTTGAAGGGCCTCGGAGGGAAGCATCCTGCCTTCCCTAAGCGTCGACAGGCGCTTTTCCACCTGCCACGAGGCAGGATGCCTTTCCCACAGAGACGGTGCCAGTTCCCAGCGTGTCGGCGAAGCCCGACTTACTCCAGCAAGTACCCAACCCCCACCATCGCCCCCAGTGTGAGCAGCCCGCCGGCCACCATCACGCCGATGAAGGCTCGTGTCGTCATGATCTCGTCCGCGGGATCCTTGCTCTCCGTCTCGTCCGGCATCGACTTTCGCCGGCTATGCAGCGCCCAACCCAGCGCGAGGCCGAACACCAGCGCTGGAAGCACGAACTGAAGCACGAGACGCATGCGATCAGCATAACGCCGCTGCTCCGAGTTTGCCCAGCCATCAAGGCTTCGCCGGAGGGAGCGTCGCTAGCCGGCCCGGCCGCGCCGTCCTTGGTGGAACATCCGATTCCGGTCGCCGCTCCCTACGGCGCCTTCCACCAGGGGCGTCTCGCCCTCCAAGCGTGCCACCAATACGCGTCAAGACGAACATTTCCTGCTTGCCGAGACGACGCAACAAGCGCGCACCCTTGAGCAAGCCGACACACAAGGTGTCTTTCGCTTAAGAGCCTTGCGTCTTGGGCCGCGGAATCCCGTATGGTCCCCACCCTTTCGCCGCCGGTGACGACCATGCAACTCGTCAATCTGCCCGCCGCTCACAATGCGTACGGTCGGTCATTGCCTTTTGCGTACCTTCGCCGCGTGCCGCCGGGCCCGCTGCGGCCCGTTCTCGCTGCCGGCCTCGTCGCGATTGCGGCTTCGTCGTGGGGTCATGGCGGCGTGTCTGGCGACATCCGCGAGGATGGCCGCGCAATTGAGTTTCCGGACACCGCAGATCACGTCACCTTGGTGGTCGATCTGCACACCCACAGCGTCTTTTCCGATGGCCACGTCTGGCCCTACATCCGCGTCGCCGAGGCGGTGCGGGACGGGCTCGATGCCCTCGCCGTCACCGAACATCTCGAGTACCAACCACACCGGATGCACCTGCCGCATCCCGATCGCAACAGCGCCTTCCACGAGGCACAGCTTGCGGCCGCCGCGACGGATCTCATCGTCATCAATGGCTCGGAGATCACCCGCAGTGCGCCGGCCGGGCACATGAATGCGGTCTTCGTCGACGATACCAACGAACTCCTCCCCATGGCGAACCGCGACGAGGTAGCCTCCTTCCCGGTGGAAGAGGCCGTGGCGGCGGCAAACCGACAGGGTGCCTTCGTGTTCTGGAATCACTCATGGAGTTCTCCCGCCACACCGGACCTCAGAACCAAGCTCACTGCCATCCAACGAGAACTCATCGCGAGCGACCAGTTGCATGGCATCGAGGTCGTCAACGGCGGCACCTACAGCGAGGAGTCGCACCGGATCGCCTTGGAATATGGGCTCGTCCTGATCGGCACCTCCGACGTTCACAATCTGGTGGACTGGGACTACAACGTCGCGGGTGGCGGCCACCGGCCGGTAACGCTGGTGTTGGCCGACGAGCGCTCGCCCGAGGCGTTGAGGAGCGCCCTGTTCGAGGGCCGCACGGTGGTGTGGTTCAAGGACCTGCTCATCGGCGAACCGCCGCAACTCCAAGCCCTGCTTCAGGCGGGGCTGACGCTGGATGACGTTCACTGGCACCCGAGCCGCGATGTCGTCTCGGTGACCCTGGTCAACCACACGGAGTCGCCCATGCGGCTGCGGCACTTGACCACCGCCAGTCAGTCTTTCACCGGGCAGGCGAACCTCGTGGACATCGACCCGCATAGTCGCACGCAACTAATCTTGAGGCCGGCGCAGGCGGCGGATAAGGTGCGGCTTGAGTTTGAGGTGCTGAACGCTCTCACTGCCCCAAACGAGCATCCGCGCATTGCGCTGCAGGCGGACGTGGCACCTCGCGTGCAAGCGCTCGCTGAGTACAACCACGATGGCGATCCCGGCTTCAGAATCGCCTTCCCCGAGGGGTCGCGGCCGGTGGCGCCGGACGCTGAAGATCAGGTGTTCTCCGCCTCGACACCCGACGGCTTCACCTTCCGCGTCAGCGTCACGCCGGAATCCGAAGTACCGCTTGAGGACACGGCGGCGGCTTGGGCAAGCGGCGCAGAGGCCACTGGTATCGGCGCGGACTTCGAGGTGACCAAGAATCAGGCCATGACGCTAGCTGACGGCACGCCGGCGTTCCGAGCGGAGATCCGCTGGCTCTACCTGCCCGCCGGCGTCCGCCTTGCCACCCAGGCCGTGTTCGCGGTTCGCCGTGGCCAAGTCGCGACCGTAGCCGCGCATCCCCTCGAAAATTCTGCCGGAGTAGCCTCTGCGGCACGCATCGTCGAAAGCCTTCGCTTCGACTAAGGACGAGCTTCGCGGATAGCGGTAACTGGCGCGGTGCTGGCCCTTCGGAGAAGGGGCATCCGCCTTCCCTTCGAGGGCCGTGCAATTGCGAAAGCCCGAGGACGCCTTTAGCCGTCAGGTCGGCCCTTCGTGCTGTCTCCCCGCCGGTTGATCAGCCGGTCCGGGTCGGCCATGGGGGTGTTGCGCATGGCTTGATCCACGCGCTTGTCGTACTTGGGGTCCAGGCGGGCGGTTTTGGAGCGGGCGGAGAGGTGGACGGAGGGGCGGGAGAGGATGCGCGGGGAGGGTTTGCCGCAGGTCTCGCAGGGGACTTCGGTTGGGATGGCGGAGATGGAGGCGAGCGCCGTGCTCACTGCGTTGCAGGATTCGCAGCGGTATTCGTAGATTGGCACCTCGGCGGCCTTGTTGGAACGTGGCTTGCCGGCACCAGCCGAGAATGCCCTAGCGGCTTGCTGCCCTTGGTCGCGCGGCCCACCTCGCGCCCTTGTCGACAAGGGCCTGCAGGGAAAGGTGGAAGCGTTCGAACTTGAGGCGGGCGAGGGGGTCTGGCGCCTGGACGATGTTGCGGTCGATATCGAGGCTGACCAAGGACGGGCCGCGGCCGTCGGCGCGTTGGCGCAGGTAGTTGGTCCAGTTGCGGGCGGGCATGTCGATGACGAGTTCCCAGTCGCGCAGGTCGTTTTCGTCCACGTCCTGCACCTTCGTCACCTCGAAGGCCTCGAAAGTGACGCCGCGGGCCACGGTGCCGGCCTTGAAGGCGATTCGCATGTCGGTGGAGCCGAGCTTGCGAAAGGCCGGGTCGGAGTTGACGGCCTTTGCGGCTCGGTCCAGCCAGTCGAGGTGCGCCATGTTCGTTCGTCGCCTCCGCTTCGGGTGGTCGGGAAGTGGAAAAAGGGTCTGGCCGGTCCGTCAGAAGTCGGTTCGGATGCGGGCCGAGGCGTTGAAGAAATACTGGAAGGTCTGGTTGTAGCGGAAGAATAGGTCTTCGCGGTATTGGTCGCCGTGGTGGGAGGTGGCGAGGCCGTCTTCGCGTTCGAGGTCGAGCGTGTTGAGGGTGTGGTGCCGGTCGGCGCCGTTGTTGCTGTGGATGTTGGAGATCATCTCGCGCCAGTCGGCGGGGGCCATGTCGAGGTAGAAGTCCACGTCGTCTAGCGCCGCGTCGTCAGCCTTGACCGCTTCAGTGCACTCGACGCCCTCGAACGTGAGAACGAACACGTCCTTGCCCACCTTCATGCCGGCGATGCAGTTGCAGTAGCCGCCACCGCCGCCCTGCACGGACTCGTCGCCGTTGAACACTTCGCGGACGGCGTCGAACCAGCGCACGGAGGGGAATTTCGCCATTGCGGACGGTGCCTTACGTCTGTTGATCGGTGCGAGCGACTGGCCTAGGCGTCAGGCGGCGACGCTCGCGCCGGCGTGACGGTTGAGCGGGGGCGGCATCGCTTCCGCCGGGGCGCGGGCGATGCCGAGCCAACGGCAGTAGCCGAGATGCGTCTGCATGAAGTCCGCCATCATTTCTTCATACATCTCCATGCCTTGCCTCCGGGCGCCGCGAATGCCGCGGCCGAAGATGATGGCGAGGGCCTCGCGCAATGCCGGGTCGCGCAGGTCACGGGTGAGCACGCGGTCGCCGATGGCGAGCACCGTGGCGAGCACCGCCGGTTGTTCGTCGTCGTGGGCGACGGCGAAGTGGAGGTGGTCTAGGCCATAGGTGAGCAGCCGCGCCTTGTCTTGCAGCACGTGCTCGTAGATGAAGCGTTCGGCATCGTTGTAGGCGTGGCGGGCGAGGTATTTGAGGATTGTCATGGTGAAGACGGCTCGCACCAGGACGAGATAGGCGACGGTAGCGGACCAGCCGCCGCTGCTTTCCAGGATCATGCGGTTGACTTGCCCCGGCCCTTCGACGCCGAGACCGCCGCCGTTCACCAGCGCGCGCTTGCGGAAGCACTCGTAGTGTCTGGCGGCGTCGAAGCTGGCGGTGGCGAGATACTGCTTCACCTCGTGGTAGCCATAGACCATCTGGTGCTGCCAGCCGGCGATGGTCTCGATCTCGACGTTGGCGAACTGCGAAAGCTCGGTGCAGACCTGGCAGATGGCGCGCTCGATGTCGCTCGGGAGCTTTTCGACGGTGTTCCACGGCACGTCGGTGGCCGGCGCCCAGCGGCGCTGGATGGCTTCTTCGTAGAGGTCGGCGGCGGAATCGGCCCACATGCCCACCTTCTCGCGCACCGCGTAGCCCACAGGCGGCATGCCCTTGCGCGGCACGGCGCCACGGGGGTTGCGGCTCTGATCGCTCCACTGCATCGGAATCTCGCCGTAGATGCCGACGTTCAGGTCGCCCAAGCGAAGGCCCGCCTTGCCGGGCTTGACGCGCACACCCCATTGGCGGGTCTTGTTCATCCAGTCGAGTACGGGCCCCTGCTTTTCCGGCTGGCCCGAATCCGCCTTGCCTTGGGCTTGTGAAGACACCAGCGTCGGGGTCGCAGCGATGGCGGGGTCGCTCGCAGCGGAGGGCTTTGCCGACGCGGCAGGGGCCTTTTTGGCCGTCTTGGCTTTGCTCGCCTTGGAACTCTTGGCCATAGGGATTACGGCTCCGTCTTGTGCCGACAGGGCTGGAAGTTGGGGGTGTGAGGGCCGCCTTCGGTCAGGCGGCCTCCTCGAACATCTCCATCAGGCGCGAACGGCCGTTCTCGAAGCGCTCGCCAAAGCCGGCGGAAACGATGCGCTTTTTGTATTCGCGGAACTGGCGCCGGCGGATGGCCGTGAGCATGTTCATGCCCTCGTCGAACTTGTCCTTGCCGCCACCGAGCAGGATGGCGAGGGATTCCCCCACTGGACCGCCGCGGGCGGCCGGATTGCCGACGCCAGAGACAATCTGCCCTTCTGCCTCGTCGAGATAGCAGTGGATCTCCTCCCGGCGTTCTGGGGCTGCGGCGGACATGTAGCGCATGTGCATCACGCCGAACGCCACGTGTCGAGCTTCGTCCTGGGCGCAGAGGCGATACATGGCCTTCTCGGCCTCGTTCTGTGCCATCAGTTCGCCCATGCGGAACATGGTGAGCACCGCGCCCTCGCCGGAGAGGTGCAGGCGGGAGGACATCTCGGTGAAATCGCGCGAGAGGTCGATGCTGCCGACGAAGCCGGAAGTGGCGCCAGTGGCCTGCATCAGGCCACCGCCATTGGCCATGGCACGCTTGCGGAAGACGTCCATGTGGCGGGATTCGTCCATCACCTGGGCGAGTAGCACCTGGCGAGCTTCGAAGAAGTCGGGCGTCGTCTCGGACACCCAGCGGGCGGGTACGTCGCCAGCGACAAACTCCACCTCGGTGAAGAAGGTGGCGAGCTGGCATTCGGCCTGCTCGATGTCGTCGGGCAACGGCTCGATGGTGTGCCAGGGGACGTCCGTGGCAGAGCTCCACTGCCGCTGCAGCGCTTCCTCGTAGAGGAACGAGGCGTTGTCGAGCCAGATTTCGTTCTTGGTGCGCACGGCGTAGTTGCCGATGCGATAGCTGCCGGGGCGGGGTGCAGAGCCACGCGGGCGACCGGTGAGGTTGTCGCTCACGTCCGGCGTTTCGCCGTACTCGCCGATCTGGATGTCGGCCAAGGTGAGGCCGTAGCGGCTCTCCTCGGCCTTCGTGTCCCAAGGGCCTTTCTGATCCATCCAGCTGAGATCGAGCTCGTGCTCGCCGCTGGTGTCCACCGCCTCGCTCATTGGGTAAGGTCCTTTTCTGCCTAGCGGGCAACTATAACCCGCTGACGCCTCGGTAAGGCAAGCGATTTCTTCGTATATCTCGTTTTGGGGCGTGTCGGAACTCGGCGGCGGACGGGCCTTCGGAGGGAAGGCATTCTGCCTTCCCTCGCGCCGTCAGGCGCGCTGTCGGCGTTGGCTGGAAACGCCTATCGCGTAGGGAAGGCAGAATGCCTTCCCTCCAAAGTCCTGCTTGCCTGTGCGGGGTTGCCGCAATCCCGCGAAGCGCACACAATTTTCGGTCACTTTTTCTTTGGCGGGGGCTATGGCGCTCACATATCGGGATGCTGGGGTCGATGTGGATGCTGGCAACGACCTTGTGCGTCGCATTGCCGGCACGGTCCGGGCGACGCACCGACCGGAGATGCAGGGCGGCTTCGGCGGGTTTGCCGCGGTCACAGCCTTGCCGGCGGGCTACCGAGAGCCGCTCCTGGTTTCGGGCACGGATGGGGTGGGGACCAAGCTCAAGCTCGCCATCGAACACGGCCGGCATGACACGGTGGGGCAAGACCTCGTCGCCATGTGTGCCAACGATGTCCTCGTGAGCGGCGCGGAGCCGTTTGTGTTCCTCGACTACTACGCCACCGGGGCGCTCGATGTCGATGTCGCCGAACGGGTGATTCGCGGCATCGCCCGGGGTTGCGAGATGGCGGGCTGCTCGCTTGCCGGGGGCGAGACGGCGGAAATGCCGGGGTTCTATGCCGACGGTGAATACGACCTTGCTGGCTTCTGCGTCGGCGTGGTGGAGAAGGAGGAGCTGGTCACGGGTGCGGCCATTGAGGTCGGCGACGTGCTTGTTGGCCTTGCGTCCAGCGGCCCGCACTCCAACGGCTACTCGCTCATTCGCCGTATCTTGGACGATCGTGGCGCAAGCGATGCGGGGCTGATCGAAAACTTGCTCGCACCCACCCGCATCTATGTCGAGGCGGTGCGGGCGGTGACGCCGCGCATCCGAGGCATGTGCCACATCACCGGCGGCGGCTTTGTAGAGAACGTGCCGCGCATGTTTGGCGAGCGCTCGGACTTGGCCGCTGACATCGACCTCGATGCCTGGCAGCGGCCGGACGTGTTCCACTTTCTGCAGCAGGCCGGGAACGTCGCGGAGCAGGAAATGCTCCGCACCTTCAACCTCGGCATCGGCTTCATCCTCTGCGTGGCGCGGGAGGATGCGACGCAGGTTGTCGCGGAGGTAGAGGCGGCCGGCGAGACGGCGACTCGCATCGGCACGGTGGTTGCCGCCGGGGCGAGCGTGCCGCCGGGACATTTGCTGCTGCGCTAGCGCCGCCCCGCGCCGAATTCGTCGGTGCAGCCAACACGGGCGGGGACAAGCCCCACCCCTACGGAGGGCACGGCGAATCTGTCGGTGTGTTCTGCGCGGGCGGGGGACAAGCCCTGCCTCTACGGGGCACGGTGGTTTACACCTTCGGTGGCGTCACGCCCTTCTGGCCTTGGTACTTGCCGCCCCGGTCCAGGTAGGTCGTCTCGCACACCTCGTCGCTCTGGAAGAACACTAGCTGCGCGACGCCCTCGTTGGCGTAGATCTTGGCCGGCAGGTTGGTGGTGTTGGAGAACTCCAGGGTCACGTGGCCCTCCCACTCCGGTTCGAGCGGCGTGACGTTGACGATGATGCCGCAGCGGGCGTAGGTGGACTTGCCGACGCACAGCGTCAGCACGTCGCGAGGGATGCGGAAATACTCCACCGTGCTCGCGAGCGCGAAGGAGTTGGGCGGGACGATGCAGGTGTCGCCCGTGATGTCCACGAAGCTGCGCTCGTCGAAGTTCTTTGGATCGACGATGGCGGAGTGGATGTTCGTGAATACCTTGAACTCCGCCGCGCAGCGCACGTCGTAGCCGTAGCTCGACACGCCATAGGAGATCACCCGGTCGCCAGCGATGCGCCGAACCTGCTGCGGCTCGAACGGCTCGATCATGCGTTCGCGACGCGCCATGTCGCGAATCCAGCGGTCGGACTTGATGGTCATTGACTGTCGATGGAGATGCTTGGCGCTGGCGCTGCCTGGGCGCTGGCCCGCCAGAGGGCACTGGCTGCGCGGCGAGCGCAGTCGATGTAGAGCGCGGCCACGCTGCCTTCCCGATCCGCAGCCACCGGCGGCGTGCCACCGTCGGTCTGTTCGCGGATGGCGGGATCGAGTGGAAACGAACCGAGCAGGCTCACGTCGTACTCCCGCGCCACGCTCTCTCCACCACCGGAGCCGAACAGGTGGTGCGCCTTGCCGCAGCCGTCGCACTCGAACCAGGCCATGTTCTCGACGATGCCAAGGATGGGGATGTCCACCTTGCGGAACATCTCGATGCCCTTGCGCGCATCGAGCAGCGCCACTTCCTGTGGTGTGGTGACGATTACGGCACCGCCAACGGCGGCGGCTTGGGAAAGGGTGAGCTGGATGTCGCCGGTGCCGGGCGGCATGTCCACGATCAAGTAGTCGAGGTCGCCCCATGCCGTCTGCCCCATGAGCTGCTGCAAGGCACCGGACGCCATCGGCCCGCGCCAAACCATGGGCGTTCGGTCGGTCACCATCATGCTCATGGAGATGGCCTCGATGCCGTGGGCGCGGATGGGCAGGAAGAACTTGCCGTCCTTCACCTCGGGCTTGCGCCCTTCGGCAACGCCAAGCATCAGTCCTTGGCTGGGTCCGTAGATGTCTGCATCAAGGATGCCGGCCTTGGCTCCGGCGCGATCGAGAGCCAGCGCAAGATTCACCGCCGTAGTGGACTTGCCGACACCGCCCTTGCCGGATGCCACCGCGATGAGGTTGGCGGCGCCGGGGGTCTTGCTGGTCTGCGGCGGCGAGAACGTGAGGTCGAGCACGACGTCGTCGTTCAACCACTGGCCAAGCGCCTTGCTGTAGTCGTCGGCAAGACCATCGACCGGATAGCCGAGCACGGCATCCACATGCCAACGCTCGTCAAGTCGCGCTGCACGCCGCACGGCACCGAGTTCGCCCCAAGGGGCCCCGGCCACGGGGTCCACGAAACTGTCGAGCGAATTGGGCATAGGCGCGGTGGTGAGCGAGCGAAACGCGATTATACGAGCCTTGGTCACCAGTTCTCGTAGGGCGACCCTTGTGGTCGCCCGTGTTCACTTTCGTGTATGGCGTTTGGCTTGGCAAACACGGGCGACCACAAGGGCCGGGCCGATCCAACCAGCGGAACCGACTTGATGCCTAGTCGGCGACGCGAATGATCCGAGTGCCGGTGTTGCCGCCGGCGAGAAGGTCGATGAAGGCGTTGGGGGCCTCTTCGAGGCCGTGGAACTCGTCCTGCAGGGGCCTCAGCCGGCCGGACTCCACCCACTCGCGCATTTGCGCCCTGCCTTCGTCATAGCGGTCCGCGTAGTCGAAGACGAGGAAGCCTTCCATGCGCACGCGGTTGTTGACGAGCAGGCCCGGGATGCCGCGTGGGCCCGGTGCGGGGTTGCCGGTGTCGTACTGCGACACCACGCCGCAGCAGACGATGCGGCCGTGGGGCTTCATGCGACGCAAGGCGCCGCCCAGGATTTCGCCGCCGGTGTTGTCGAAGTAGATGTCGATGCCGTCGCCGCAAGCCTCGCGGAAGGAACCGCGAAAGTTCGCGTCGCGGTAGTTGACGGCGGCGTCGAAGCCGAGGTCTTCGGTGAGCAGACGACATTTTTCGTCGCTTCCGGCCACGCCCACGACGCGGCAACCAACGATCTTGGCCATTTGGCCGACGATGTGGCCAACCGAACCCGCCGCGGCAGACACCACCAGGGTTTGCCCCGCCTTCGGTTCGCCAAGGTCGAACAGACCAAAGTAGGCGGTGAGCCCGTTCGTTCCGTACACGCCGAGATGGTGAGCGGGATCGCCACCACCCTCTACCCGGTTTACCGCCTTGGCGGCATGGACCGCGTAGTCCTGCCAACCGGAAGGGCAGGTGACGAGATCACCCACCGCAATGCCGTCGGCACGAGACTCCTCGACCCGCGCCACCGCCGTGCCGTTCATCACCCGCCCGCTTTCCGGTGCTGCCGCGTAGCTCGCACTGCCCTGCAGGCCGGCGCGCTGACCGGCACCCACGGTGAGCGCCAAGGTGCGGCACAAGACCTCGCCGGCGCCGGCTTCGGGTACGTCGACTGTGTCCAAGGCGAAGTTCTCGGGCGCGAGCCGATCTTTTGGCAGCGACTCGATGAGGATGCGACGGTTGGGCATAGCGGTCCTTGTTGGCAAGCGAAGCGGCGAGCTTACCCTCAACTTCGTGCACGGGCCCGAAGGAGGGCGGACGCCCTCCACAGGAGTCACGCAAAGGTCGCGCCGAATGTCAGCGGCTGTAGTCGCTGTCCCCCGGCTTCGACTCTTTTCCTTCCGAGCCCGCCAGCGCACGATTCTTGTGCTTGGTGACGTACTCCGCGCGGAAGTCGCCGAAGGGGCCGTCGCGCCATTCCAAGGCGGCCTTTAGGCCCTCCTCGCGCACCCGGCGACCGAACTCGCCGGCGGCCGGTCGGTGCTTGGACATCGCCTCCACGTCGGTGCCGGACATGAGGCCCGTACGCATCCCCATGATCTCGTACTGCCGGTTGACCGCACGCTTGTTGTAGTTGAGCTGGTCGTTGTCGATGTGGCCCATGCGGCGGGCGAACTTCTCGACGAACTCGTCCAGGTCCTCCTTCGGCAGGGCATAGTTGGCCCAGCCGTACTGCGCCATCTCCTCGCCGCTGAACCAGTCGCCCGTGTAGGCGAACTCGCGCGCCTTCACCGGCGGCAGGAACCACGGCGCCCACATCATGTCCATCGTGCCCATCGCGCGCACCGGCGGATAGCCGATGCGAGCGTCCTCGGCGACGATGCGCAGGTCGCACATGGAGGCGAGTTCGGTGCCGCCGGCCAGGCAATAGCCGTGGATTTGGCAGATGACGGGCTTGGCCAGTTCCCAGATCAGCCAGTGCCCCATCAGGGCGTGGCGCGACCAGTCGTAGTGCTGCGGATGGGTGGAGCCGGTGTCCGGCATCCCCGAGCGATCGCTTACGTAGTCGCTGGTCTCGTCCGGGTTCGGGGCAAGGTCGTAGCCGGCCGAGAAGGCGCGCCCGGCACCCTTGAGGATGATGACGCCGATGGCGGGATCGGCTTCGGCCTGACGCATGGCGTCATAGACCTCGCCGCGCAGGGCGTGGCTCAAGGGGTTGAGCTTCTCCGGTCGGTTGAGCGTGATGTAGGCGAGGCGGTCGTCGGTCTCGTAGATGACGTTGTTGTAGGTCACGGTGTTCCTCCGGTTGGATTCTGGTTTAGGTCACGGGCCCTTGGAGCGAAGGCTCCTCTGTGGTACGGGCCTGGCTTGTCCGCGTGCCGAGTCCTCGGAAGCCCTCAACGCGGGACGGGACAAGCCCGTCCCCTACGAAGAGTAGGCGCGGCCCCGCAGCAAGCGTCCCGGCGCGGCGCCGGTGTGCTCGTTCTGCTTGAGCATCACTTCGCCGTTCACCACCGTCGCGAGGATGCCTTGCGCCGTTTGCTTGAGGCGCGTCGCGCCGGCCGGCAGGTCATGCACCACCTCCGGCATGTTCGGGGCGATGGTGTCGGGGTCGAAGATCGTGATGTCGGCGGCCAGGCCAGGGCGCAGGAGGCCGCGATCATTGAGGCCCCAGTGGCTCGCCGTGTCGAAGGTCACCATGCGCACCGCTTCCTCCAGGGAAAGCGCCTCGCGCTCGCGCACCCACTGGCTGAAGATGTTGGTCTGCAGCGAACTGTCCATGATCTGCGAGACATGGGCGCCGGAGTCGGAGAAGGTCACCACCGAGCGGGGGTGCTTCATCATCTCGATCACGTCGGCGTCGTTCTCGTTGTTGATGGGCATTCGGAAGAGCGTCTTGAGATCGCCTTCGACCGCAAGGTCCATAAATGCCTGCGCTGGGGAGACGCCGCGCTCCGCGGCGATGGCGGCGATGCTGCGATCCTTGCCGTCCGGGCGATCCATGTGGAAGAACCAATCCCAGTCCGGCGGGTTCGCCGTCGCTCCGCGTGCCTTGTGGCGCTCGCTCGGGCGGCTGATGATGTCAACGAGCCTTGCGCGCATGTCAGGGTCTTTGAGCTGCGCTCGCTGCTCCTCAATGGGCAGCTTTCTGAGTTCCCGCCACACGTCCCAACTGTCGAACGGCAGGTGCGCCTCGAACGAGAACAGCACGTTCAGCGAGCGGGAATGCACCTGCGCGAACATGCGCCCGCCAGCTTCGGCCACCTCGTCGAGAAGCGCGAAGTAGCGCCGCCACACTTCCGGTGCCTTGCGGCTGGCAAACATGCCCCAGGTGATGGGCACGCCGGATTCCACGGCCAGCGCCTTGAGGCGGTCGTGATACTCGCGGATGCGCTCCGGGTCGCGGCCCACCGCTTCGCCGGCGATCTCGAACATGCCGGCGCCGGTTTCGCCCACCGCGTTGACAATGGCGCGCACTTCCTGCCAGGACGCTTGGCGGCTGGCGACCGGACGACGGTCGGAGGTCTCGTGATTGGGTGAGCGCGAGGTAGTGAAGCCCATCGCGCCGGCGCGAACCGCTTCCTGCGCGAGGCCCGCCATGGTGCGGATTTCGTCTTCGCTGGCCTCTTCCTCGAAGGCGCGCTGCCCCATGACGTAGGTGCGAAGGGCCGAGTGTCCCATGTAGCCGGCGTAGTTGATGCCCTTCGGCAGGGCATCGAGCACGTCGAGATACTCGGGATACGTCTCCCAGCGCCAGTTGATTCCCGCCAGCATCGCCTCGCGGGAGATGTCCTCGGCGCGTTCGAGATTGCGGAACACGAGGTCCGCTTCGGACTCCCGGCAGGGTGCCAGCGTGAAGCCGCAGTTTCCCATCACCACACTGGTGACGCCGTGGTAGCAGGAGCACGAGCCGATGGGGTCCCAGAACACCTGCGCGTCCATGTGGGTGTGGCCGTCCACGAATCCGGGCGAGACGATGTGGCCTTCGGCGTCGATGGTCTCCTTGGTGCCTTCGGCCGCACGACCGACGAAGGCGATCTTGCCGTCCCGCACGCCCACATCAGCGCGATAGCGCGGCGTCCCGGAACCATCGATTACGGTGCCGTTCCGTATCAAGAGATCGAAAGCCATGCCCCTTCCCCGCTTGCTTGAATGCAAGTGACGAAACATACCACCAATCGGGTTCGGAGCTTCGAGGGTTGGCAGTCCGTGGGCGAGGGCACCATGCCTTCGCCCCTAGCCCGGATTATTCATGAATGCCCTACTGCGGACGACGATCCACTCGCTGTGGCTGTGCGTACTCGCTCCGGCCCCCTCGACATAGTGCACAGCTATGCCTTCGGGCTCCTTCACTCCGTGCGCCCAGCCACAGCGGCGTCTCGTCGCCCTCGCTACGCGCATTCATGAATAATCCGGGCTAGGAGGGTTGCCCTACGGCATGGTCAGTTCGAACCGTCCATCGGTCCGTCGTAGTACAGGTTCGTGATCATCGGCTGCGCAAACGTCATCTCGCCAAAGTAGCCGGGGTGCCAGTACACGGCATACCTTCGCTCGTCTTCGAAGCCGCATCGAATCTTGCTGATGTGGGTCCCGGCCATCTTGCCACGCCGACAGTCGACACCCGTGGCATCGGCACCGTATGCCCGGACGTACGCATCGACGATGGACGCCAGTTTCGGATGTAGCTGCGCCGGCACATGGGAGTGCAGTTCGTTGAAGCGGTTGCGGATGGACGGCATGGTCGTCCCGGACGCCGCCACGCCCAGCCATCCCATGCCGTCGCCGACGTTCTGGTCGATGTCGTCAAGGCCCAGCACGAGAATCTCGCCGAGGCGTGCCTGCGCCATCTTGAAGCCGCGCTTCGCGGCGGCGCGCAGGTACGGCACGGCCTCGCCGTAGCGATGCTGAAGGTAGAGCTGCCGGCCGCGTTCATTTGCGCGATGGGTGTCTTCGATCATCCTCGCCTGGTCCTCTTGCGTCTCAACGCGAGGTTCCTCGAACACGGTTACCGTCTCGTCCGCGGGGGGCAATGGCCCAAGCCGATCTTGCGTCTGTGCTAGGTGCGAAAGGGTCAGCTGCCGAAGGTCCGTCTCAACGTCGCCGGTTGCAGCCTTGCCCTCGGCGGCATCGCCGAAGGCTACGGGCATCCCACAGGTGAGGAGCATGGCCCCGACGAAGCGCGGAACGCGCATCAATGCGGGGGGTGTCGCCATCGTTCTTCTCCAAGGCGGTTACACACAAACACGCCGTTGCACCGTACCACAACGCAAGGTCGGACGAAGCCTTGCTCAGCCCGGATTGCGGTCGAACTTCGGCACGTCGGAGGAGGTTTCGGCCCAAGGCTGGCCGCTCGCGGTCCAGATGTGAACGGCTGGCTTGAGCCAACCCGGGTCATCCAGCGTTGCAGCCTTCAGCACCGTCATGGCGGCGTTGGCCGAGAGTTCGGAGAGGATGGGCGAGCCGCAGGTGGGGCAGAACTTGCGGGTTACCTGATTGCCACTGTTGGTGTCGACGGTGAAGCCATTGAGTTCACCCGAGAGGCTCAGTGCGTCCGTGGGCACGCCGACGATGGTGGAGTACGCGCCGCCAGATGCGTATTGGCAATCGCGGCAATGGCAGTGCCCGACGAACATCGGCGCCGCCGAGCACTCGTAGCGCACCCTCCCGCACCGGCAACCGCCATGGAACCGATCCGCCATCTCGACCCCCTCGTTGGACGGAGGGCGTCGCGCCCTCCCTTAAGCGCTGCAAGGCGCGTCAGCTTCCCCGCTTCAGTTCGCCCCGGTTGGCACTTCGTTGAATGGGATGCCCTTGTCGAGGCGAACGTCCTGAGGCATGCCTAGCACGCGTTCGGCCAGGATGTTGAGCATGATCTCGTCGCTGCCGCCGGCGATGCGCCCGCCCGGAGAGCCCATGTAGGCGTTTTGGAAGAGGCCGTGGCGTTCGGCGTATTCCGGATCGGTGACTGCGCCGGAAAGCTCCATGAGGTCCATGGCGAAGGAGGTCATGTCCTGGGTTTTGGAGGCGCCGACCAGCTTGCCGATGGAGTTCTCCGGCCCAGGAATGTCGCCGCGGGAGAGGGCGGACATGGAGCGGTAGCCGGTGAAGCGCAGGCCCGCCTCTTGGGCATACCAAGTCGCCAGCTTCGAGCGCACGTTGCGGTCGCGGATGGCGGGCTCACCGTCCACCTCGAGGCGCCTCGCAAGATCGAACACCTGCTTGAAGCCGACGCCGCCTCCGCCGCCGATGGCGAAGCGCTCGTTCATCAGCGTGGTGATGGCCACCTGCCAGCCTTGGCCCACTTCGCCCAAGCGCTGGTCGTCCGGGATGCGCACGTCGTTGAAGTAGACCTCGTTGAAGTTCGCGCCGCCGGAAATCTGCTTGATCGGGCGGATGTCGACGCCGGGGGACTTCATGTCGAGGAAGAAGTACGAAAGGCCCTTGTGCTTCGGCACGGTTGGGTCGGTTCGCACCACGAGGATGCCGTAGTCGCTGTAGTGGGCGCCGGACGTCCAGATCTTCTGGCCGTTGATGACCCATTCGTCGCCATCCTTCTCGGCCCGGGTGCGGAGCGCCGCGAGGTCGGAACCGCCGGCCGGCTCGCTGAAGAGCTGGCACCAGATGTGCTCGCCGGAAGCCAGGGGCGGCAGGTGCTTGCGTTTGTGCTCCTCCCGCGCCCACGCCATCATGGTCGGTGCGGCCATGCCTTGGCCGATGCCGAAGACGCCGCCAGGTACGGAGAACTTCGACTCCTCCTGATTCCAGATCACCTGCTGGATGGCAGTCGCCCCGCGCCCGCCGTATTCCTCCGGCCAGCGGATGCAGGCCCAGCCGGCGTCGTACTTGCGCTTCTGCCAGAGCTTGGATGCGGCGATCTCGTCGAGGCCAGAAAGTTCCTCGCGGCTCGGTGCATTGGCTTCGAGCCAGGCGCGCGCCTCCTCGCGGAACGCGGCCTCTTCGGGGGTGTCGTTGAAATCCATGTTCGTGTGTCCTCTTTCGTGGCGCTTCGCTTACCGTGTCCGTGGCGCTTCGCTACCGTCAGGCGACCGCAGGTTCAGCGGCTTCCACCGCGGCAATCAATCGGTCTTGCCATGTCGCCTCGCTGCCGATGTTGACGCTCAAGAGCTTGGCGCGGCGATAGTGGAACTGGCAGTCGAACTCCCAGGTGAAACCCATGCCGCCGTGGGTTTGGATGTTCTCCTTGGAGGCGAAGTAATACGCCTGGCAGGCGCTCACCCTCGCCGTCGCCGCTGCCAATGGCAGCTCGGCGGCGTCGGTGGAAAGGGCCCATGCGCCGTAATAGCAATTCGAGCGTGCCAGCGTGTTCTTCACATAGACGTTGGCGAGCTTGTGCTTGATGGCCTGATAGCCGGCGATGGGGCGACCGAAGGCGTAGCGGCCCATGGCGTACTCGCGTGCCATTTCGAGCGCAGCTTGGGCACCGCCCACCTGTTCCCAGGCGAAAAGCACTGCGGCACGGTCGAGCAGGCGCTGGGTATGTTGCCAGCCTTCCCCGGCGGCGCCCAAGGGTTCGGCTTCGGTGTCCGCCAGCTCGAGCCGGGCGTGCGAGCGGGTGGGATCGAGCGTGGCGAGCGCATTTCGTTCCACGCCGCCCGTTTCCACCAAATGCAACGCCGCGCCATCGCCATCGTCACACGCTGCCACCACCACGGCAAAGTCGGCAACGTCGCCATCCGCCACCGGCATCTTCGAGCCGGTGAGGCGTCCGTTCGCTGCGCGGGTGGCGAGAGTGTCGGGGCGGGGCTGGCCGGCGCGCTCGCCCAAGGCAAATGTGCCGATGGCCTCTCCGGTCGCCAGCTTCGGCAGCCAGCGCTCCTTCTGCGCGTCGCTGCCGGCAGCCAGCAGCGCTTCGGTGGCGAGATAGACGGAGGACGAGAAAGGAATCGGTGCCACGGCGCGGCCGAGTTCCTCGGCAATGACACAAAGCTCGAGATAGGAAAGCCCGAGGCCCCCGAAGCGTTCCGGGATGACCGTCGCGGTCCATCCCATTTCGGCGACCTTCTGCCAGAGGTCGGCGTCATAGGGCGCATCGCCATCGAGAATGGTGCGAACGGCGCTCGGCGGGCAGTTGTCCCGCAGGAATGCCTGCGCCTGGTCGCGCAATAGGTTCTGTTCATCGGAGAATTCGAAGTTCACGGATTGTTGCCTTTCGATGGCTTGCCGAGAATTGTAACCCGCTGTCTTGCGGCACCACTCCCCCTTTGGCTAGAAGCCAACGCCGTCTTCTGCGGCGCAGCCTGCTAGGCTCTCCGCGCATGGACTTCAGTGCGCATGGCTTCGTTCGGGTGACGGCGGTGGCGCCGCCGGTGGCGGTGGCCGATCCTGCCGCCAATGCTGCGGCGATTCTGCGTGCCTATGGAGAGGCACCGGGAGATGCCTCCGTCGTGCTGTTCCCGGAGCTGGCGATCACGGGCTACACCTGTGAGGACCTGTTTCTTGGCGACGACCTGAGGCAGGCGACGCTCACGGCCTTGGTGGAAGTGGCCGAGCGGTCGGACCATCGTTGCCTCGTGGTGGGTGTGCCTTGGTGGCTGCCGGATGGGCGGTTGCTGAATTGTGCGTTCGTCTGTCGCGATGGTGCGGTGCTAGGTGCTGTGCCGAAAGTGTCGCGGCCGAACTACGAGGAGTTCTACGAGAAACGGTGGTTCGCCTCCGGCGCTGGGGTTGCCGAGGAGGCGAGGCTTGGGCAATGGACGTTTCCGCTCGATGCTCGGCTGCTGTTTGAAGTGGGGGAGGTGGGCGAGCCAAACACCGGCGCGTTTCGCTTCGGCATCGAGATTTGCGAAGACCTTTGGGTGCCGAAACCGCCGAGTGCGGACCTTGCCCTTGGCGGTGCCGAGATCGTGCTGAACCCGTCCGCCAGCACCGAGTTGGTGGCGAAGGCGGACTATCGCCGCGATCTCGTGCGCATGCAGAGCGCACGCACGATCTCGGGCTATGTCTATGCCGGTGCGGGGCCGACGGAATCGACCAAGGACGTCGTGTTCGGCGGCCACTTGCTGGCTGCGGAGGATGGCCAACTGCTCGGGCAATCGGAGCGCTTCCGGCTCGAAGGCGCGCAACTGACGGCGGACATCGACTGTTTGCGGCTCCGCCATGCGCGGCAGCGCAATGCCACCTTTGCGCAAGCGCCGCGCGACGCTGTAGCCGTGCGCATCGTGCCGACCGGGGCCTTGCCCGCGCTTGCTGCCCTCGCGCGCGACTATCCAAAGCAACCCTTCGTTCCGAGCGACGAAGCGGAGTTCGATGCCCGCGCGCAGGACATCCTCACCATCCAGTCCACGGGCCTTGCCCGCCGCATGATGGCAGCGCGGGCCGAGCGGCTGGTCATCGGGCTATCCGGCGGTCTCGACTCCACACTCGCCTTCCTTGTCTGCCTCGACGCCCTGGCGGCACAGCGGATGGACAACGAGCGCCTCGTGGCGTTGACGATGCCTGGCCCCGGCACCACGCCGCACACTCTGGAGTCGGCCAAATCCCTTGCCGCCGCCGTCGGCGTTGCACTCAAGGAAGTGCCCATTCACGACGCGGTGCGCAGCCATCTTGCGGATTTGGGCCACGGCGGCGAGGCGGACGTGACCTTCGAGAACGCCCAGGCGCGGGAACGCACCCAGATCCTGTTCAACAAGGCCAACCAAGTGAACGGCATCGTCGTTGGCACCGGCGATCTTTCCGAACTCGCCCTTGGCTGGTGTACGTTCAATGCCGACCACATGGCCGGCTACAACGTCAATGCGGGAGTGCCGAAGACGCTCGTGGCCTATCTGGTGCGCTGGTATGCGCGCCACATGGCCAGCAAGCCGCTCGGCAGCGTGCTGAGGCGCGTGCTCGACACGCCCATCACGCCGGAACTCGTGCCAGCGGCGCCCGGCGACGCCGTGGCGCAACCCACCGAAGCGATCATCGGCCCATATGAACTGCACGACTTTTTCCTGTACCACTTCATGCGCCACGGCGCTGGCACCGCGAAGATACTGGCCCTCGCGGCGCACGCATTTCAGGGCGAACGCGACGAGAAGGAAATCCGGCACTGGCTCGCCGTCTTCTTCCGCCGCTTCTTCGCAGCCCAGTTCAAGCGCACGACCCTGCCGCCGGGGCCCAAGGTGGGCACCGTCAGCCTGTCGCCGCGCGGCGACTGGCGGATGCCGGATGAAGCCTCGGTGGCGGCATTCCTGACCGCCGAGGACAAACAATGAGGTGCCTTCGGAGGGAAGGCATTCTGCCTCCCCTTGCGCCGACAGGCGCATGCATCGATGGCAGCGCGGCTAGCGCACCTAACGGTGCGCAAGGGAAGGCAGAATGCCTTCCCTCCGAAGGCTCCGGTAACAAGGAGACGTGAGGACGTGACTTTCGACGTAAGGGCCCGGCGCCGCGCCAACCGCCAGCTTCGCTGGGTCGGCGGTTTGGTCGCTTCGCTCGCGATGGCATTTCCAGCCGCGGCCCAGGACGAGGGCTATTGCGGCGACGAGGGGGTGTGGCTGCAGATCCTCGGCTCCGGCGGCAGTGAACTCACCGATCAGCGCAGTGCAGCGAGCTATCTGGTCTGGATCGACGACACGGCCCGTCTGATGGTGGATGCCGGTTCCGGCTCTGCGCTGCGCTTCGACGAAACCGGCGCGGACATGGCCGGGCTCGACGCTATCGTCTTCACCCGTCTTGGCGCAGCGACCACTGCGGACTTGCCGGCTCTGCTCGAAGGCTCCGTCGATGCCGGACGCAAGGGACTCTTGCCCGTGTTCGGGCCATCCGGCAATGACCTGCGCCCCGCCATCGGCGACTTCGTGGAGCGGCTCATCGGCGCGAACGGTGCCTATTCCGAACTCGCGAGCTTCCTGACCTTCCGCAACGCCGCCGGCTACAAGCTGTCGGTGCGCGAAGTGGCCGCGACAGGGCAACGACGCTGGTCCCGCTACAGCAGCGATGTCCTCAAGCTCTCGGCCATTCCGGTGCATTACGGCGGCATTCCGGCCCTCGCCTGGCGGGTGGAGATCGGCGAATACGTGATCGTCTTCGCCGGCAGCTTCAGCAACCAGAGGGACCGCGTCGCGAACTTCGCCAAGGGCGCCGATGCCTTGGTGGTGTCGCACGCAGCACCGGAAGCGGCGCGAGGCGAACTCCGGGAATACCACGCCATCCCCTCGCAGCTCGGCCGCGTCGCCGCCCGCGCCGAGGCACGCATCCTTGTGCTCGGCAACCGCACGAGCCGCACGCTGGGGCGGGAGAGCCAAAGTCGGGAGGCGATCGAGCAGCACTTCACGGGGCCGCTGGTGTTTGCCAATGAGCTCGAGTGCTGGGGGTTGCCGGACAAGGAAGACGAACTGCCGTAGGTGTGTACGGCACCCGGGCGGTGCTGTTTGCGCGCGCCAAGGCGGTGCGCGATAGTTTCCACTTCTCCATCCACACGGGCGCACCACACATGGGCAAGGGCGACGTTCGCACGCGACGCGGCAAGATCAACCGAGGCACGTTCGGCAATGCGCGACGGCGCAAGAAAGAGGGCAAACCCGCCGACGGTAGCCGCACGCCCTAACGGGGGCATTGGCAATCTCGTCCCGCCTCGTATTCGTCGACGCCTTGCAACGCATTCCTCGTAGGGGAACGGGCTTGTCCCGTCCCGGCGCGCCCTGACGGGCGGGTTGGCAGTTCGCTTGCGCGAACTGCTGCGCTTCGACCAATTCCTCGTGTCGAATTCGAGACGGGTGGGGACAAGCCCCGCCCCTACGCGTCCCTTGCCGAGTCCGTCGGTTCATCCAAGACGGGCGGGGACAGGCCCCGCCGCTACGGGGCTAAACGCCTTTGACTTGCCAATGCTGCTGCGTAAGATAGCCGCCCGCTGACGCCCGGCATGGGCCTCCTGGCCTTGTTTCGGCGTCGCGCGATTGAGGCACCGAGCCGCCGCACCGATGTGCGGCCTACCTTCAGAAGAAGCGCTCGGCCAACCGTTCGGAATCAGGAGAGACCTTTGCAAAGACCAACGAAGGGGCGTAAAGCCCAGGGATCGCTATTGCCGCGCTTCCTCGTCGTTGCGTGTTTTGTGCTGGCCCAGGGCTGGGCGCATGCACAGGACGTGAGCGACGAGGTGGCCGCCGGCGAAGACGTCGAAGAGGTTGTCGTCACCGGCAGCTACATCAAGCGCAAGAACCAGGCCGACCTCTCGTCGCCGCTCGACACCGTGGGCCTCGAAGACATCGAGGCAAGCGGCTGGACGGACCTCGAAGACGTCGCCGAGACCTTCACTTTCAACACCAGTTCCTGGGGCCGCCCGGCCCTCAACAGCGGCTGCTGCGGCACCGCGAGAGGCATCGAGATTCGCGCCCTTGGCTCGTCCTCGACCCTCGTGTTGCAGAACGGCAAGCGCGTCGCTTCGACCCGCACCGGCCGACACGGCGCCGACATGACCAACATCAAGGCGCTGATGCCGGTGATCGCCATCGACCGCATCGAGACCCTGCTCGACGGCGGAGCGGCGCTGTACGGCTCCGACGCGGTGGCTGGCGTCGTCAACATCATTCCGCGCCGCAACTTCGAGGGCTTTGAAGCGCGCATCGGCAGCAAGGCCATCGACGGCTCCGGCCAGTGGGAGTCGCAGTTCATCGTCGGCACCGGCAACGACTTCATCCGCGGCATGTTCGCGATCAGCTTCGAGCACACCGACCACCTGTTGCAGCGGGAACGCCCGTTCACGCTCATCAACAACACCTCCGGCAACGGCACGCCAGGAAGCTACAACCTGCGCGTGTTCGATTCAGACCTTGGTGCGGTGAACCCGGCCTGGCGTCCCCATGCCGACGACGGCGGCGACCTCATCATCGACAACGGCTTTCACGGCCCGGTGAACTACTCGTCCATCTGGGACGACTTCGCCGCGATGGAATCCCCACCGGCCAGCTTCCGAGTCGCAGACCCGTATTGCCGACCCGGCATCGTGCCGGATTTTCCCGGCGGTCGCGGCCCGAACGGCGAATCGAACGTGACGATCCCCGGCGGTGGCCAGTTCACCGGCTCAGAGTTCCCGCTCGGCACCTGCCGCTTCACCTATCAGCCAAGCAACTCCATCGCGCCGCAGGAGAACACGGCGCTCATGTACTCGCTGTGGGAGATCACCCTCTCCGAAACCGCTGACCTGACGCTCGAATACAGCGGCCAGCGGCGCAACTCCTGGACCGAATTCATCGCCACCTTCCCGATGACCCAAGGCAAGCCCGTCGTCCCGGCGGACAGCCCCTTCAACCCATTCAACGTGGACGCAATCTGGACCGGCCGCCCCATGGGCAACGCCTATCCGCCGGTTCGCGTGAGCGGCGAGGGCATTGCGGAACGTTACTCGGTGACCTTGACCGGTGATTTCGCCGAGTTTCTGAGCGGAAGCTGGATCGAGACCTGGACCTACAGCGTCTCGGCGCAGTATTCCCACCACCACACCGACGGCGAAGCGCCGGACAGCGACCTCAGGATGGTGCAGTACGCGCTCGACGGCTTCGGCGGCCCGGCCTGCAACGTCCGCTTTGACGGCCCGCACCCGAGCGAACAGGCCGGCGTCGGCAACTGCTTCTACTTCAGCCCATTCGGCGCCAACATCTATCGCAGCACGTTCGATCCGAACTCGGGCTACGGCGCGGTCGGCTCCGTGGATGCGAACGGCAACCTGGTGCTGGCGAGCGAGCAAGAGACGATGGACGTGCTGAACTACAGCATCCAGACCGAATCGAAGTCGTACTCGAACCGCGGCCTGATGATCCTTGAAGGCGTGATCACCGGTGACCTGTTCGACCTTCCGGGCGGTGCCGCTGGCCTCGCTCTCGGCCTGCAGAACCGTCGCCACTCGCGGGGCGTGTTCATCACCAACTTCCGTCAGGGCTTCTGGCAAGGCTTCCTCGATCCGTCCATCGGCGGTCGCGGCAGCCGTCAGGTGGAAGCGATGTTCGGCGAGTTGTGGCTGCCGGTGCTCGATCAGGTGGAAGTGCAGGTGGCGGTTCGCCGCGAGGCGTACACGCCTGGCCTGTCCAACACCGACCCGAAGGTGGGCGTGCGCTATGCGCTGTCCGACTGGCTGTCGCTCAGAGCCTCCTACGGCACTTCGTTCCGGGCACCCTCGCTCGGTCAGGTGGTGGGCAACGACACCGATGCCTACGTGACGGAGATCGCGGACCCCTTGGATCCGGCGGAGTTCAACACCGGCACCGGCACCTTCCGCACGATTCTGGTGTCGAAGAACCCGGACCTCGAGCCGGAGGAGTCCACCAACTACAACTTCGGCTTCTCGCTGACGCCGGAGGTGCCTTGGGGCGATGGCGACCACGCCTTCCAAGTGGACGTGGACTGGTTCTCGCTTACCTTCGAGAATCAGGTTCGGGCGGAGAACGCGAACCAGGTGGTGCGCGAAGACCCTTGCGGCCCGCAGGTGCAGCGTGACCCGACCAACGCGATCCAGAACCCGCTGCTCGGCAACGTCGGTGCCACGGCCTGCCCGAACAACGTCGGCAACGTGCTGATCGTCGAGACGGGCTTCTTCAACTCCGGCCAGACGGAAGTCGCAGGGGCCGACATCGGCGCGCAGTACTCCTTCACGATGGGTGACAATGCGTTCGCCATTCGCAGCGAAACCAGCTACATCCATCTGTTCGAGATTCAGGTCTCGGACGGCGGCGCGATCGTCGACGGCGCCGGGGCGCGCAACAAGCGCAATCCCGCGAGTGCCGTGCCGCAGATCCGCTCCAACCTGTTCCTGAACTGGCAGAACGGAGCGCAGGCCGGCAACCTGACCTTCCGCTACATCGACGGCATGGACGACGACTGGTGGGGCGGCATGACCAAGGTTGCGGCACACACCGAGGTCGACGTGCAGTACTCCTACACGTTCGGCGAGGGCGACCGCTACACGGCCTCCGTGGGCGCGATCAACCTCTTCGACAAGGAGACGCCGTTTGCGCGGTTCGACGGCTGGGAGCCCACCGTCCACAACCCGTACATGCGGCAACTGTACGCGCGCCTGAACATCATGCTCTGACGCGCATCGCGCTGGGTTCGCTAGAAGCCCCGCTCCTAACGGGGCACGCGCGAACTCAAGCGCAGACCTTAGGCAGGGCCCGCTTCGGCGGGCCCTTTCTTGTCCGCCCGATTGCCCGCCCCCTGTGGATGGGACAGACTCGCGCGGGGCACATGGTGGAGCGGAGGCAACGCATGGCAGGACGATGGCTGGCAGCGTCGCTGGCGCTCGCGGGAGCGGGTGCGCTGGCGGCGGACTCGGGGCAGGAGGCGATGCCCGAACTCGCCGGCAACAGCATCACGGCACAGAGCATGGATCCGCGATACGAGGAAGTCCGGCTGCTGTTCCTGGCCCAGGAACGGGGCATGGACCTATACAGAGTCGGTGATTTCGAAGGCGCCCACAAGGAGCTCGAAGCGCCGGCGGCGAATGGCCTGAAGATCGCACAGCAACTCATGGCGTTCATGTACATGCGCGGCGAGGGCGTGCAGAAGCACCCCGCCAAGGGCGTGGCGCTCTTGGGCCTCGCCGCCGAGTCCGGCGACCGCTCGGTGCGCCGCCAGTACCGCAAGGCAATCGGTGCCGTGCCCGAGGAATACCGCGACGTAGTGCAGCAACAGGTGCAGTTCTACATCGAACGCTACGGCATGGCGGCCCAAGGCATCACCTGCAAGCGCGCCAACCGCCCGCAATCCCACTTCATGGCGATGGATTGCAACAAGGAGCCCGGCGACTACCCAGACCACCCTTGGGCCCCGTGAGGGAACTCGGCAGCCTCGAAGCATCCTCGCTTGAAGCGGCAGCCGGTCAACACACCAGTCCGTGCGAAAATGCCTTCGCTACCGAGTCGAGCGAGGCCAATCGATGATCGAACTTGAGCAGGACGGCGAGGTTTTCGTGCTGACCATGGCGGCGGGCGAGAACCGCTGGAACACCACCTTCGTGCGCGAGTTCGATGCCGCGCTCGACCAGGTGGCGGCTTCCACCGGCCCGGCGGCGCTCTTCACCCGTTCCGCCGATGCCAAGTTCTTCTCCAACGGGCTGGACCTCGCCTGGGTTGGCTACGGCGAACAGCCGCCGGGCGACCGAGACGCATTCGGCAGCGAGTTCATGGCCCTCGCCGGCCGCCTCATCACGCTGGAAGTGCCGACAGTGTGCGCCGTGAACGGCCACGGCTTCGGCGCTGGCTTCATGATTGCCCTCTGCCACGACGAACGCCTCATGCGGGCGGACCGCGGCTATCTGTGCGCCAACGAAATCGAACTCGGCATGACCATTCCCGACGCCGAGCTGGCCCTCTTCCGCCACAAGCTCCCGGCCGCAGCCTTCCACCAATCCGTGCTGTTGGCACGACGCTGGGGCGGTGCCGATGCCCTTGCTGCCGGCGTGGTTCAGGGCACGGCCAGCTTCGACGACCTCGGCAACCGCGCCCTCGAACGAGCGCGGCAACTCGCACCGCTTGCCCGCAACCGCGACGCGGTCCGCACGATGAAGGAGCGCCTCTACGGCGAAAACGCGGTGCTGAACTCGCCCCACGGCGCAGCCTGGCTGCTCCAACACGCTGGCTAGCAGGTCTGTCGGACAGGGCGACGCATGCGTCGCCCTGTCCGGCTCGCCGAAGCAACAACCCCTGCCATGCGAGGGCCTCTCTGGACGGAGGGCGTCCCGCCCTCCAAGCGTGCCGAAGGCACGCACGCAGCGGAGCCGGCCAAGGCCACCGCCACCCGCGTCCCAGACAACGCCAGCGAAGCGCCAGCCTCGAAGGACGCCACCAACAAACCAGCCCCTGCCATGCGAGGGCCTCTCTGGACGGAGGGCCCCAAGAGCTTGCGCCGCAGGAGCGGCGGGTGCGCCGCAGGAGCGGCGGGTACGCCGCGTATGCGGTGCAAGGTCGTGGAGAGGTGGGGGCTGGGGCCAGACGCCGAGCGTTAGCGAGGGGTTTGGCGGCGCCCGCCCTCCCCAGAGGAACGGCGAGGCTACCGAACTTTCCGAGCCTTCGTCCGCTGTCCTGAGCGTTCGTTGTCGAGGTTGAAGGTGCCAAGCATCCCGCTCGAGATCACCACCATGTCGCCGATGCGATAGTTGGTGCGCAGTTCGCGTTCGTTCTCGCGCCAAACCTCGCCGCTGTCCAACTCCAGCTCGAAGTTGCCCCGCGCCAGTTCGCGCACGCGGACGATCTTGCCGCTTGCCACCACGTTCACGGGCTCTGGCTTCGGCAGCTTGATGGCACCGAACACGCGCCTTAAGGGGCCGGGGCGGGCAACCTCTGCCTCTTCGGTGCCGGCTTGGGTGCGCGCCTCGCCTCCCGCGTCCGCCGACACCGCGGCAGCTTGCGGCGCTGTCGACTCCTCTTCCGGCGTCGCCAGCCGGTCGTAGCAGGCGAGTCGATCAGCATCGTCCTCTATGGCCCGACAGTCATCGCCACTCGCCGCTCCAGCGCCCAACATCCACGTCATGAGCACCACCCGACCACTTCGCATCGCTTGCCATCCCTCACGAGTCCAGCCCCGAATCGTAGCCTGAGCACCCCTTTGCGGGTACGCATCCTTACCTTCACTCCAAGCGGCGCTAATGGCGCTTGCCCGGAATGCCGTAGGCGGTGGTGGCCTTGATCTCGGACATGGCGATGTTCGAGTGCACCTCCTGCACGCCCGGCAACTGCGACAGGTGGTTGAAGAAGAAGCGTTCGTAGGCGGCCACGTCTTCGGTGACGATCTTCACCATGAAGTCCATCTCGCCCATCAGGGTGTGGCACGACTGCACCTCCGGGTACTGGCGGATCGCGTCCGCGAACTCCGGCAAGGACCTGCGCCCGTTGGCCGTGAGCTTCACCATCGCGAACACCAGCACGTCGAGGCCCAGCTTGTGGCGGTCCAGGATCGCCACCTTGCGTTGGATGTAGCCGTCCTGCTGCAGTCGATTGATGCGCCGCCAGCAAGGCGACTGCGACAGCCCCACCCGATCACCGATCTGGGCGGCGGTGAGCGAGGCATCTTGCTGCAACAGATCGAGGATCCGCGTGTCCATCGCGTCGAGCGACATAATCTATCTTCCTCACAACCCCAATTGGGCAATTGTATTCCCTCTCAACGCCAAGAGCGTGCAGTTTGCAACCCTTTTGCCCGCATCGAGGGTTAGCCTGCGGCGGACTGCAAGCGAATGCGGTGCCAAGGCAGCAGTTCGCGTAGCGAACTGCCGACGCGCCCGTTAGGGCGCGCAGGCTGCCGCCATCGTTTGCAGTGTCTGCCCTTGAGGCGACGACAAAGGAGAGAACCGATGAGCGGTCCCCGAATGCAAGACTTCCACCGCGTGGAGGTGCGAACCGACCGGGCCACGGGCCTCAAGGCCGTGTTCGCCCTGCATGACCTCACCCTGGGCCCTGCCGCGGGCGGCGTACGCCGCTGGCATTACGACAGCGAAGACGACGCCGTGGCCGATGCCATGCGGCTGGCTGAAGGAATGACCTGCAAGAACGCCTTGGCCGGCCTACCCTTCGGCGGCGGCAAGTCCGTCATCTTGAGCGACGGCAAGCCGGTTACCCGAGCGCAGCTCCGAGCGTTTGGCCGCTGGCTGGACCAACTCGGTGGCGAATACGTCGCCGCCGAGGATGTGGGCATGACCGTCGAGCACATGAAGGAAGTGCGTCGGGAGACGGCTTTCGTCACCGGCATCGGCGCCCATCCCGGGCCGAAGACGGCGCACGGCGTCTTTGTCGGCATCGAGGCGGCGCTCGAAGGCAAGGTGACCGGAACGCGCATCGCCGTGCAGGGCTTGGGTGCCGTGGGCATGGCTCTCGTGGAATTGCTTCACGCCGCGGGGGCGCGACTGATCGTGGCCGATCTCGACGAGGCCAAGGTGCAGCGCGCGATGGCGCTCGGCGCGGAGCGCGCGGGAACGGAGGAAGTGCTGCTGAGCGAAGTCGACGTGCTGGCGCCATGTGCACTCGGTGCGGTCATCACCCCCGAAACCGCCCGCCACTTACGTGCCAAGGTGGTGGCCGGCTCCGCCAACAACCAGCTTTCCGAACCCCTGGCCGGCCACATCCTGCACCAGCGCGGCATCCGCTACGCCCCGGACTATGCCGTCAACGCCGGAGGCATCATTCACGCCGGCTACGAGTACCTCGGCTGGTCGGGTGCGATGGCCCAGATCGACGCTATTGGCCCACGCCTCACGGCAATCTTCGCCGAGTCAAATGTCACCGGCGAGTCCACCCACGTGATCGCCGACCGCATGGCCCATGCTGCGGTCGCGGCACGGCGCTCGCACGACGCCACGCCAGCCGTGGCGGTGGCTTGATCTACGCCGCCCTCGATCCCGACGGCCCCTGTAGGGAAGGCATCCCACCTTCCCTACACGCCGAGAGGCGCTGACCAGATTTCCTGCCAAGGAAGCCCTGCTGGCGCCACGGTAGGATGGCTCCGCCAGAAGGCCGGTGCTCTCCGGGAGGCCGCCGGCGTGCGCTCGTGCGGCAACACGCCATGGGGAGGGCGGTTCGCAGCCCCTTCGCTCAGTACTTGTAAGACTCCGGCTTAAACGGCCCCTCCACGGGAACCTTGATGTAATCCGCCTGATGGTGCGTCAGGCGAGTCAACGTGCCGCCGAACCCCTCCACCATGAGCTGCGCCACCTCCTCGTCGAGCTTTTTCGGCAGCACTTCCACCGTCACGGGCGAGCGCTGGTTCGGTGGCTGGTCGGCCCAGGCCTCCTCGTATAGGTGCATCTGCGCCAGCACCTGATTCGCGAACGATCCGTCCATCACGCGAGACGGGTGGCCCATGGCGTTGCCGAGATTCACGAGCCGGCCTTCCGACAGCAAGATCAGGTAGTCGCCGGGGTCATCGGAGCGGAACACCTGATGCACCTGGTCTTTCACCGCCTGCCAGCGCCAGTGTTCGCGCATGTAGGCGGTGTCGATTTCGTTGTCGAAGTGGCCGATGTTGCAGACCACGGCGCCGGCCTTGATGGTTTGCAGCATGGCGGCGTCGCAGACGTTGCTGTTGCCGGTGCAGGTGACGAGGAGGTCCGTGTCGCCCATGATGCGGCGGTCGATGTTCTCCGCTTCGCCCGTGTTGTTGCCGCCGAGGTACGGCGAGACCACCTCGTAGCCGTCCATGCACGCCTGCATGGCGCAAATCGGGTCGATTTCGACGATGCGGACGATCATTCCCTCCTGGCGCAGGCTCGCGGCGGAGCCCTTGCCCACATCGCCATAGCCGACGACGAGGGCGCGGCGACCGGCGAGCAGCATGTCGGTGGCGCGCTTGATGCCGTCGTTCAAGCTGTGGCGCGTGCCGTAGCGATTGTCGTTCTTCGACTTGGTGATGGAGGCGTTGACGTCGATGGCGGGGGTCTTGAGCGTGCCCGCGCCGATCATGTCGCGCAGGCGGTGAACGCCGGTGGTGGTCTCTTCGCTTATGCCATGGATGGCATCGAGCATCTCGGGGTAGCGTTCGTGGATCATCTCGGTGAGGTCGCCACCGTCGTCGAGCAAGAGGTTCGCGTTCCACGGCTCCCCGCCAGCGAGGATGGTCTGCTCAATGCACCACTCGTATTCCGCTTCCGTCTCCCCTTTCCACGCGAACACGGGCACGCCGGAAGCGGCCATGGCGGCAGCGGCATGGTCTTGCGTGGAAAAGATGTTGCAGGACGACCAACGCACCTCGGCACCCAGCGCGCGCAGCGTGTCGATAAGCACGGCGGTCTGCACCGTCATGTGAATGCAACCAATAATGCGGGCACCGGCCAGCGGCTGCGCCTCGGCATACTTGCGCCTTAGCGCCATGAGCGCGGGCATTTCCGCCTCGGCAAGAGTGATCTCCCGACGGCCGAAATCGGCCAGGGACATGTCGGCGACCTTGTAGTCGGGCATGGGCTCTCAAGTCCGTGCTAAACGCGAAGCGCGCAAATATACGCGGATGGCCTGCTTGTGCGTAACCCGCCGGTGCGGACGCGACGGCTGGCCACGTCGGAACGCGAGGTCAGGGCGTTGGCCCGGCCGGCACTGATTGCCTTCGCGTTCGCTCCGAGCTCCGGCTGTTCCCGATGGTGCGTGGGGGTGGATGGTTTGCTCGCGGACGCAGTCAGCCGGCGTTGCGGAGTTCCTCCCGCACTACGCGCCGCAGGGTCGTCTCCAGTCCTTCGCTGGCTAGATGCTCGCGCAGCGCGCGATTGATCGCGGTTTGGTAGCCGCGTCCGGTATCGCTGGCGCGCGCTCGGAACGCGGCGACGACGTCGTTGTCCAGCATGATGGTGATGCGCGTCTTGCCGGGCTGGTCGACCGCTGGCCCCCGGGTAGCGTCGCTGAGGTCATACTCCTTGCGCATAGATGGCTGTCTCCTTGCGGGTGGCGCGACGAGCCGAAATCAGTCTGACTTGGTCGCCGCGGTGGGTGTAGACGACGGTTACGATGCGGCCAAAGAGCATCCATACCGACAGTGACGAAACGGCTTTCTCCGCGCGCGTCCGGGTCTTCTCGCGTCAAGCCAGCCGGATCGCTGAGCGCCGCTTCCGCATCCTCAAATGCGATGCCGTGCTTGGCGAGGTTCGTTCGCGCCTTCGATGGACTCCAACTTGTGCTCACGCTCGGAATATGTACGTTCATATGCATGCCGTCAAGCGATGCTCGGAACTGTGCGGCAGTTCTGTGCTACTGGCTAACCGATGGACGTTTTTCCGATACATCACGGCGCTTTGCTCGGCCATTTCTGCAAACCTTGCGCAGCGACGGTGGACCCAGCACTTCAACGCCCGGCCCGAAGCCGAGGAGCCACCAGCGCAGGTCCGCGTTGTTCGAGACCGTGGCTTCGACGAGGAGGCGGCCGTCCTTTTGCACGGTCGCTCGGTGTCGGCCGATCGTCGGCTTTCGGTCAGGTGCATGGCACCAAGCGCCGACCGTGTTTCAGTTTCCGATGGCGTCCAAGAATTCGCGTGGACTTAC
The DNA here is from genome assembly GCA_028824555.1 of Gammaproteobacteria bacterium. GTDB lineage: Bacteria > Pseudomonadota > Gammaproteobacteria > Pseudomonadales > Azotimanducaceae > VXYL01. Next base: position 14,267 of record JAPPDJ010000057.1, on the reverse strand, counting down.
GACGGCAATGCCCCGGCAGAGTTCCCTGGGAAAGTGCTTCTGGTTGCCTGTGACCAGATAGTCGGCGCTCGCGGCCACTCCCACCTCGAGGAACGGCTGGTCGTCCGGATCTGGTAGCTGATTCCGCGAAGGGCTTGCCACCAATCGAAAGCCATTGCGTACCAACCGTGCAAGTACCGTCTCTACGCTCTGTTGCGGCAGGGCGAGTCGAGGCCGACTGAGGACATCGCGGTACTCAGCGAGGATTCGCCCGTCGAAGCAGATGCGATGCGCACCCGAGCTGACGAGATCGACCACAGTTCCAAGCCGGCCATGCGGCGACAGAAGCCCCGATACGAGGACGTTCGTGTCCATGACGATCCTCACGAACGTCGTGCGGCTCGAGCGGCAGCGATTTCCGCGTTGATCTCGTCCAAGGACAGCTTGGCCGCGCCGGTTTCCCGCGCACTTTGCCGGATCGACTCCAGGGCTTGCAGCGCCTCCGCCTGTTGGATCGCCTCAAGCGTGCTGTCAAATGTCTCAGGTGAGGTGCCCACCAGAAACGCAATGGGGCGGCCATTGGAGGTGACGACCATGTGTCGCTGAGCGTCCAAAGCCTCCCAAACCGCAGCCGATCGACTTCGTAGCTCTCTGACACTGATGAAGTCCATGCTTTCGTACCCGCTCTTGTGTACCTATCGTGGGCGCGACGTCAAGGTTCCATCTCGGCGCCGAAAGGTGTCGATTAGCACCGTCTGCGCCGTTGTGTGAATGCAGCCGATGATCGGGCCGGTGAGGGGTTGCGCCGGGGCAGGTTGCCAAACAGACGTGCGGCAAACTCACCCAGGGTAGTCGAACACCGGCTCGCGCTTCTCCATGAAGGCGCGTACGGCCTCGCGGTGGTCGGCTTGGGCTGACGCACGCACCATGCGGTCGGCTTCTGCGGCGAGGCAGGTGCGGAAGTCCGTGGTGAGTGCGCGGTTCAGGTTCTCCTTCATGTAGCTGAGCGCCGTGCGGGGGCCATTGGCGATCCGCCGGGCAATCTCCTGCGCCTCTTCGCGCACGGTCTCGTAAGGGGCGAGGCGGTTGACGATGCCGAGAGCGAGGCATTCGGCGGCGGGGACGCGACGTGCGGTGAGGTAGAGGTCCTTCGCAATGGCCGGCCCCACAAGCTGCGTCAGCAGCCAACTACCGCCGTAGTCGCCGGAGAGGCCAATGTTGCGGAAGGCGGTGGTGATGAAGGTGTCCTCGGCCATGACGCGCATATCGGCGGCGAGGGCAATGGAAAGGCCGGCGCCGGCGGCTGGGCCCGGCAACGCCGCAACGATGGGCTTGGCGAGTTCGTGCATCCGCAGGGTGAGGGTTTCCTGCTTGCGGATGAGGGTGCGCACTGCGTCGTCGGGGCCAGGTTTCGGTGCATCCGAGGCCGGCTTGCGGGGTCCGCCCATGCCGGACACGTCGCCGCCGGCGCAAAAGGCGCGCCCGGCGCCGGTGAGGACGATGGCGCCGCAGCGTGGGTCGCCTTCGAGCGTGAGCAGGATCTCGCGCAGCGCCGGGGTCAGGATGTCGCCCAAGGCATTGCGCTTGTGCGGCTTGTTCAGCGTGACGGTGGCGACGCCGTCGCCCAAGTCGCAGAGGAGTTCGGTGGTTCCGGTGTCGATGGCGGTCACTTGGGGTTCCTTGTAGTCCTTGGGCGCGTCGGATCAGTTGCCGTTGAATGAGGGGTCTGTCTTGGCGAGATAGGCGCGAATGGCTTCGGCGCGGTCTTCGGTGGCGGCGGAGAGGATGTTCTGGTCCACGTCCATGTGCATCACGGCGCGATCCATGCTGCCGGCGAGCGCGTTGACGCTCTGCTTGATCATCTGGGCGGCGATGGGGGACTTGGCGGCGTAGCGCGCCGCCCATTCGCGCGCCATGTCGATCAGCTCGGCTCCCGGCACGAGTTCGTCGATCACGCCCCATTCGAGCAGCGTCGATGCATGGATGCGCTCGCCCCCGGCGACGAGGCGCTTGCTGCGGGAAGGCCCGGCCAGATGCATGAGGAGCGGCAGCCCCTTCCACATGAGGTTCACGCCGATGTCGATCTCTGGGTATTGCATGAAGCAGTCGTCGGCACCGATGCGGAAGTCCATCGCGGTAGCGAGCACCGCACCGCCGCCCATCGCCGCACCATTCCAGGCGGCGATGGTGATCTGATCCATGTCGTGAACGGCGAGGGTGGCGCGTTCGCCGATCCGCGCGGAGCGACGACGCATTACTAGCCGAGGATCGGCCTTGCCGCCAGCGCCGCTGTCGGTGAGGTCCGCGCCGGAGGAGAAGTGCTTGCCAGCACCGGTGAAGATGACGACGCGGGTGTCGCCGTCGTCCCGAAAGGACAGCGCCGCTGCCTCGATCTCGGCGAGATGTGCGTGGTGCAGCGCGTTCGCCTTGTGCGGCCGGTTGAAAGTGACGGTCGCGACAGCCCCGTCCCGATCGATCCGTAGGTGCTCGTAATCGGCCAATGCGGAATCCTTGGCACCGCTTGAAGTGGCTGTGGATGTTAGCGGATTGGATGGTCGGGTGACCTTGGGACGCTCCGTCCGACGGGAGGCGGCCCATCCCCAGGGGGGTCGAGGAACTCCGTCCCCGGCTTCTTCGGGACTGATCGCGCCGTGACACCGGCACCATGGGGGAGAGAATTAGGTGTAGGCTGGTGGGACCGGGGGTGATCCCAACGCAGCCTACGAGGGGAGGGGTTCCTTCGCCGATGCCGCTGGCTCCCTTCGGGGCTTCCGGCACCGTTTCCTGCCCTGTTCCCTCAAGTGCCGAAGCACTCTGATGGGCAGCGGCATTCACTGCTTGGCTGCGTATGTTACTTTCGGTAACGCCGTGGTCAAGAGTAACAATGCAACACGCTGTTGCATTTTTGCGTCGAAATCGATCCTTGGGTCCTGCCGTTCATACAAGCGCATACTCCGCCCATGGACGAGCTTGACTGGGATGATCTGCGGCTCTTTGCCGTGCTGGCGCGGGCGGGGTCGGTGCGGCGGGCGGGGGAGCAGCTTGGCATTCATGCTTCGACGGTCACGCGGCGGCTGGAGCATTTCGAGCGGCGACTGGATGCGCGGCTGTTCAATCGCACGCCGGGTGGCTTGCGCATCACCGAGGCGGGTGCGGACGTGCTCGAACGGGTGGAGCAGGTTGGGCGCGACATCGACGACATCGAGCGTCTCGTCCGCGGGCGCGACCGCCGCCTTGCCGGCAGGCTCTTGGTGTCGATCCCGGAACCCATCGGCCACACCTTTCTGATGCCGGAGATCGGTGGATTTAGCGAGCGCTTTCCCGATATCGAGATCGAGTTCGCACCGGCCGCGGAACGGCTCGATCCTGGACGTCGCGAGGTGGACGTGGCCATCGAGTTCACCGAACGTCCAGCCGAGCATCTCGTCGGCAGGCCGCTCGGACGCTATGCCTTGGCCGTGTATGCCGGTCGCGAGTACTTGGCCCGGCACGATCCGTTCGGTGCCCCCGAGGACTGCGGCTGGATCGAGTGGGAGACCCGCCAAAGCACCAGCGGTCACGTTCGCCCGACGTTCTTCCCCAACGTACCCGTCCGCGCACGCTGCCGCACCGCCATCCTGCAACTCGCCGCGGTCCGCGCGGGACTTGGCCTCGCGGTGCTTCCCTGCGTGCTCGGTGACCCGGACGACGACCTAGTGCGAGTGCCCGGCCTCGACCCAATCCCGGGCCCGCAGATCTGGGTCCTCACCCACCGGGACCTGCGCAGCGTTTCCCGAGTCCACGAGTTCATGAGCTTCTTGGCCGATACGTTCAGCGCCAACGCACATCGGCTGCGGGGGGAACCGGAATAGCGTGCCCTAACGGGCGCGTCCAGCCACGGCGTCGTCGCGCCAGGCTCGCGCCACAGGGCTTGCGCGCCCCTCATCCCACGGCCAAACTGCGCGCCTTTCGCCGCAGCCGTGCGCTCCTATGGCCCGTCCGCTCGAAGGAATCCGCGTTCTTGATCTGTCGCGTGTGTTGGCGGGGCCGTTCGCCGGCCGGATGCTCAGCGATCTCGGCGCGGACGTGGTCAAGGTAGAGCCGCCAGATGGGGACATGACGCGGCTTTGGGGGGCGGTGATCGGCGGGGTGCCCGGCTATTTTCATCAGCAGAACGCTGGCAAGCGGGGGATGTGCATTGATCTTGGTCGGGACGAGGGCGTCGCCATCGCTCGGGACCTGGCCAAGGTGGCGGATGTGGTGATCGAGAACTTCCGTCCCGGTGTGCTGGCGCGGCTTGGGCTCGGCTACGAGACGCTCAAGGAGCTGAAGGAAGACGTCATCCTGCTTTCCATATCTGGCTTTGGCCAGGACGGCCCGGAGTCGGGCCGGGCGGCCTACGCCGCGGCCATTCATGCCGAGACGGGCCTGGTGCATCGGCAGGGGCGGGATGGCCGCGAGCCGGCGGACATCAAGATGTCGGTGGCGGACACGAACGCCTCTCTGCACGGACTCGTGGCAGTGCTGTCGGCGCTCCTCATGCGGGCACGCACAGGGCTCGGCCAGCACATCGACATCGCCATGGTGGACGCGATGCTGGCGACGGACGATCAGCTTCAGTACTACCTCGAAGATTCCCACGACACGGGGCCGGCGCTGTCCGACATCTGGCGCACGGGCGTTGGTTCCGTCCTCACGGCTGGCGACTTCCGACACATCTGGCGGCAACTGAACCGGCGCATGGGAGTCGAGGATCCGACTCCGTCGGGCGCGCCCTTGGCCGACAAGATTCGACTCCGGCGCGAAGCTGCGACCGAGTTCTTCGCTTCGCTTACGAGCATGGACGCAGTTCACGACGCAATGCGTCGCATGAATCTCGCATGGGGGCTGGTGCGCGACGCCAAGGACGCACGCGAATCCCCCACCGTGAACCACCGCGGTGCCATCATCGACGCGGACGACCGTGCCGGCGGAACGCGTCCCCTCACCCAGTCTCCGTACCGTTTCTCCGCCGCCGAGTCCGGTGTGCGCGGCGTCGCTCCGCATCGTGGCGAGCACAACGCCGACGTGTTGCGCGATTGGCTTGAGCTCGATGACGCGGCCGTGGCGCGGGCGCTTGCGAGTGGCGCGCTCCTCGCCGAGGCTGCCGCACCGGGCGCGAGCTGAGCCCATGGCGATTCGAGCTCCGCGCAGCGTCCGGCGCATCGGCGTCGGCATCGACTTCGGCACGACCAACTCGGTGGCTGCCACCTTCGATGGTGAGCACGTTCGCCTGGCCAGCCTTGAAACGCATGCCCAGCCAGAACCCATCATGCCGTCGGCCACCTACATCGACCGCGACCTGCACACCCGCACCGGGCGCGAGGCCATAGACCGCTACATCGCCGACAACACCGGGCGCAAGGTGGAACTGACCGCGGAGGTGATCGGCAAGGCGACACTTGCCGTCGGCTACGGCGGCGAGGAATCCCGCGATCCGGGCGCGACGCTGACGCAGAGCGTGTATGGCGACGCCACCACTGACGTGGGCCTCGAAGGCCGCCTGTTCCGCGGCGTGAAGCGCTTGCTTGGGCGCAAGGATGTGCGTCGCCTGGTGGTGTTCGACCACCCGTTCAGCCCCGTGGCGCTCGTGACGCCGATCCTGCTGCACATCCGCAAGACCTTGATGGACGCGGGCGTGCCTGGCGTCGGCGGAAAGTTGCCGGCGGCCACCATCGGCCACCCGGTGAACTTCGAGGGCCGCGACCGCTTCCGCAACCAGTTGGGCCTCGCGCGCCTCGGCGAGGCCTATCGGTACGCTGGTGTGGGCAAGGCCCATTTCTGCCCGGAGCCCATCGGCGCCGCCGTGAGCTATCTGCATGAACGCCCCGGGACGTCCGGCGAACGCTTGCTCACGGTCGACTTCGGCGGCGGCACGCTCGACTTCTGCGTGTTGCAACGGCGGGCCGCGCATCGCTTCGACGTGATCGCGACGCACGGCGTGGGCTTGGGCGGTGACCACATCGACCAGCGCCTTTTTCGCGAACTGCTCTTTCCGCTGCTGGGTAAGGGCGAGCGCTGGCGCCGACGGGGCCAGGCCGGAGAGATCGACACGCTGTTCCCGTTCGACCGCTATGAAGAGCTGCTGGTGAACTGGCCGGTGACGTACCTGTTGAACCAGAACCGCTACACAACGGCCGTGCAGGACTGCATCGAGCAGGGCGGCGCTGCGCGGCTGAAGTTCCGCCGCTTGCGCGAGCTGATTCAGCAGAACTACGGCTATGTCGTCTTTCAGGCCATCAAGGACTTCAAGGCGGAGCTCTCGAGCCGGGACGAAGCGGTGCTCGACATCGGCGAGATAGACGTGGAGGTGCGGCTTTCGCGACGCGAATTCGAATGCCTGATCGGCGATCTGTTGCGCCAGGTGGAGGAGGCTGTGGAGGAGACCATGCGTCGCGCCGGGTTGCCGTTCGATGCCATCGACATCGTGCTCCGCACCGGCGGGTCGTCGTTGATCCCGGCCGTGCATCGGATCCTGGACGAGCGTTTCCCCGGCCGGGTGGTGAACCACGACCCGTTCACGAGCGTTGCGGCGGGGCTGGCGGTGGCAGACTTCCACGAGATGAGGGACGGGGGTAGAGCATGACGACGGGCGAGGGCTTCGCGCGGGTGCTGGACCGGTTTACCGCAGCGGTTGAGGCGGGAGACGGCGCTGCGCTCGCGAGCCTGTTCACTGAGGACGGCGTGTACGAGGATGGCTTCTATGGCGCATCGTCCGGCAGGGTAGAAATCGCCGACATGCTGGAGACGAAGTTTTGGGGCCACGCCGAGGGCTTCCGCTGGCGCATGTTGGAGCCGGTTTGCGATGGCGGGCACGGTTACGCACGCTATGTATTCAGCTATCGCTCCAAGCTGCCCGGCGTCGTCGGCGAGACGGTGGTATTCGAGGGCATGAGCCAGTTCACCTTCGAAGGCGAATTGATCCGTCGCTATCGCGAGGTGTTCGAGACAGGCGTGGCGATGGCCCAGCTCCGCTTCCCCGCTGAACGGATTGCGAAAAGCCTCGGACGCCGCGCCGCCGCGTTGCGGGAGCGGGAAGGCGTTTGAGGAAAGGCTAGCAGTTCGCGTTAGCGAACTGCCGACGCGCCCATCAGAGCGCGCTAGGCACCCTCCCTCCAGCGGCGCTCGCGAGGGCCCCGCGACGTCACTCCGGGACCGGCTGGTAGTCGCTGTCGATGGTGGCGAAGAATGTCTGCACCATGCGGTAGGTCATGCCCCAGACGAAGTGGCCACCGGCGAGTCGAAACCCGTTGAAGCCCATTGCGCCTGTGGCAACTGGGCGACGTTCAACGTCGTGGTTGTCGCCGCGATGCATGGGCGCTAAAGGCGTCCACACTGCCTCGGCCACTTCGTAGTTGAGGGCGAACGCAGGGTCGCCTTCGATGGCAAAGACGAACGGCGCCACGACCATGTCGCGGCGCACCGCCTGGGGTCGCTGCGGCTCGAGTTGCCCGAGCACCGGTGCGGCGCTGATGTCGAGGCCGATCTCCTCCTGCGTCTCCCGCACGGCAGCGGCACAGAGGTCGGCATCGGTGGGGTCGAGATGGCCGCCGGGAAATGCCATGTGACCGGACCACGGATCGCCGGGGCGCTTGGCGCGCTGGATAAAGAGCACTTCGGCATCGGCGCTGCTGCCGCCCGGCGGTTCCCGCAAAACCACGGCTACTGCCGCTTGTCGCGTGTGTTCGGTGGTGGTGAAGGCAGCGGGACGGGTTTCGTCCAGGCGGCGGCGAATCGAGGCCAAATCAAGCATTGCCGCATGATAACTTGCGGACTGTGGGCGGCCTCTACACACGCAGCAACGGGACGCAAGCCATTGAGCCTCGAATCCACTGCCAACAGGTGCTTCGTCTGCGGACCGAGCAATCCCATCGGCCTCAACGTGAGGTTTCACCTCGACGACGACGTTTGCCGCGCCGAGTTCACGCCCCGGGGCGAGCACGTGGGCTACGACGGCGTCACGCACGGCGGCATTCTCTTCAGCCTGCTCGACGACGTGATGGCGAACTGGGTGTTCCTGCGCGGCGAGCGCTGCTACACGGCCCGTGCCGAGGTGCGCTACCGCAAGCCGCTGCCGATCGGCACGCCGGTGCGGCTTGAGGGGCGGCAGGAAAAGCGACGGGGGCGGCTGGCGACGCTGTCCGGGAAGATCATCCGTCAGGACGACGACTCGGTGGTGGCGGAGGCATCGGCGCGGTTCATGGTAGAAGCGGGTTAGCGCACGCCCTGACGGGCGCTCAGCAGTTCGCAGCGCGAACCGCTGAGCGCCGACTGAAACAGACGCAATCAAACCAGACATAAACAAGTAGAGGTTCCTTAACCGCCCCTACGCGAGTACAATCCGCGCCCCTTTTTGGCGAGATGTCCATGCCCAGCGTCAAGGTCCGGGAGAACGAGCCGTTCGATGTCGCCTTGCGGCGATTCAAGCGTTCCTGCGAGAAGGCGGGAATCCTTGCCGAGGTTCGCAAGCGCGAGTACTACGAAAAGCCCACCGCCGTGCGCAAGCGCAAGGCCGCTGCGGCTGTGAAGCGCAACCTCAAGAAGCTTCAGCGCGAAGCCCGGCGATTCGAGCGTACCCACTAGCGAGCGCTAACTCGCCTTTGGCGGGCTCTACAGGTTTCCGCTACGCGAAAAACTGCGAAAGCAAGCTCGCTCCTTTTCTTCGATTCGATGGTTTTCTACGGCGCAGGCTCTTAGCGGGCCTTCAGAAGGCGCCCGCGAGGTTCGACCATGTCCGAACTCAAAAGCACCATCGGTGCTGCCACCACGGCCGCCATGCGGGCACGGGACCGCCGGCGCGTCGGCGCGCTGCGGCTCGTCAACGCCGAGATCAAGCGGGTGGAAGTGGACGAGCGACGCGAGCTTGAGGATGCGGACGTGCTCCAAGTGCTCGCCAAGATGACCAAGCAGCGGCGCGACTCGCTGCACCAGTATCGCGATGCCGGACGCGACGATCTTGCCGATCAAGAACAGTTCGAGATCGACCTGATCGACGAATTCATGCCCGAGGCCCTATCGGATGCAGACATTGTCCAAGCCATCGACGAGGCGGTGGCGAGTGTCGGCGCCACGTCCATGCGCGACATGGGCAAGGTGATGGGAGCGTTGCGCGGCGCGCTGCAGGGCCGTGCGGACATGGGGCGCGTCAGCGGTTTGGTGAAAGAGCGCCTCGCCAGTTAGGCCGCCCAAAGATGGGCCTTCGGCGAAGGCATCCTGGGCAGCACCAGCAGCCCGCATGCAACGCATCGGGAAGGCAAGGTGCCTTCCCCGCCAAAGGGGGTCGCCCGCTTGCCATCTTGAGTAGAATCTCTTCATGGCTGGCCGCATTCCTCAGGAGTTCATCAATTCCCTGATCGAGCGGGCGGACATCGTGTCGGTGATCGGCACGAGGGTCGAGCTCAAGCGCGCTGGCAAGAGTCTCAAGGGCTTGTGCCCCTTCCACGACGAAAAAACCCCCTCGTTCAACGTCAACCCGGACAAGCAGCTCTACTACTGCTTCGGCTGCGGCGCTGGCGGCACGGCACTCACGTTTCTGCGCGAATACGAGCGGCTCGATTTCGTGGAGTCGGTGGAGGCGCTTGCCGGCATCATGGGCGTGGAAGTGCCTCGGGAGCGCGGACGGGAGCCGCCTCGGGACACCGGCCTCTACGACGTCCTCGCCGATGCCGACCGCACCTATCGAGGCTGGCTGCGTCGCCACGCCACGGCGCACCGCGCCACGGACTATCTGAAGCGGCGGGGCCTGACCGGCACCGTGGCGCGGGACTTCGGCATCGGCTTCGCGCCAGAGGGGTGGGACGGCATCAAGACGGCCCTTTCCAACATCGGCGTGGAACGCCTCGTCGACGCCGGTCTCGTCGTCCGCAACGACAACGGCCGCACCTACGACCGCTTCCGCGACCGCATCATGTTCCCTATCCACGACACTCGAGGTCGCGTTGTGGGTTTTGGCGGCCGGGTGCTCGGCGACGAACAGCCGAAATACCTCAACTCCCCGGAGACCGATGTCTTCCACAAGGGACAGGAGCTCTATGGCCTGTTCGAAGCGCGTCGCGCCAGCCGCAATCTCGATTCGGCCATCGTCGTCGAGGGCTACATGGATGTGGTGGGGCTGGCGCAGCACGGTGTTGGCGGTGCCGTCGCCACGCTCGGTACCGCCATCGGCGAGACGCACTTTCGCAAGCTGTATCGGCACACCCAGGACGTGGTGTGCTGCTTCGATGGCGACGCAGCGGGTCGCCAAGCCGCCTGGAAGGCAGTGCTGGCCGCGTTCCCGGCGCTCGCCGAAGGCCGCCAGTTGCGCTTCATCCTGCTGCCGGACGGCGAGGACCCGGACAGCATCGTCGCGCGCGAAGGCTCCGAGCGTTTCGACGAGCGCGTGCGCGAGGCCGTGCCCGTGGCCGAGTATTACTTCGGCGAACTCGAACGTGGCCTGCACCTGGATCGAATCGGCGACCGCGCTCGGCTCTGCGACCTCGCCCTCCCAGACCTCGCCACCCTGCCCGACGGCATGTTCCGTCGCATGATGGTCGAGCGGCTGGCCCAGACAGCGCAAGTCGATCCGAGACAGCTCGAGGCGCGGCTGGGGCAAGCGGGACAGCCTCGGGCCGCGGCGCGACGGGCCGCAACCGAGCCGCCCACGGACGCTGCCGCCATGTCGCAGTTGATGCGCAAGCTCCTGCACATGCTGCTGCGGCAACCTGCCTGCGCGCACGAGCTCGACGAGCATCTGCGACCGGCCGTGCTGGCCGCGGTTCAGGGCACGCTGCTGCAGCGACTGCTCGACTATCTGCTGCGCGAACCCGACGCCGACACGGCCACCTTGCTGGCACGCTTCTTGGGCGATCCTGGCTACGAAGAGCTGGCGGCGTTGGCGGCACAGCCGCTAGCGGTGCCCGACGAAGGGATTGTGGCGGAGTTCCGGGACGGCGTGGCACGGCTCCTTCAAGAGCGACTGCGGGCAGAGCGAGGCAGTCGGGGCGGCGACAGCGAGTCCACCGAAAGTCTGCTTGAGCGAGCTGCGGCGCTCGATGCGAGGTCGAGAAGGCTCTCGCGAGGCGATGTCGCCAAGGCGGCGTCTTGATTCGCGCCGCACCGCCGCCATATCTGCGGTAGCGAAGGAGGAAACTAGGGCCCTTGAGCGCAGCTGAAGTTCACCGACTTCCCCGCGTTTGCGATGGCTTCGTAGGGGCGGGGCTTGTCCCCGCCCGTCTTGAATTCGACACAAGGAATGCGTCGAAGCACAGCAGTTCGCGCAAGCGAACTGCCAACGCGCCCGTTAGGGCGCGCCGGGACGGGACAAAGCCCGTCCCAAGCGCGATAGACATGCTATAGTGGCCTGTTTTTTCGGCGCGCAATAGGCGCGGACGCATGAGACGTCGCGCAAAAGCTCCATAGCGCCGAGCGGCAAGCAAGCGGCAACGAAGACTTTCCCTGCGGGCGAAGCGGCTCGTGGGCACAACCAAAAAGGGGCGAAATGGCGACCAACACCGGCAAGCAATCCCGACTCAAGGATCTGATCGCGAAAGGCAAGGAACAAGGGTTCCTTACCTATGCGGAGGTCAACGATCACGTTCCGGACGACATCAGCGATCCGGACCAGATCGAAGACATCATCCGCATGATCAACGACATGGGCATCACCGTGTACGAGACGGCGCCCGATTCGGACGAACTGCTGAATGCCAGCGACAACACCGCCGACGAACTCGCCGCGGAGGAAGCCGCGGCGGCACTGGCGGCGGTGGAGACGGAAGCCGGCCGCACCACTGATCCGGTGCGCATGTACATGCGCGAGATGGGCACGGTGGAGCTCTTGACGCGCGAAGGCGAGATCGCCATCGCCAAGCGCATTGAGGAAGGCATCCGCGACGTTCTCTCTGCCGTCGCGTGGTATCCCGGCACGGTGGAGTACATCCTCGACACCTACACGGCGGTGAAGGATGAGCGCCTCACCGACCTCCTCATCGGCTATCTGAATCCGGCCGAGCACGTTCCTCCGGCGGCGCAGATCGATGCCCAGCAGCGCCGCGAGGAGGCGCAGGCACGGCAGGAGGCGCAGGCGCGCGGCGAGGAAGTGGAGGAAACCGAACAGCCCAAAGGGCCGGACCCCGTCGAGGCGAAGCGCCGTTTCGTCGCCTTGCGGCGCGCCTACAACAAGTCCCTTCGCACCCTCGAGGACGAATCCCGCTCCGGCAAGGCTGCCCGGGAAGAACTCGCCAAGGTCGGCAACAAATTCTGCTACTTCAAGCTCGTGCCCAAGCACTACGACCACATCGTCGCCATGCCGCGGCAGATGCTGATGGAAGTGCGCCGCGCGGAACGCGAGATCATGCGCCTGTGCATCGAGCAGGCCGGCATGCCGAGGCGCGAGTTTCTCGCCGCGTTCCCGGGCAAGGAAACCTCGGTCGCGTGGCTCAACCGGCACATCAAGGCCGGCAAGTCCTACAGCCGCGGGCTCGAAAACGCTCGCGAGGACATCGCCCGGGCGCAGAAGAGGCTGAAGGCGCTGAAGAAGGAGACGGGCCTCACCGTCGCCGAGCTCAAGGACATCAATCGGCGCATGTCCCTTGGCGAGGCGAAGATGCGCCGCGCCAAGAAGGACATGGTGGAGGCCAACCTCCGCCTCGTCATCTCCATTGCCAAGAAGTACACCAACCGGGGCCTGCAGTTCCTGGACCTGATTCAGGAGGGCAACATTGGCCTCATGAAGGCGGTGGACAAGTTCGAGTATCGGCGCGGCTACAAGTTCTCCACCTACGCCACGTGGTGGATTCGCCAGGCCATCACCCGCTCCATCGCGGACCAGGCGCGCACGATCCGCATCCCGGTGCACATGATCGAGACCATCAACAAGCTGAACCGCATCTCGCGCCAGATGTTGCAGGAGAAAGGGCGCGAGCCGACGCCGGAAGAGCTTGGCGAGCGCATGGAGATGCCGGAGGAGAAGGTGCGGCGGGTGCTGAAGATCGGTCGCGACCCCATCTCCATGGAGACGCCCATCGGCGACGACGAGGACTCGCACCTCGGCGACTTCATTGAGGACATCACCATCGGCTCGCCGGTGGAACTCGCCACCGGCGAGGGCCTCAAGGAAGCCACCCACAACGTGCTCGGCGGCCTGACGGCGCGGGAAGCGAAGGTGCTGCGAATGCGCTTCGGCATCGGCATGAACACCGACCACACGCTCGAGGAGGTCGGCAAGCAGTTCGACGTCACCCGCGAGCGCATCCGCCAGATCGAGGCCAAGGCCCTGCGCAAATTGCGCCACCCCAGCCGGAGCGAGTATCTGCGCAGCTTCCTCGATGAGTGGACCGAACAGGGCGGCGGACGGCACGGGTAGCGCGAGGGCGGCGAAACCGCCAGCAACAGCGCCATCCCAAGAAAATGGGATGGCGCACGTGCCGCCCGTGTCTTGGTTCGCAGATGCACGCCTAGCGCGCGTGACGGAGGTGTCGCCGCGGGTTCCGGAGAGTGGTGGGCCCACCAGGACTCGAACCTGGGACCAATGGATTCGCTTGTTCCCGGCGTTTCTGCCGGGGGCGGACTATCTCATCACCCTCGCACGCACGTCTTCGGAGGCCCCGACGAACATGCGGTGGGGTGCGGGACGCTCTAGCCTGTCATCAAGGACACTTCGGGTGGCTCGTCTTTGCGGGGGAGGCCCCTCGCTCACCGCCTCAGTCCTCAGGTAGTCTCTGCACCTTCCGGCGGTGTACCGCCGGCTTGGCTCAGGGTTGCCGGGTCGCGCCAAGCGCGCTGACGGGTTCCCTGAATTCATCCCGTTCATCTTCCGCCTTTCAGCGGAAGCGCACCTTTTTCCTGGCCCCCGCCAAGCGAATGCCTGCCGGGACCGAAGCCAGATGAGTCCACTGCTCTAACCAACTGAGCTATAGGCCCACGAACGGCGAGTGTAATGCACGCCGTCGACGCTTGCGCGCTCGGAGTTTCCAGGCCGCCCGTGTTGAACCCACCGCCGAACTCGGCACGGGACGCGTAAGGGGCGGGGCTTGTCCCTGGGACAAGCGCCGCCCCTACGAGGCCGACGCGGCAGTGTCGGTCGCCGAATCCATCGTTGCGCTTGAACGCATCCCCGCCTCGCGCATGCCGCAATTCTGGAACGGAGCTTCTCCCCGTCACTCCCCCCTCGCGGGGGAGTCGAGAAAAGCGTCCTCGCTTTTCTCGGAGGGGGGGCCGCCGAAGGGCTGCGATGACCCCTGTTGGCTTGGCCTTTCGGCGGCCCCCCCTCCGAGAAAGGCCGAGGACGGCCT
>JAPPDJ010000172.1 GCA_028824555.1 Gammaproteobacteria bacterium | reverse complement strand
AAAGCGGGGACGCTTTTCTCGACTCCCCCTCGAGGGGGGAGTGACAGGAAAGTGCGCGCCACCACCGTGGTGGGTATGCGAGGGCCTTCCCCACCGCCAAGTGCTGGGGCCACGACGCTACCAAGACCTCTGACCGGGTTCCGGGGGTGTTTCCGGGGGGCCGGCGAAGCACTGGGCGATGGCCATCCACTCGGTTGCCGGCTTGCCCTTCACGGTGAGGTGGGTGTCGGTGATGTTGCGGCCTTGGGTGACCACGTGGGCGAACTCCACCGCATCGCCCTCGATGAGGTGTTCTTCGCTCTCGTCGTTCCAGGTCCAAACGGTTCCGGACGGTGCGGTCAGGCGCACGTGGGGCGCCGGGGAAGGCACCGGAAGTTCGCGGTTGACGAAGGTCCAGCCCATTGTGCGCACGCCGATGTGGCAGATGTTGCGGATGCGGTCGGTGTTTTCTCGGGGCACCTGCAAGAGGTCGTAGATGTCCTGGCCGTGGGCCCAGGTTTCCATCTGACGGGCGGTGGCCATCATGCGGATGCCCATGTCGGGGCCGAACCACGGCGCCCGGAGGTTGGGATCGGCACGGTCGAGCGCGCTGCAGAGCTCGTCGAAGTACGACCGCCAGCGCTGCAGTAACGCATCACCAGTCAATGGCGGTTCGGCTGCCACGCCGCCTCGGGCTCGCTCGGCGGCCCAGCGGCGAAAGCCGTCCGGGTCCGTCACCGAATGCACGGCCCAACGATCGGCATCGTGCAGGTGCTGCACCACCCAGTTGACGGTGCGGCCCTTGAATGGCGTGGGCCGCTCCCACGCGTCGGCCGAGAGCGTTGCCAAGAGCCCGTGGAGCGCCTCGCCCTCCTCCCGAAGATCATCTACCTGCTGCAAGCCCAAGCCTCGTCTCCCCGCATTTGATGCGCCGCGAGTATGGCATCATCGGCGGCAAACACACCTCACGAGGCGTGTCGTGGCGCGGCCCGGACGAATCGCATCATTCCTGCGCAGCGACGCCGTGGTCGCCTGCCTCGGCATCATGGGCGCTACGGCACTGGTGCTGATCGTCATGTTCTTGATTTCGTGGCAGCTCTACCGCGAGCGTTATGGGTGGTCGCTCGGGGACTACTTGGAGCTCTTTTTCTAGCGCATGAGGAAGGCGACCCGAAGAAGGGCGACGCATGCGTCGCCCTGTCCGGCAGCCGGGTGCATCGCCGCCAAGTCCGACAGACTGCTAGTGCGTGACAAGGCGGGCCTTCGGAGGGAAGGCATCCTGCCTTCCCTGCGCGCCCCGGGCGCGCTGACCGCGACCTCAACAAGGGCGCCTATCGGCGCCAGGGAAGGCAGGATGCCTTCCCTCCGAGGGCCCGCCCGTAGCAAGCACCGACAGGCTACTACGGACTTCGCTCCGCTATCGACGGAACTCGCCCCTACGGGCGCCCTACCAACTGGTCAGACGCGTGTCAGGTTGGCGCGGTGCTCGAAGGAGACCGATTCGGCATCCGCGTCCTCGCCGGCAGATCCGCGACTCACGCCAATGGTGCGGCCGTGCCCCAAGAGGGTGGCGATGGTGTCGGAAATGGGGATGGACGCTTGAGCGCTGTTCACCGGCAACGTGCCGATGGCGAGCGGCTCGCCCTTGCCGCGCACCAGCCAGAGGCGATAGGCGGTGTCGCCCGTCGCCCTTGCCGTGACGGCGCGCGCCGTCACCACGCCTTCTTCCAGGTTTGCCCCAATGACCCAGAGCGGCTCCGCGTCCAGCGCACCGACGATGGCAACGTAATCCGGCCCCGGCGCAGGGTCGGAAAAGTCGAAGTTGGCAACGATGGCGAACAGCGCGCCGATGGTGGCGGCGATGCTCCAGCCCTGCCAGAAGCGCACGGACCCGAACATGCCCGTCGTTTGCTCTGCTTGATCCAAGGGAAGGTCCTCACGGCGGATTCGCGAAGGCGCGAAACATACCAGCGGGGCGACACGATCGCCACCGCCTTGGGCGCTGCTCGCGACTCTGGCACAGGGCGTTGCGTTTGTCCGAAGGCAACGGTTCTCGTGGCGTTGGCTGCTACACTGCGGTCATTCAAGGGCAGCGGAGAAGATGGCCATGCCGTGGTGGGGTTGGCTCATTCTGGGCGCGGTGCTCGCCGGGGTCGAACTGACCGCCGCGGACCTCGCCTTCTACTTCATCTTTCTGGGCGTCTCGGCCATCGTCGTCGGGCTTGCAGAGCTCGCTGGCGCCGACCTTCCGCTGTGGGGCCAGTGGCTCGCGTTTGCTGGCATCTCGCTCTCCTCCATGGTGCTGTTCCGCAAGCGCGTCTACGAAAAGCTGAAGGGGGATGCGCCAGGCTTCGACAGCACGCCAGCCGGAGAGGTGGTGGAGGTCACCGAGGCCGTAGGCGTGGGCGAGCGCACTCGCGTGCAACTGCGCGGCTCAGAGTGGAACGCCACCAATGTGGGCAAGGCGGCCATCGCCGCCGGCAGTTCCGCCCGCGTCGTAGGGCCGCGCGGCGCCGGTCTCGACATCGAGCCGCTCGCGCAACTCGACCAGCAACAAGGAGGTTAGAAGTTGGAAACCCTGATCGTCGCCGGCGTCCTCGCCATCCTGGCCATCATCATCATCATCAAGACGGCGGTGATCGTGCCGCAGCAGAACGCCTATGTGGTCGAGTCCCTTGGCCGCTACGCGCGCACGCTGCGGGCGGGGTTCCACCTTCTGGTGCCGTTCCTCGACCGCGTGGCCTACAAGCACACCTTGAAGGAGCAGGCGGTGGACGTGCCGGAGCAGCTTTGCATCACCTCCGACAACGTGCAGGTGGGCGTCGATGGCGTGCTCTACCTGCAGATCATGGACGCCCAGGCGGCGTCCTATGGCATCGCCGACTACCTCTTTGCCATCTCCCAGCTCGCCCAGACGACCCTTCGCAGCGAGATCGGCAAGATCGAGCTCGACAAGACCTTCGAGGAACGCGGCCACATCAATCTGCGCGTGGTGGAGGAACTCGACCGCGCCTCCGACCCTTGGGGCGTGAAGGTGCTGCGCTACGAGATCCAGAACATCAACCCGCCGGTCGATGTGGTGTCCGCAATGGAAAAGCAGATGCGCGCCGAACGCGAGAAGCGCGCCACGATCCTGCAGTCCGAAGGCGAGCGCGACGCCCGCATCAACGAAGCGGAGGGCGAGAAGCAGCAGGTCATCAAGCAGTCGGAAGCCACGAGGGAACAGCAAATCAACGAGGCGCAAGGCGAGGCTGCGGCAATTCTGGCCATCGCCGAAGCCACCGCCGCAGGGCTGACGAAGGTCGCCGACGCGCTCAACGCCGAGGGCGGCGACAAGGCCATGCAACTGCGCGTGGCGGAGAACTACCTCGAGCGCTTCGGCAGCCTCGCCAAGGAAGGCAACACGCTCATCGTGCCGGCCAACCTAAGCGACATGACCTCGATGATCGGTGCCGCCACGCGTGTTCTGGAGGCCACGAAAGGAGCCAGCGAAGAACGAGGGAGTCGATAGACGGGCCCCAAGGGAAACGCGCCTCAGCCTAGTCGGGCGTTCCACTCCTCGACCCGGGCGCTCTTCGACGTGAGCAGGGCGTCGACTTCCCCACTGATGGCGATGGATTCGATGCGGTCGCCCTGACCGATAGCATCCACCACCGCCTGATCCGCGCCGTCCACCACCTCACCGAAGATGGTGTGGGCATCGTCCAGCCAAGGCGTTGGAACATGGGTGATGAAGAATTGCGAGCCGTTGGTGCCGGGGCCCGCATTCGCCATCGAAAGACGCCCGGGCCGGTCGTGGCGCAACTCTGGCGTGAACTCATCCTCGAACTGATAGCCGGGGCCGCCCGTCCCCGTGCCGCTAGGACACCCGCCCTGAATCATGAAGTTGTCGATAACGCGGTGGAAGACGAGACCATCGTAGTAGCCACGCGAAGCAAGGTTGACGAAGTTGGCCACCGTCACCGGGGCCTGGTCGGGAAAGAGGTCCAAGCGGATGTCCCCTTTCTCAGTCGTGATCGTTGCCTGCATGGCGCTCCCCTCGATTGGTGGCGCCATCCTATCAGCCTGAAGGGTTCGTATTTCTCGTCCATGCACGACGGGCGTAAACTAGCGGATTGAAGGTGTGCGGTCCGAGGCAACGGCGATGAAGCAAGCAACGCTCGAACAAGCAAGGCAGGTGATCGATGGGGCGCTCCGGGGCTACCTCAACGAAGTCCCGTTCGTCAAGATCGCCGTCTCCCCGCAACTCGGCGAAGACGACGAGGAATTCCTTTGGGTGAAGGCAGTTTACGAGGGAGGGCTCGGAACCATCGATCCTCACAGATCCGTCACGGTGATCGAGCATGTCCTGTCGAAGCTCGAGGAAGCCGATGTGGCGGCCTATCCCGTCTTCTCGTACATCGCCAAGTCCGACTTCACGGAGAAGGAACTTGCAGCCCTCTGACTTCCTGCGGGCGGCGCGATACCTTACAAATGCTAACTCGCGCCGCCCACGACAGGTTGACCTGCGCCGCGCCGTGAGTTCAGCGTACTACGCCATGTTCCACTGCCTGGCAAGGAGCTGTGCCGATCTGCTAGCGCGCAGCGGTTCGACGCGAAGTGCGGCCGCATGGCACCAAACCTACAGGGCGCTGCAGCACGGCACTGTCAGGGCCCGATGTCAAGATCAGGCGGCTATGCAGTCGTTTACCCACGAGATCGGAAGCTCTGGCCGCCTGTTCGTCGAAATGCAGCGAAAGCGCCATCTGGCCGACTACGATCCCGACGTACGCTTCAAGAAGTCGGACGTGGTAGGCGACATCGACCGCGTTGAAGACATCATCACCAGCTTTAACACAGCAACTGCCAGCGATCGGCGTGCGTTCGGCATCTACGTCCTCTTGGTGCGCCGTCAGTCTCGATGACCCCCCTCGCTCAGGCGCTCCAAGAGCGCATCCTGTTGCTCGACGGGGCCACCGGCACCGTGCAGCAGGCGTGGAACCTTGGCGAGGAGGATTATCGGGGAGAGCGGTTTCGGGAGCACTCGATTCCCCTCAAGGGCAACGGCGACGTGTTGTCGCTGACGCGGCCGGATGTCGTTGCCGCCACCCACCGGCAGTATCTCGAAGCCGGCGCCGACATGATCGAGACGAACACCTTCACGGCCACTTCCATCGCCCAGGCCGACTACGGGCTCGAAGCGTCGGTGGCGGCGATGAACCTCGCCTCCGCCCAGATCGCTCGCGAAGTGGCCGACGAGTTCAGCACCGGTTCGCGACCGCGCTTCGTTGCCGGGGTGCTCGGCCCCACCAACCGCACCGCCAGCATCTCGCCAGACGTGAACGACCCCGGCGCCCGCAACATCCGCTTCATCGAACTCGTGGGCGCCTATCGCGAGGCCGCCGAGGCCCTGCTGGACGGCGGCGCGGACCTGGTGATGGTCGAAACCATCTTCGACACCTTGAACGGCAAGGCAGCCTTGTTCGCGCTCGACGAACTGTTCGCCGAACGGGGCCAAGCCGTGCCAGTGATGGTCTCCGGCACAATCACGGACCTAAGCGGCCGCACCCTCTCTGGACAGACGCCGGAAGCGTTCTGGAACTCGGTGGCCCCCGCCCGCCCCCTCATCGTCGGACTCAACTGCGCGCTGGGGCCGGAGGCATTGCGACCTCACGTCGAAGCACTCTCCCGCGTTGCCACCACCCACACAAGCGTGCACCCGAATGCGGGACTGCCGAACGAGTTCGGCGGCTACGACGAATCGCCCGAAGCCATGGCCCGCGTTGTTGGCGACTTCGTCGATAAGGGTCTCGTCAACCTCATCGGCGGTTGCTGCGGCACCACCCCGGAGCACATCCGCGCCCTCGCCGAACGCATCGACGGCGCGGCGCCGCGCCGTCCCGCCCCGGCAAGGACCGCCCTGTCGCTGTCTGGCCTCGAAGCGCTCGACGTCACGCACGACAGTCTGTTCGTCAATGTCGGCGAACGCACCAACATGACGGGCTCCGCGCGCTTTCGCCGCCTCATCAAGGCCGGCGATTTCGGCACGGCGCTCGACATCGCCCGGCAGCAGGTGGCGAACGGTGCCCAGATCATCGACGTCAACATGGACGAGGGCATGACCGACGGCGCCGCCGCCATGCAGCGCTTCCTCGACCTCGCGATGACCGAGCCGGACATCGCCCGGGTGCCGGTGATGATCGACTCCAGCAAATGGGAGGTGATCGAGGCGGGGCTGCGCTGCGTGCAAGGCAAGGCCATCGTCAATTCGCTCAGCCTCAAGGAGGGCGAAGCGGAGTTCGTCCGCCAGGCCCGCCTCTGCCGCCGCTACGGCGCCGCGGCGGTGGTGATGGCGTTCGACGAGAAGGGCCAGGCAGACTCGCTCGAACGGCGCAAGGAGATCATCTCCCGCTGCTACCGCATCCTCACCGAGGAAGCGGATTTCCCGCCCGAAGACATCATCTTCGACCCCAACATCTTCGCCATCGCCACCGGCATCGAGGAGCACGCCAGCTACGGCGTCGACTTCATCGAAGCCGTGCGCTGGCTCAAGGCCACCTACCCGCTCGCGCGCTCCTCCGGCGGCGTCAGCAACGTCTCTTTCTCGTTCCGCGGCAACGACCGCGTCCGCGAGGCGATCCACGCGGTGTTTCTCTACCACGCCATTCGTGCTGGCTTGACGATGGGCATCGTCAATGCCGGCCAGCTCGCGATCTACGAAGACATCCCGAAGGAGCTCCGCGACGCCTGCGAGGACGCCGTCCTGAACCGCCGCCCCGACGCCACCGAGCGCTTGCTCGAAGTGGCCGAGCGCCACGCCGGCAAGGGCAGCGTCAGCGCGGCCATGGACGACTCTTGGCGCGAGGCGCCGGTGGCGGAGCGGCTGCGACACGCATTGGTGGGCGGCGTCGCGCAATACATCGTCGAGGACACCGAAGAGGCGCGCCAAGACGCCGAGCGTCCCATCGACGTGATCGAAGGCCCGCTCATGGACGGCATGAACGTCGTGGGAGATCTCTTCGGCGCCGGCAAGATGTTCCTGCCGCAAGTGGTGAAAAGCGCCCGGGTGATGAAGCAGGCGGTGGCTCATCTGGTGCCCTTCATCGAAGAGGACAAGAGCGCCGGGGAACCCGCCAGCAACGGCCGCATCGTCATGGCCACGGTGAAGGGCGACGTGCACGACATCGGCAAGAACATCGTCGGCGTAGTGCTGCAATGCAACAACTTCGAGGTGCATGACCTTGGCGTCATGGTGCCGGCCGAACGCATCCTCGACACGGCCGAGGACATCGGTGCGGACATGATCGGACTGTCCGGCCTCATCACCCCTTCGCTCGACGAGATGGTGCATGTCGCCTCCGAGATGCAGCGGCGAGGCTTCGACATCCCCCTGCTCATCGGTGGCGCAACGACGTCTAAGGCGCACACGGCGGTGCGGATCGATCCCGCCTACGAGGGCCCCGTGGTGTATGTCACCGATGCCTCCCGCGCCGTGGGCGTCTGCACTTCCCTCATGTCCGGCACCGCCCGAGGGGACTTCCTGGGCGCGGTTCAGGACGACTACCAGCAAGTGCGCGAGCGCCGCGCTGGTGGGCGCCAGAACCGGCCGCTGAAACCGTGGCGCGAGGCGACAACGAATGGTCTGCGCTGGGATTGGGATGCATACACGCCGCCGCAGCCGGCATTCCTCGGCACCCGCGCCCTGCCCGAGTTCCCGCTGGCGGAGTTGGTGCCGTACATCGACTGGACGCCGTTCTTCATGACCTGGCAGTTGGCCGGGCGTTTCCCTGCCATCCTCGACGACGAAGTGGTGGGGACGGCCGCCCGCGACCTATACAAGGATGCCCAGGCGATGTTGGCAAGGGTGGTGGATGAAGGGCTGCTAACCGCGCAGGGCGTTGCCGGCTTTTGGCGCGCGAATCGCGATGGGGAAGACGTGACGCTCTGGCGCGATGCCGAGCGCAGCGCGCCCTTGGCGCAGCTGCATTTCCTGCGCCAGCAATCGGGAACGGCGTCCGTCAATCACTCCCTCGCCGACTTCATCGCGCCGGTGCCGCAAGGACCGCAATCCTCTGCGGCCAAGCACCCGTCGCAAGCTCAACAGGCGTCCCCGTGCTGCACGTGTTGCAGTGGCGACGCCGCCAGACGTAGCCGAGCTCCCGCATCTCCGGGCGAGGACTACCTGGGCGCCTTCGCCGTGAGCGTCGGGGCAGACCTCGACGAGGCGTTGGCGCAGGTGGGCGACGACGACTACCACTCCATCATGCTGAAGGCGCTGGCGGATCGCCTAGTGGAGGCATTCGCCGAAGCCCTCCACGCTCGTGTTCGGCGCGACTGGTGGGGCTATGCAATGGAAGAGTGCCTCGACACCAGCGAGCTGATTGCGGAGAAGTACGTCGGCATCCGCCCCGCGCCCGGCTATCCGGCCTGCCCCGACCACTCCGAGAAGGCAACGCTGTTCGAGCTCTTGGACGTCACCAACGTAACCGGCGCCCGTCTCACGGAAAACTACGCCATGTGGCCCGCATCCTCGGTGGCGGGATGGTATTTCTCGCATCCCAAGGCGCGCTACTTCGGCGTCGGCCGCATCGGCGCGGACCAACTCGACGAATACGCCAAACGTAAGGGCACCACCCCACAGGAAGCCGCCCGCTGGCTGAGCTTCTCCCGCCCAGACTGACCCCCGACCTCCCACGTCGAATGAGCCACGCAACCCTATGATCCTAGGCGCGGCCTTCTTCGTAGGGGATGGCTTCACGCCGTGCCGGTACCGAACCACCAGGTCGGCCTGAGCCACCCGCCGAAGCAACGTCAGGCCGAAACGACTGCGCGTGGCACGCGGGAATCCTGTAGGGTTGCCGGATCCGGTGGAAGGAACACGCGAGCGCCGATGCGCATTGGGCTGATTTCCGACTCCCATATCTCTCGCGGCGGCGAGCTTTGGCCGCAGGTGTTCGACGCTTTCCAGGGGGTGGACGCCATCCTCCATGCCGGCGATCTGTGGTCGCCGGTGCTGCTCGACGAACTCGCCGCCATCGCACCGGTGTGGGCGGCACGCGGCAACGGCGACATGCACGTCAACGACGCACGCGTCGAAGACACTTGGGTTTTGGATTTCCAGGGCGTCA
The DNA here is from genome assembly GCA_028824555.1 of Gammaproteobacteria bacterium. GTDB lineage: Bacteria > Pseudomonadota > Gammaproteobacteria > Pseudomonadales > Azotimanducaceae > VXYL01. Next base: position 56,983 of record JAPPDJ010000172.1, on the reverse strand, counting down.
GCGTCGCGATGATCCACGATTTCCCTTCGCCTGAGCGCGCGAGCCCCGAAATCCTGGCGCGGCGCACGGAGCAGCGCTTCGGTGGCGCGACGCCGGATGTCGTGCTCTATGGCCACACCCACATCGAGGAGGCCGCCGGCGTCGAGGGCGTGCTCTACGTCAATCCCGGCTCCCCTACCCTGCCCTACAACAAATCGCTGCGACTGGGCAGCATCGGCTTCCTGCAAATCGAGTCGGACCGGGTGCTGGCAGAACTGCACCAGCTTGCGGAAACCGGCAGCGAGCCGATGCATCGGGCGGAGGTTCCCCGGCGCTCCCTGGAACTCGCTGCCGGTGCTGCCTGAGTTGGAACGCGGCTCTATGCAATGCGGAGGCCTGTGGCGGTGACCGACGCACGAACGGCCCTGAAGGAAGACCTTGCCCGCGGCTATCGCATCTTCGGCGCCCTCGGCTGGGGCGACCTCGGCGACGGGCACATCAGCGGTCGCGATCCGGAACGTCGCGATTGCTTCTGGCTGCTTCGCTACGGCGTGCCGTTTCCGGAGGCGACGACGGACGATCTCGTGCTAGTAGGCCCCGAAGGCGAGCTCGTCGAAGGAAACGGCGACATCAACCGACCTGGCTTCTACATTCACCAGCCGATTCTCGCGGCCCGGGCAGACGTGGTGAGTGCGGCACACACCCACACCGAGTGGGGAACGCCGTTCTGCGCCGAGGTGCGCCCGATCGAGCCGATCACCCAAGAAGCCTGCATCTTCTTCGAGAACGCGGCGCTGTTCGACGACGAGGAAGTGCAGGTGCAGGGCCTCGACGCCGGCGCTCGTCTGGCGCAAAGCCTCGGCCGCAACAGGGCGCTGCTGCTGCGCAACCACGGTCCGCTCACCGTCGGCGCCAGCGTCGCCGAGTCGGTGGTGTGGTTCGCAATGCTCGAACGGGTCGCGGAGGCACATTTGAAGACGACGAACCCGCGCCCGATTTCCCCAGCCGCTGCGCGATTTGCCCGCGACGACCTCACCCGCGAGGGCACCGCGCGTTCCGTGTTCGAGTTCCTCGGCCGCCACCACCGCGTTTGGTGATTCACCGTTCGTCTTGGGCGAGCCTTGGCGACACCTCGGGCCGACACTTAAGCCAGCGACCACCAACTGCACGCCTGTACGGCCAAAGCAACCACAGTAGGGAGAGAAACAGCAAATGCCGAGCGAAGAGATGCAAGCCGCCGTCCAGGCCATGCGTGACGCGCCGAGCCCCACCGATGGGGGCGGGGACATCCACGCCATGCGGCGCAACATGGAGGACATGGCCACGCTCACGCCGGTTCCGGACGACATCTCGGAGCGCAACATGGACGCTGGCGGCATCCCCGCAAGGCACGTCAGCGCCGCCGACGTGCGGGATGACCGCGGCGTGCTCTACTTCCACGGCGGCGGCTACGTGATGGGCTCCCTCAACACCCACACCGAGCTCATGGGGCGCATCTCCGGCGCCTGTCGGGCACCGGTGCTCGGCATCGACTATCGCCTCGCGCCGGAACATCCCTACCCGGCAGCGGTGGAAGACGCGGTGGCGAGCTACGACCGCCTGCGTGATCGGGGCATCGCACCCGGCCAGATCGTCATCGCCGGAGACTCCGCCGGTGGCGGCCTCACCCTCGCTTGCCTCCTCGCTCTCAAGGAGCAGGGCAAACCGCAACCGGCCGGCGCCGTGCTGCTGTCCCCCTGGACCGACCTCACCGCATCGGGCGAGAGCGTCCGCACACGGGCCGACGCAGACCCCATGATCGACGGTGGCGTGCTCGTGCCCATGGCCGGGTTGTATTGCGGCGACACGCCCTCGACCACTCCCGGCGTTTCCCCGCTCTTCGGTGATCTAGCCGGGCTGCCGCCTCTGCTGATTCAGGTGGGCGACTTCGAGGTGCTGCTCGACGATTCCACTCGCCTTGCGGAGCGCGCCAGGGAAGCCGGCGTCGATGTGGAGCTAGAGGTGTTCGACGGTGCCTTCCACGTCTTCCAGCACAATCCGAACCTACCGGAGTCTGCCCAAGCGCTGGCCGCCATCGGCGCGTTCTTCGACCGGGTAACGGCATAGGGAAGGAGAGACCGATAAACCGCGTCGTTCGCATCCTCGCCTGCCTGCCAGCGGCCTACTTGCTCGCCAACGCCCTCGCATGGGTGCTGAACCCGGGGCGGGCCGCGGAGCGGATCGGCATGGCCCTCCTCGACGAGTCGGCCCGCGGCGCGCAGATCGGCATCACGGGCACCTACTTCCTCATCGGCGCACTGCTCGCCTTGGTGGGGGCATGGAAGGCGCAGCCGAGTTGGCTGTTCGCCGCGGCGCTGTTGCCGGGCGCGACTGCGGGACTGCGCCTCTTGGCCTGGGGCAACCACGAGGCCGCGCTCGCGACGCCGTCCTTGCTTGCCGACCTCGCCATGGCCGCCGTGCTGCTGCTGGCCGCTTGGTGGGTGCGCCGCGAGCGCATGAGCGATGCGGCGTCTTAAGAGGGCCCCTAGCGAAACACCGCCATCATTCGCACCTCAATGCTCCTGCGCGGAGGCGCTTCGGGATCCGAGTTCGGATCGTCGAACGACGTGTGCGGGCACAGCGAGGCGTAGCCGGGGCGGCTGTCGAGTTGCTTGATGAAGAGCAGTTCGTCCGTGGCCATGTCGGAAAAGTAATAGAACTCGTGGTCGGGATTGCGCACGGGCATCGACGATTTGCCGTCCTTGCCGTAGCCGGTGTAGAAGTAATCGACCACATCCTCCTTGGCGAGCGTGGCGGCGTCGATCACGGCCAGGGGGTTGCGGCTAGCCGGATTGTGAATGGGCTGCCAACTGTTGTACCAGGCGAAGCCCGCGCCCTCGTAATCCGCCGGGTCCAGCCGGCGCCCCTCGAGGAGCTTGTGCGCCGTCGCGAGCGGGTCCTCAAGGCTGTAGTCGCAATGGACGAAGCGGGCGTACGCCTTGTTGAAGTCCGACGTGTCCTCGGTGCGCACGACGTGCTGCGTGATGAACACCTCCTCGGCGCCCGTGATCTCCTTGGCAAGGGCCTCGATCTCGGGGTAGTACTTCGCGCGGATGTCGGCATCGCTCGTGAAGTCGTCAAGCCCGGTGACGTGGGCAACGAGCCTGAAGCCGTTCACGTCCAGGCTGAGGTCTTCCAGGCGATTGCGAGCATCGAACACCACCACGTCGTGCTTGCTGGTGTTGGCTCGCCGGGTCTCCCGAGTGCCAATGCGTGGCGTTTCGTCGCGCTCGCGCCACTCTTCGTTCAGGTAGCGCACCTGTGTTTCAACACCGATCGCCATCTTGCTCTCCGAATCTGCCTCGCCTGCATCCGATCATACGCCTTCGGCGCAACGACCGCTTCCGTCAATACCACCGTGCCTTGTCCACGACATTCTTGAGCTCCTCGCCAGCGAGGAAGCGCCGGGCGTTGTCGAGCAGGAGCTGGTAGCGCCGCTCCGGGATGTCCTCGGCATCGGCCACCGCCACATGGGGCGTGATGATCACGTTCTCCAGATGCCAAAGGGGGTGGTCGTCCGGCAGCGGCTCGATCTCAAACACGTCCAGCCCAGCGCCGGCGATGACGCCTCCCGCCAGCGCTTGGCAAAGTTCCTCCAAGTTGGCGGTCATGCCCCGGCCGATGTTGATGAAGTACGCAGAGCGCTTCATCCGCGAGAAGCGGCTGAGGTTCCACATGAACTCGGTTTCCGGCGTGTGCGGCACCGTCGTGACCACGAAGTCGGCTTCGGGCAGGTGCTCGTCGAGCTGATCGGGAGGGACGATGGTCGCCGGGCAGTCGCGCTCGGGCCGGGGATCGACGCCGATGACCTTCGCCCCGAGCGCCGCACAAAGCCGCGCCGTCTCGGCACCGATGCCGCCGACGCCGTTGATGAGCACCGTTGATCCCGCGATGTTGGTGTAGCCACGCCTCCGCGCATTGCGTTCCCACCGACCCCGTCGCTGCGCCTCCATCCAGTAGGGCAATCCGCGCGACAGCGCCAGCATGAACATGAGGATGTGGTGCGCGATGTGGTCGGAGTAGATGCCGCGCGGATTGGTGATGACAACCGGGTGTTCGATGAGCGCTTCGTGGTAGTAGCCGGGGAACGGTCCGGCAAAGGGGTTCTGCAACCAGCGCAGGCGCCTTGCGAGCGGGAGGTTCTCCGGCGACACCCAGCCGTAGGACGCATCGGCATCGGGGAGCGCCGCCCGCACCGCGGCGTCGTCCTCTGCCAGCCGCACATCCATCTCCGGCAAGTCCTCGCGCAGGCGCTCGGCCCAGGAGCGAATGTCGTCATCGAGCGGCGGCATCATCAAAAACGTCGTCATGCGGGACTCCAGTTGCGTTTTTCTCGCCTGCAAGGGTACGCCTAATCCACAGCCGTGCGAGGAGTTCCCCACCGACAAGGCGTCATCGCCCTCCTTGTTTGGTTGGTGTTTTGGGGTTGGGGAACGCTCGCACATGCACGCCCATTGGCTATGCTTGCCGTTTGCGTTTGCGAGAGCCCTCCATGCTAGAGCGTTTCCAAGTTCCGGAAGACATCGCCGTTCGCGTGCCCCAAGAGGACATGCGTGCCGCCGTGGAGTCCATCTTCACCACCCTCGGAATGCCCGGGCCCGACGCGGAAGCCGCCGCCGACGTGCTGATCTACGCCGACATCCGGGGCATCGACTCCCATGGCGTCTCGAACATGATGCGCCCCTATGTCGCCGGCCTGAAAGGCGGCCAGATCAACCCCACGCCCACCATGAAGCGTGCCCGCGACGCCGCAGCCGCAGTCTCGATCGACTGCGACCAAGGGCTCGGCCTCGCCCAAGGCAAGGCGATGATGGAACTTGCCTGCGAGCGCGCCAAGGCCAATGGCGTCGGCGTCGTCACCGCCTTCAATGGCCGCCACTACGGTCCCTCCGCCTACTTCGCGCACCTTGCGCTAGAACACGACATGGTGGGCATTTCGATGACAGCCGGCGGCCTGCAAGTGGCACCCACCCAAGGCGCCGAACCGCTCTTGGGGCTGAATCCCATTGGCATTGCGGCGCCATCCAAGAGCGAGCCACCGTTCATCTTCGACGCCTCCATGAGCTCCGTGGCCGGCAACAAGATCCAGCTCCTGCGCCGTGTCGGGGGCGAGGTGCTGCCGGGCTGGATCGCCGGTGCCGACGGCGCACCCATCATGGAGGAGTCGTCCGTGCCCGAGAAGTTCCTCATGCTGCCGCTCGGCGGCACCCGGGAAATCGGCTCCCACAAGGGCTTCGGCCTTTCGATGCTCGTGGAAATCCTCTGCAGCGTCCTCACCGGCACCGGCGGCGGTCCGCACCGGCGTCAAGGCACGGCGCACTATTTCATGGCCTACGATGTGGCGACGTTCACGGATGTGGACACATTCAAGACGGACATGGACGCGTACCTCCGCTCCATTCTCGATTGCAAGCCGGCTCCCGGCGAGTCGCGCGTCGTCTATCCCGGCATCCCGGAGCACGAGGCAGAACAGGACCGCCGCGCCAACGGCATCCCCTACCACCCGGAAGTCATCGAGTGGTTCAACGGCGTGATGGAGGAACTGCAGATCGCCTCGCCTCTACCGGCGTAGCGGCTGAGACTGCGGCACGAAGTCCTCCGTTTCGCCCGGCAGGGCATAGTCGAAGGCCCAACGGTGCACGACCGGCAATCGCTCCCCCCAGTTGCCGTGACGGGGCGGCATGTCGGCGGTCTGCCACTCCAGCGTCGTGGCTCGCCACGGGTTCGGCTGCGCGCGCACGCCACACCGCCAGCCCCACGCCAGATTCCACAGGAAGATTAGCTGCGCCGCCGCCACCAGGATCGCCAGCACACTGATCCACTGGTTGAGGGTGAAGACACTTGACGAGACGAACTCGTATCCCTCAAACGAGTAGTAGCGCCGAGGCAGCCCCAGAAACCCGAGGTAATGCATCGGAAAGAAAATCGCATAGGAGCCGACGAAGGTGATCCAGAAATGCGCCTGCCCCATGCCGCGATGCAGAAACCGCCCGGTCGCCAGCGGAAACCAGTGGTAGATGCCAGCCATGATCGCCAGCACCGGCGCCACGCCCATCACCATGTGAAAGTGCGCCACCACGAAGTAGGTGTCCGACAGCGGCACATCGACGATCACGTTGCCGAGAAAGAGCCCCGAAAGCCCGCCCACCACGAACGTCAGCAGGAAGCCGATGCTGAACAGCATCGGCAACGTGAGGTGGATGTTGCCCCGCCATAGCGTCAGCACCCAGTTGTAGACCTTGATGGCCGTGGGCACGGCGATGATGAGGGTCGAGGCGGCGAAGAAGAACCCGAAGTATGGGTGCATTCCGCTCACGTACATGTGGTGCGCCCAGACGAGGAAGCTCAGGACGGCTATCGTCAGCGTCGCCCAGACCATCATGCGATAGCCAAAGATCGCCCGTCGCGCATGCGCCGCGAGCACATCCGAGATGATGCCGAAGGTGGGCAGCGCGACGATGTACACCTCCGGATGGCCGAAGAACCAGAACAGGTGCTGGAACAGCAGGGGCGTGCCGCCGCCCTCTCGCGTCGCCGTGGCTGGCATGAAGAAGCTGGTGCCAAGGACGGCATCGAGCGCCATCATCACCCCGGCCACGAACAGCGCCGGGAAGGCGAAGAGGCCCAGAACGGTCGCCAACAGAATGCCCCAGACCGTGAGCGGCATCCGCATCAGCGTCATGCCGCGCGTGCGCGCCTGCAGGATGGTGGTGACGTAGTTCAGCCCACCCATCGTGAACGCCACCACGAACACCGCCAGCGACGCCAGCATCATCAACACGCCAGCCCCAGCACCCGGTGTGCCTTCGGAAATGGCCTGCGGCGGATACAGCGTCCATCCTGCCCCCGTGGGCCCACCCGGCACGAAGTAGCTCCCGAGCAGCAACAGCACCGACAGCAGATAGGTGTGATAGCTCAGCATGTTCAGGAACGGGAACACCATGTCCCTGGCCCCCACCATCAGTGGCACCAGGTAGTTGCCGAACGTGCCGAGCAGGATGGCCGTGAGCAGATAGACGATCATCACCATCCCGTGCATGGTGACGAACTGGTAGTAGCTCGCCGGCGTGATGAACGCAAAGACGCCCGGAAAGCCAAGCTGCAGCCGCATGAGCGTCGAAAGGACCACCGCAAGCACGCCCACGGCAATGGCCGTGATGCCGTACTGGATGGCGATGACCTTGTGGTCTTGGCTGAACCAGTAGCGCTCGAGCCAGCCCGAGGCGGCACGAATGTGCAAACCGTCCCGATAGGGAGCTTCCTGTAGCTCTGCCACGTCCTCTCCTTTTGCCGTTACGCAATCCGCCGACAGGACGAGTAGCAGGAGCCGTGCCAACACTGTGTTTACAGCTATATCAATGTGTTACGACATCCAACCGATCCGCGCGCCAGGCCGAGACTGCCGCTTTCGTCATGCGATCCTTGCGCGGGTGTGCCACAATCGTCAGCCATGCCTGACCTCCCCGACATCGCCGCGGTTTTGGGCAGCCTGCCGCGCCCCGCGATCCTGCTCGACCGGAACTACCGCATCCTCGTCGCCAACGATCAATACCGCGAGGTGTATGGCCTGACCGACCGTCCGGGGCACAAGGCGCTCTGCCACGAGGTGTCGCACGGCAACGACGTTCCCTGCGACTTGGTGGGCGAGAGCTGTCCCTTGCGTGCCTGTGTGGACACGCGTCAGCGCTCGGTGGCGCTGCACATTCACCACACTCCCCGCGGCGAGGAGTACGTCCACGTCGAGATGTGGCCCGTGCCAGGACCAGACGGCGAGCCGATGTTCTTCATCGAGCAGATGCATCCATCGGACATAGCCGCCACGGAGCCAACCCACGACCGCCTGGTCGGCAGGGCACCGGCTTTCCAGACGATGCTGAACCTCGCCGAACGCGCCGCCACGAGCGACGTGCACCTGATGCTCTACGGCGAAACCGGCACCGGCAAGGACGCCGTTGCACAGAGCGTGCATGAGCAAAGTGCCCGCCGCGACAAGCCCTTCGTCCCGGTGGAGTGCACGGGGCTACCGGAAGCGCTGCTTGAAGCGGAGCTCTTCGGCCACACGAAGGGCGCGTTCACGGGCGCCACCACCGCCCGCGATGGCCTCGTCGCTGCGGCCGAAGGCGGCACTTTGTTCCTCGACGAAATCGGCGACGTGCCGCTCGCGAGCCAGGTAAAACTCCTGCGCCTGCTCGAGACCCGGCGCTACCGCCCCTTGGGCACCACCGATTGGCACGAAGCCGACTTCCGCCTCATCTGCGCCACCAACAAGGACCTCGCCGCGCTCGTCGAGTCGGGCGACTTCCGCGAAGATCTCTACTACCGCCTGTGCGTTTTCGAGATCACCTTACCGCCGCTACGCGAGCGCGCCAGCGACATCCCCTTGCTCATCCACGCGCTGTGCCAACGCACGGGCAGCCCCGACGCCACCTTCACCCCCGCCGCGCTGGACGCCCTTGCCCAATACCCCTTTCCCGGCAATATCCGGGAACTGCGCAACATCGTCGAACGCGCCATCTTGCTGGCCGACGGCCCCCAGGTCGACGAACGCCACCTCCCGGACCGCTGCCGCGCCCAGCCGCCAATGCCACAAGCCACAACCCCCGCCACGCTGGCAGAAGCCGAACACGCCTTCCTCCGCAAGGCCCTCGCCACCCACACCGGCACCCGTCACGAACTGGCCGCGAAACTCGGCATCAGCGAACGCGCCCTTTACCGCAAACTGGCAACCCTGCGAGCGAACGCGAGCACAACGCCCAGCAGCTCGCGCTAGCACGTGAACAAGCCGCTCTTCGGAGGGAAGGCATTCTGCCTTCCCTATCGCCGATAGGCGTTTTTCGGCACACGCGGACAGCGCGCCTGACGGCGCAGGGAAGGCAGAATGCCTTCCCTCCGAGAGCCGCCCATTGCCAAGTCCGACAGGCTCCTAGCTAAGCTAGCGCCACATCGGCAGTTCGATCGCGCGAACTGCTGGCCCGCTTCTCACCGAATCGCCGGTGCTACGATGGCCGCTCCCTTTCGTAGGACCGCCCAATGGCCGAACCCCTTCACAACCTCCCCGACACACTTCGGCCCGACGGCGACTGGGAGCACGTCTTCGCCTATCACCCCATGGATGTCGCCATTGAGCGCGCCGAGGGTGTCTATATCTTCGACAGCGAAGGCAACCGCTATTTCGACGTCTCCGGCGGACCGATGGCCGTCAACCTGCCGCACAACCACCCGCGCATGAAGCGGGCCATCGCCAAGCAGCTCGAACGCTACACCTACACCCACCCCTCCATCGCCGATCCGATGCGGGCCGAGTTCTGCAGCCTCCTCGCCGAGGTCACCCCGGCAGACCTCGACCATGCCTACCTCGTCTCAGGCGGCTCGGAAGCCGTCGAGACCGCCATCAAGCTCGCCCGACAGGCGCAGATGGCGCTTGGCAATCCCGGCAAGTACAAGATCATCAGCCACCGCGACTCCTACCACGGCATGACCCTCGCCACGCTCGGCGTATCGCACAACCCGAGCACGCAGGCCGTGTTCGAACCCATGCTGCCGAAGTGGCCGCACATCCGGCAGTACTCCGACTTCGACCGGCCCGAGGGCATGAGCCGCGAGGAATGGGGCATCGAATGCGCCCAGGCGCTCGAATTCGCCATCCACTATGCCGGCGCAAAGTCGGTCGCGGCTTTCCTCGCCACGCCCCACGGCTGCGGCGCGGACTACGCCTGCGTCCCGCCCGACAGCTACTGGCGCCGGATCCGCGAAATCTGCGACCACTACGACGTCCTGCTCATCGCCGACGAAGTCGTCACCGGATTCGGCCGCACCGGCAAGTGGTTCGGCATGGAGCACTTCAGCATCGACGCCGACATCATGGCGATGGCGAAGGGCATCTCAAGCTGCTACGTGCCGTTCGGCGCGGTTTCGGTGTCGAGCCGCATCAACGCGCCGTTCGAGGAAGGCACCCCGTTCGTCCACGGCTACACCTTCGGCGGCCACCCCCTCGGCTGCGCCGCAGGATGCGAGCTCATCGGTGTGATCCGTGACGAGAACCTGATCGACAACTGCAATCGCCAGAGCGAGCGCGTCTTCTCCTACAAGGACGAACTCCTTGCCCATCCCACCGTGGCAGACGTGCGCGGCTGGGGCCTCATGATGGTGCTCGAACTCGTCGCCGACAAGGAAACCATGACCTTCTTCGACCGCAGCGTCGACGCCCAGAAGCTCTTCCAGTCCATCGCCCTCAAGCACGGCCTCGCCATGTACAGCTCCCTCGGCGGCGCGGCCCGCCAACCCGGAATGGCCCGCGGCCTGCCGATCTGGATCTCCCCGCCGCTGTCCATCACCACGAGCGAGGTAGAGGACATGATGCGCCGCGTGCTCGCCATGCTCGGCGAGTGGGAGGAAGCGGTTCTGTAGGCCTGCACGCAACGTAGTCGTTTCCGCGAGGGCAAAACCTGACTAGAGAGCTCCGCAACAGCTTGTGCGCCCCAAAAGTGGCTCGGTAAACTGCTCACTCAAACCAACAGCCAGAGCCAGCCATGTCCGAGCCAACGATGTACAAGATCGGCCGCCGACTCACCGTCTCCGAGTACCAGCGCCTTGGCCGCGAGGGTGCATTCCCAGACGACGCCCGCCTCGAACTCGTGGACGGCGAAGTGCGCGAGATGTCGCCCATCGGCGTGTCCCACGCATGGATCGTCGACCAGCTCAGCCACGCACTCTTCACCCAATTGCCGAACCACCATGTGCGGGCGCAAAATCCCATCGATCTCGACAAGTACAACGAGCCCCAGCCAGACCTCGTCGTCGCGCGAAGAACACCTGCGTTCAAGCTGCGCCACCCCCTTCCGCCAGATGTCCTGCTCGTGATCGAAGTGTCCGACAGCAGCCTGCGCCAAGACCGGCGGGGGAAGATCCCCCGCTACGCCCGCTCCGGCATCCCCGAAGCTTGGATCGTCGACGTCGGCCGGGAACGCATCCACGCCTTCAGCGAACCGGCCGGAATCACCTACCAGCGCGAAACCACCTTCAACCGCGGCGAAGTCATCCACTCCGCAGCCATCCCCTCGCTCCGCCTAGCCGTGGAAGCCGCATTCGACTGACCGAGCCCCAACCCGCAGCCTTCGCTCGGATCGGCCCTGTGGATGAGGCTGGCCCCAGAGATGCCACGTTTGGCGGCATTAGGACGTTGCACCGTAGAACGGCGCTAGCTTCTACCGAAACTGTGAGTGGATGCGAGCGTTCTCGTACGGGCGAGGTTGTCCCGCCCGTGTTTGGACAGCCAAGGGCCTCGGCTCCATCGACAAGGGCGACCACAAGGGTCGCCCCTACGGAGCCCCGCCCGTGGCCGGAAATCCGACAGCGTGGTAGCCAGATCGCGGCACCCATTGGGCGTGATTCCGTTGTAGGCTGACGAGCTTGCGTCGAGGGGGCGGGAATTGACCGAGTCGGTGGAGAGCGCACGGGCGGAGCCGGGGGTGTTGGGGCATCCCCGGGGGTTGTATGTGCTCTTCTTCACCGAGATGTGGGAGCGGTTCAGCTTCTACGGGATGCGGGCGCTGCTGGTGCTCTATCTCACCAAGCATTTCCTGTTCGACGATCGGATGTCGGCTGGCACCTTTGGCGCCTACGGCTCGATGGTGTATCTGATGCCGGTGCTTGGGGGCTTCATCGCCGACCGGTACCTGGGCTTTCGTCGTGCCGTCACGTTTGGGGCGGTGCTGCTTTGCTGCGGCCACTTGCTGATGGCCTTCGAGGGCGATCCGGCGACGGTAGTGGATGGCGTGGTGGTGCGCGACGACGGCGCCGTGCAGATCATGTTTCTGGCGTTGGCGTTCATCGTCGTGGGAGTTGGGTTTCTGAAGCCCAGCATCTCCACCATCGTCGGGCAGCTCTATGAAGAGCACGACCCCAGGCGGGATCAGGGCTTCACGATCTTCTACATGGGCATCAATCTCGGTGCGCTCACGGCGATGCTGCTGTGCGGCTGGCTGGGCGAGGCCTATGGCTGGCGTTATGGCTTTGGCCTGGCCGGCATCGGCATGTTGGCGGGGCTATTCACGTTTCTGCGTGGGCAGAGGCATTTTCTCGGTGCCGGCGAACCGGCGAGACCAGAGTTGCTCCGGGAGCGGGTCATGGGGCTGCCGCGCGAGGCAATCATCTACGGCGGCGGTGTCGTCGGCGTCGTGGTGGTTTGGTATCTGGTGCAGATGCAGGCGGTGGTGGGTGGCTTGCTGGCCTTGGTCGCGGTCGCTGCCGTCGGGGGCGTGACCATCTATGCGCTGTCGAAATGCACGCGCGAGGAACAGCATCGGCTGTTGGTGGTGATTCTGCTGACGGGTGTTTCGGTGGTGTTCTGGACGCTGTTCGAGCAGGCCGGCACGTCGATGACGCTGTTCACCGACCGCAACGTGGACCGGGACGTGGCGGGGGTGTCGCTGCAGGCGTCGCAGATGGGATTCATGAACCCCGCCTTCATCATCCTGCTGGCGCCGGGGTTCGCGGTGCTTTGGCGGCTGCTTTCGCGGCGGGGGCTGGAGCCGAGCACGCCGATGAAGTTTGGCCTCGGCGTGCTGCAGGCGGGACTCGGCTTCCTGGTGCTGGTGGTCGGCGCGAGCTTCGCCGACGGCATGGGGCAGGTGGCGCTCATCTGGCTTGCCCTCGCGTACCTGCTGCACACCACCGGCGAGCTGTGTCTTTCGCCCGTTGGCCTCTCGATGGTGACGCGACTCACCGTCAAGGAGGTACTCGGCGTGATGATGGGCGTGTGGTTCCTGTCGAGTGCCGGCGCTTCCTACATCGCCGGAATCATCGCCGGCAGCGCTTCGGTGGAGGGATCGCCGGGGACCGCGGTGGACCCGGCGGCGTCCTTGCCGGTGTATGCGGACGTGTTCAACACCCTTGGCTGGGCCGGCGTCGGCATCGGCATTGCCGTGATGCTGGTGGCGCCTTGGCTGCGCCGCTTGATGCATGACGAATGACCCCTCAATCTTTGTCCGACAGGTGACGTCGTGATCCGGATCGAGGTCGGGGCCTGGCATTCCGACAACCAACAGCGCGCAGCAGTTGCCGAAGGCAACTGCCGACGCGTCCGCTAGGACGCGCGTGTACGCCTATCTCGCTCGCCGCCTGTTGGCGCTGGTGCCGACGCTGTTCTTTGCGAGCCTCATCGTCTTCATCTCGATGCGCCTCATTCCGGGCGACGTCATCGACCTCATGCTGGCGCAGAACGACATCACCACGGGGCAGGATCGCGCCCGCATCGAGGCGGCTCTGGGGCTGGACCAGCCGGTGTATGTGCAGTATTTCCGCTGGATTGGCGGCGTGCTCACGGGCGATCTTGGCACGTCGCTGTGGCAGAACGTGCCGGTTACCGAACAGCTCAAGGCGACGTTGCCCATCACCTTCGAGCTCGGCTTCCTCTCATTGATTGTCGCGCTCACCGTGGCCTTGCCCATTGGCGTCTATTCCGCGATTCGACAGGACACCGCCGGGGACTACATCGCGCGCTCGTTTTCGCTCCTGATGCTGGCCGTGCCGGGGTTCTGGCTCGGTACGCTGGTGATGGTGTTTCCGTCCGTGTGGTGGCGCTGGGCGCCGGAGCTTGAGTACACGCCGTTCTTCACCGATCCGCTCGCCAATCTCGCGCACATGATCGTGCCGGCCATTCTGCTCGGGCTCTCCATGTCGGCCGTCACCATGCGCATGACACGGACGATGATGCTGGAGGTGTTGCGCCAGGACTACATCCGCACGGCGCGGGCGAAGGGTGTCGGCGAATGGCTGCTCATAGCCCGCCATGCTTTGCGCAACGGACTGATCCCGGTGGTGACCCTGATCGGGCTGCAAGCGCCGCTTCTGATCGGCGGCGCGGTGATTTTCGAGCAGATTTTCGTGGTGCCCGGGGTGGGGCTGCTCTTGCTCGAAGCCGTGTTCCAGCGCGACTATCCGGTGATATCGGGCGTTTTTCTTGTCGTCGGCGTGGGCGTGCTGCTCATCAACCTCTTGGTGGACGTGAGCTACGGCTGGCTCGATCCCAAGGTGCGTCACGAGTGACCGAAGCCGTGCTGAGCCCCGTGCCGCAGCCCTTGGTGCCCCAAGGCGCTGTAGGCCGGCTGTTTGCGTTCGTGCGGCGGTTGGTGCGCGAGAAACCGCTCGGCGCCGCCGGCGGGGCGATCTTCCTCGTGTTCCTGTTCTGCGGCATCTTTGCCGACTTCCTCGCGCCCTATGGCATGAACGAGACTAATCTCGAGGTGCGGCTTGAAGCGCCGTCGCTGGCGCATCCCCTCGGCACCGACCACCTTGGCCGCGACGTGCTCTCGCGAATTCTCATCGGCGCCAAGCTCTCCATGATCGTGAGCTTTCTGGCTGCCGGCATCGGCACGTTGGTGTCGCTCGTGATCGGCGTGCTGTCGGGCTATCTCGGCGGCAAGACCGACATGATCCTGCAACGCGGCGTCGATGCGTGGATGACGTTCCCCGACCTCGTGCTGCTGATCGTCATCATCTCGGTGGTGGGGCCCGGGATACCGCAAATCGTGATCGTGCTGGGCCTCCTCTACGGCATCGCCGGCTCGCGCATCGTGCGCGGCGCCGTAGTGACGGTAAAGGAAAGCATGTACACGCACGCGGCGCAGTCCATCGGTGCCCGCACGCTGCACATCCTTGCGCGTCACATCGTGCCGAACGTGATGCCGGTGCTGATTGTGCTGTTCACCACACGCATTGGCGCGGTGATTCTGACCGAGGCTGGGCTGTCGTTTCTGGGCCTTGGCGTACCGCCGCCGGAGCCGACCTGGGGCGCGATGCTGAGCGGCACCGGACGAACATACATGTACCTCGGCCCTTGGCTGGCGCTGGCGCCAGGGCTTTGCCTGACCATCGTCGTCTACGCCATCAACGTCTATGGCGATGCGTTGCGGGACTTGCTCGACCCGCGCATGAGGGGCAGTCGATGAGGGCTCGTGGGGTCGCGTTCGCCTTTCTGATGGCGCTTGCGCCGGCAAGCGTTGCCGAGACGCCACAGTATGGCGGCACGCTCAACGTCGGGACGGTGGTTGTCACCCTGTCGGCGCTGTCTTGGGACCCCATCGACTGGACGTGGAAGGCCAACCACGACTACGGAATGATCCGCGAGCAGCTCTTCTCCGGCAATCTCGAAAAGAGCATCCGCAAGGGCGGCCATTACACCTTCCACGCCGAGGCTTATCTCCCCACCGAGGTATTGCGCGGGGAACTGGCCGAGAGCTGGGGCTGGGAAGACGACCGCACCCTAGTGGTGAATCTGCGGCGCGGTGCCCGATTCACCGGCAAGCCGGGGATGATGGAGCCGCGCGACCTCACGGCGCACGATGTGGTGTTCACCTTCAACCTGGTGGACAACAGCCCGAAAAAGGCACAGGCGGATTACTGGGGTTACATCGACTCCGTGGAAGCGCGGGACGACTACACGGTGGTGTTCCACTTCAACCAGTACAACGCCGAATGGCCCTACCGGTTCGGCTACGGCTATCAGTCGTCCATCTCGCCGCGAGAACTCGCGGACGTCAACGCCAAAGACTGGCGCAACGTGGTGGGGACCGGCCCCTTCACCCTCACCAACTATGTACAGGGCCACGTCCAGCACTACTCGAAGAACCCGGAGTACTGGGACGCGGAACCCATCGGCGAGGAGCGGTACCCCATCCCGTTCGTGGACGAGGTGAAGTATCGCATCATCAAGGATGAGGCCACTTTCCTAACCGCCATCCGCACCGCCAAGATCGACATTCTCGAGTCCATCCGCTGGATCGCCGTGGACCACCTCAAGGAGACGACGCCGGAACTCAAGTGGGCGCGCTGGCTCGCGACCACCGGCAACTTCGTCGCCTTGCGCATGGATCGCCCGCCGTTCGACGACATTCGCGTGCGCCGGGCGCTGAACATGGCCGTAAACCAGCGGGAAATCGTGGATCTGTTCTACGGCGGCCACGCGGAACTGATGGCCTATCCGCAGCATCCCGAATTCGGCGGCTACTTCCAGCCCCTGGAGGAGATGCCCGAGTCGGTGCAGGAGCTATTCGAGTATCGCCCTGAGCGCGCCCGGGAACTCCTCGACGAGGCTGGCGTGCCCGAGGGCTTCTCCTTCAAGGTGCAGGTATGCACTTGCTCGCCAGCCAACATGGACCTGATTCCGCTGCTCGACGACTACCTCGCCAAGGTCGGCGTGCGCATGGAAATCGAGCCGATGGAATACGCCTCGTTCCTGTCGCGCATGACGACGCTGACCCACGGCCCCGGCTATTTCATGAACAACGGGCACACCAACCCGACCACGTCGATCCGCAAGTTCATCCGCGGCCACAAGTGGAATCCCGCACTCTACGCGGATGCCGATTTCGACGCCGCCATCGACCGGCTGATGCAGACCCGCGACGAAGCCTCGCGCATTGAACAGACGCGGGCTTTGACCTTGAAGCTGCTCGAAGAGGCGCCGTCCATCTGGCTGCCGACCAACTACAACTACATCGCTTGGTGGCCGTGGGTGAAGAACTACGGCGGCGAGCTTCGCGCCGGCGCCGTGCGGCCGGGACCGATCTACGCACGCATCTGGATCGACCACGAAATGAAGCGCGAAATGGGGTTCGAGTGACAGCCGCAGGCAGCGCTCCCCTGCTGGACGTGCAGGACCTCTCCGTGTCCTTTCGCACCGATCGGGGACTCGTGCGCGCCGTGGACCGGGTTTCGCTGCATGTGGAGTCCGGCGAGACACTGGCGATCGTTGGCGAAAGCGGTTCCGGCAAAAGCGTGACCGCGCTTTCCATCCTGCGGCTGATTGACACCGCGGGGAGCATCGACGGCGGGCGCATCCTTTTCGATGGCGAGGACTTGCTGCGCCACGACGAGGCGACCATGCGCGCCATCCGCGGCGACCGCATCGCCATGATCTTCCAGGAACCCATGTCGTCGCTGAATCCCGTGCTCACCATCGGCAAGCAGGTGGGGGAACCGATTCGCCTGCATCGCGGGTCGGTCTGGAAGCAGGCCTATGAACGCGCTGCGGAGCTTTTGCGGCGGGTGCGGATTCCCGACGCCAGCGGACGGCTCAAGGACTATCCGCACCATTTCTCCGGCGGGATGCGACAGCGGGCGATGATCGCCATGGCCCTCGCCTGCCGCCCGCGCCTCATCATCGCCGACGAGCCGACGACGGCCTTGGATGTGACGGTGCAGGCGCAGATCCTCGCGCTCCTCAAGGAACTCACGCGGGAGGCCAACTCGGCGCTCATCCTCATCACGCACGATCTTGGGGTGGTGGCGCGGTATGCGGATCGGGTAGCGGTGATGTATGCCGGACGCGTGGTGGAGACTGCCACCGCACGGGCGCTCTATGCCGATCCGAGGCATCCCTACACCGCAGGCTTGATGGCGTCTATCCCCACGCTCGATGGCGATGTCGAGGGTTCTCGCCGACTCGCCACCATTCCGGGCCAGCCACCCGATCTCGCAGCCTTGCCCGAAGGCTGCGCCTTTGCGCCGCGCTGCCCGCACGCATTCGAGCGCTGCGGCCAGCCGCCGCCGCTAGAGGAGACGGAAGCGGGCCGGTTCAGCGCCTGCCACTTCCGCCCTCCGAGCGGGGGCGCGCAAGGGGCTTCCCCACGCATGGAACAAAACGCAGTAACACGTTGATGCTTGGACGATTCGACTCGAAGCGGGGGCCTCGGAGGGAAGGCATTCTGCCTTCCGAAGCGCGCCAGCGCACTTGCATCACGGTGGCAGACGGAAAGCGCCTATCGGCGCTTGGGGAAGGCAGGATGCCTTCCCTCCGAGGGCCCCTACAGACCTGTTCCTTTGCGCGTCTGCGGCGCGGCGTCCTCGGCGAGCTGGAAACTCGCATGAGAAGCGGACCATGACCGACGCACTGTTGCAGGTACAGGACCTCAAGGTGCATTTCCCGGTGCGCGAGGGGCTCTTGCAGCGCGAGGTGGGTTCGGTAAAGGCGGTGGACGGGGTGTCGTTCGAGCTGCGCCGCGGCGAAACCTTTGGCCTTGTCGGCGAGAGTGGCTGCGGCAAGTCCACCACGGCGCTAGCCGTCTTGCGGATGATCGAACCGACGGCGGGGCGGATCGTCTTCGAGGGGGAGGATGTCACCGGCCACACCAGGGCCAGCATGCGTTCCATCCGGCGGCGGATGCAAATGGTCTATCAGGACCCATTCGGTGCCCTAAACCCGAGAATGAAGGTGCAGGACATCATTGGCGAGCCGCTAGCGGTGCACGGCCTCGCCAAGGATCGCAGCGCCTGGCGCGCTCGCATCTCGGAACTGATGGACTTGGTTGGCCTCTTGCCGGACATGGCAGACCGCTATCCGCACGAGTTCTCCGGCGGCCAGCGCCAGCGCATCGGCATCGCCCGGGCACTGGCGCTGGAGCCGAGCCTGGTGATCTGCGACGAACCCGTTTCCGCACTCGACGTCTCCATCCAGGCGCAAGTCATCAACTTGCTGGTGGAGCTACAAGAACGGTTGCGCCTCACCTACCTTTTCATCGCCCACGACCTTTCCGTGGTGCGCCACATCAGCGACCGCATCGGCGTCATGTACCTCGGCAGAATCGTCGAAGTCGCCGACCGCGATACGCTGTTCAAGAACCCCCGCCACCCGTACACCCAAGCGCTCCTGAACGCCGTCCCCCTGCCAGACCCAGAGTTGGAGTCCCGCCGCCCGGAAAACCTGATCGCCGGCGAAGTTCCGAGCGTCCGCAACCCCCCAACGGGCTGCCGCTTCCACCCAAGATGCCCAGAGGCGATGGAAGTTTGCAGCCAAGAGGTGCCAGTGCTGCACGGCGAACCACCGACCGGCCAGGTTGCCTGCCACCTTCATCCGCCCAGCGGATAGGTCCTCGGGCGCTCAAGACATCCCCTTAAATCCCGGCTTCGATCAAGTCTTGCAGGCGCACGACGCCTACCGGGCGGGTGCCTTCCAGCACGACCAGTTCCGTGATGCGGCTCTCGCGCATTTGGCGCAGGCAATCTATGGCCTTGGCGTCGGTAACGATGGCGCCGTGTACGTCGGTTGGGGCGTTGCTCTCGGCGCCGCGGCGGCTGCGGTGGAAGCACTGGGCGGCGGAAAGTGCACGTACGTCTTCTCCGCGCAGGAGCAGGCGGCGGATGTCCGCGTCCGTCACCACGCCGACATGGCCGCCGTCGTCGTTCACGATGATGGCCATGCCGATGCCCTTGGAGGAGATTTCGTAGACGAGGTCGGCAAAGCGAATGCTGCCTTGGGCGATGGGCAGGGCATCGCCTTGGATCATCAAGTCTTTCACTTCCAGCAGCAGCCGCCGACCGAGCGTGCCACTCGGGTGGAAGCGGGCAAAGTCGTGGTCGGTGAGGCCCTTCTCCTGTTGCACCAGAATCGCCAGCATGTCGCACACCGCCATCGTCGTCAGCGTGCTGGTGGTGGGCGCGAGGTTGAACCGATCGATCTCGGGCAGCACGGGGATGGCAAGCGGAATGTCTGCCACGGAGGCGAGGCGTGAGGCGGGCTCGGTCACCGAGATGACCTTGCCCTGGGTCACCAAGCGGAACTGGCGGGCGAACTCGATGGTTTCCTCGTTACCGCCGCTTTTGGAGAGCGCCAGCATGGCGGAACCGGGCTGAACAATGCCGAGGTCGCCGTGCAGTGCTTCCACCGGATGCACGAAGGCGGTCTGCGTGCCGGTACTCGACAGCGTCGCCGCAGCTTTCTGCGCCACCAGGCCGCTCTTGCCGAGGCCGGTGACGATGAGGATGGATTCGAGCCCGGCAATCACCTGCACGGCTTGCGCCAGCCGTGCGTCGAGCAGGCCCGACACGGCCTCAACGGCTGCCGCCGATTGCGCCAGCATGGCGCGCGCGCGTGAGAGCAGGTCGGTCATTGAGCGGCTTCGGTGGCGAGGTGGGGCGATTATGGCGCAGGCGATGCGTCGGTGTGGGTGTAGCCTTGCCGGGTCGCTTGCTTTGCGGCTTTCGGATTAGGCGGCCTTCGGTGGGAAGGCGGGATGGCTTTCCTTGGAAGGCGCGTGGTGGTTCGAGGATTGGTCGGGGGTCAGGGGTTGTGAGCAGAAGAAGAATCGCGGCGTGCTGGTTGCCCGTGCTGTGGTGGTCGGCCCTGCCTTGTGCGGCGGCTGCGACTCCGGTCGGCGATGCCCTGTCGCGCGCTCGTGTTGGCGAGCTGACCATCAGTTGGCGCGAGCACCGCATCGACGATGCCGAGCGGGGCGCGCCGATCAGTGGCAGCGACGGACTGGTGCTGGCTGATCTCGATGGGGACGGCCATGAGGACATCGTCTCGGTACACGAGTCGGACACCAGCTACGACGGCCAGCCAGACGGGCATGTCCGCATCGCCTTCGGCAGTGCCAATCCAGGTGAGTGGCACAACGTGACGTTGGCCGAGGGAGTGCTTGCCGCGGCGCCCGAGGATGCTGCCATTGGCGACGTGAACGGCGATGGGCTGCCCGACGTGGTGGTGGCGTCGGAGCTGGCACATCTCGCCTATTTCCAGAACCCCGGTGCGGGAGCGCGACAGGGTGCTTGGCCGCACCTGATCCTGCCGGGCACGTTGGGGCGGGGTTCTTGGCTGCGCGTGTTTCTCGCCGACTTCGACGGCGATGGCAGGGTTGAGATCTCGGCGGCGAACAAGGGGGCGCAGAACCCAAGTGAAGGCGACTACGCGCGCAAAACGCCTGTGTCGCTGTTCGAGGTGGTGGGCGATCCATTGTCGGCCGCCGGTTGGCGTGAGGTGGAACTCGGCACGTTCAGCATTCCGCAGAACGCACGTCCAGTGGACTTGGACGCCGATGGCGATCTCGACATCGTCGCCGGGAGTCGCGGCGAACGGCGCATGGTCGTGTTCGAGAACGTAACCGACGCGAGTGAGTTCCAGTTTGTGGAACATCCGATTGGGCTGACCGACGGCGCCGAGGCGAGTGCCTTCAACCTCGACTTTGCGGACCTCAACCACGACGGCCGGCTGGACATCGTGACGGCATTTGGCATGGCGGGCAGCCCGCCCGGACTCGCCTGGTTCGAGCAGCCACCAAAGCGAGACGGGAAATGGGGTGCTTGGCGATTCCACAGGATCGGCACCTTCGCCCCAGACAGCGTGACCGGATTCGCGCTCGCCGACATCAACGGCGATGGCGAGCTAGACGTGATGGCGGGGAGCTACAGCTTGGGCCCCCGCAGTGAGGACGGCGACGTGACGCCAGCGGACTCGCTCGGGCGCCTCGGCTGGTTCCAAAACCCGGGCAACGCGGCGCCAGGGACGGCAAATGGGTCGGACGAAGGCTGGACCCGCCACGACATCTCCCGCCGCAAGCGCGGCATGTTCGACAAGCTGATCCCCCGGGACCTTGACGGCGACGGCGACATCGACTTCCTCGGCACCCGCGGCAACAGCGCCCCTTTCGACGGCGTGTTCTGGCTGGAGCACGTACGAACAGAAACGCCGGCGCCGGCTTTCCAAGGGGCATGGCCGAACGACAGCGAGGAGATGCCGCTGCCGGGTTTCTGAGGCCCTGCCCGATAGCCTGGGCGATCCGGTACGTCGGCGGTGGGAGGGCCGCCGCGAAACGACCCAACGGGCGTTGCTAAACCAATAGGCGGTATGGCTGTTCGAGGTACTCCCGCACCCCCGCCAGAAACTCCGCCGCGGGAGCACCGTCAAGGACGCGGTGGTCCCAGGTGAGGGAGAGGCGGAGCATTGGCGTGCGGACGGGCGTGCCGTCGTGCCACTTCACGCCGTCGTAGATGCGGCCGACTCCGAGAATGCCGGCCTGCGGAGGGTTGAGGATGGGGGTGAAGGTGTCGACGCCAAACATGCCGAGCGAGGTAACGGTGAAGGTGCCGTCCGTAAGGTCACCGAGCCCCAGGGAGCCGGCACGAGCGCGGGCGGCGAGGTCGGCGGACTCTCGGGCGACTTCGCGCAAGGGCTTTTCGTGGGCATCGCGGATGACGGGCACGATGAGCCCTTCGTCCAGTGCCACCGCCATGCCCACGTGCGCGTAGTCGTAGGTGGTGATGGCGTCGTCGCTAAGGCAAGCGTTCATCTTCGGGTGCCGGATGAGCGCACGGGCAGCGGCAACGAGCACAAGGTCGGTATAGGTCACGCGAACGCCGTCGTCGGCCCACTCGTCGATGAGGTTGCCGCGCAGCTTCACGAGGTCCGTGACGTCCACTTCCATGTCCATCGTGAGCTGCGCCGTGTCGCGCAGACTCGAGTGCATCCGCTCAGCGATGGTGCGGCGCATGGCGGACATGCGCGTGGCAGTGCCGGCGGACGGTTGTGCCGTTGCCGGCGCGTCGGCCGCTGACTGCACGTCCTCCCGGGTGATTCGGCCTCGAGGTCCGCTGCCATCGACGTTGGCTAGATCGACGTTCAGTTCGGCTGCCAGCTTGCGCGCCGCCGGCGATGCCGCGATGCGCTTCGGCGGTTCCGACGCGGGCGGCGCGGCGGGCACGTCGCCTTCGACGATGCGGCCGCCGGGCCCACTCCCCGCCACGCCTTCGAGCGACACGCCCCGCTCTCGCGCCAGACGGCGGGCGGCTGGCGACGCGGCCACACGCGTTTTAGACGCAGCCGGCTTCGCTTGCAGCGGGGGCGCTGAAGACTCCTCTTGCGAGGGGAGGCCCCTCGCGCTCCCCCGCGCTGAAGGCTCCTCCCCCACAACTGCGATGTCGCGCTTTGGCTGTGGCCTTGGCAACACGTCCGGGATGGTCTCGCCGTCGGCGTAGATGAATCCCACCACGTCTCCGGGCTCCAACGTGTCGCCTTCGGCAGCTAGGTGCCGGACGATGCCGGACGCCTCCGCATCCACATCGAGGTTCACCTTCTCGGTTTCGAGCCGGTAGAGCATTGCGCCGGCTTCCACTCGCTCGCCGTCGGCGACATACCACTCCTCGACCGTGCCTTCGTGCATGGTCATCCCCACCTTGACGAGGTAAATCTCGGTCGGCATGTCAATCTCCCGTGCTGTTGCTCGATGTCAGGTGTGCCGGACGCGCTCCTCTTGCGAGGGGAGGCCCCTCGCGCTCCCCTGCGCTGAGGGCTCCTCTTGCGAGGGGAGGCCCCTCGCGCTCCCCCGCGCCGAGGGCTCCGCATTCGACGGAGAGCCGACCCGCCGTAGCTGCATGGGCGAGGGTGCGGCGCACGCTGATGACGTGGGGGCCGTCGCGCCGCACTGTGAAGGTGGCGCGCTGCCCCGGCTGCAAGGTGCGCTCTCGCTCCCCGTCGAAGGCGAGCGTCGCCGGGCCTTGCAGATGCACGGGCGCGTTGAGTGCGACGCTGTGTGTCGCGGCCACCGCCACATCGGCGAAGTGCCCCGGCGCCACTGGCGCGTGCAGGACCCGTGTCGCGGGTCGTTCGGCGGCTGCGAACTCGATCAGGACGCCAGAGTCGCACGATGCCGCAAGCGGCAGGGCAAAACCGGCGACGCCCGTCATGCCCACGGCAGCAGGATCGGCTCGCGTCAGCACGGCCATGATCCAGGTGCGTGGATCGACGATGGCGCGGGCACCCAGGAAACGGTCGGTTGTCGCCACGGCGTCGATCAGCGCAAGGTCGTCCGGCTCTGCCTCGATTGCCACGTGAATGGCCTTCGCACGTTCCGAGACCGCAGCCAGCGGCACGTCGCCATGGGCAACCAACGCGGCCGCAAACCCCGCCGCCGTGGCTTCCTGCATGTGCGGGAAGGCGTTGTTGGTGCCTGTGGAGAGCGGAATCAGCGGCGCGTCGAGCCAGCCCTGTGCGAACGCTCGGTTGGTGCCGTCGCCGCCGAGCGTGATGACGGCGGCAGCGCCCTTGAGTGCCTGTGCCGCGGCGCGGGTGTCGGCGGCGGTTCCGGAGGCCTCGATGTCGAGGGGAGTCGCAGCAATGCGCGTCTCGTCGGCGGCGCTCGCGACGATGTTGTGTGAGTCCGGCAGATAGCGCACGAGCACGGCGGCGCGCGAGTCTTCCTGCGCTGTCTGGCCACGTCCTTGCTGCGCGGCTATGCCGGCCAGACAGCGACGCACGATGGCCGCCTTCTCTTGATTGTCGAACACGGACGCCCGCGCCGTCAGGCGTCGCACGTCCTTACCAGATGCAGGGTTGGCGACGATGCCGACGACTCGCGTAGCGGCTTGCTCCGGCAGGCTCACGCCAAGGACACCGCGCGCCGACGAGAACCCCGACTCGCAGCCTGGCTATTCGCTACCGAGCAGTTCCTTCGCCGCCGCGACGATCTTCGGCGCATTTGGCAGCCACGCCTGCTCGAGGTTGGCGGCGAACGGCACCGGCGAGAACGGAGCGCCGATGCGAGCCACCGGCGCGTCCAGGTAGTCGAACGCGAGTTCCTGAATCTGCGAGGCGATCTCGCCGCCGAGCCCGCCGAAGCGCACCGCCTCGTGGACGACGATCGCGCGGTGGGTTTTCTGCACCGAGGCCACCATCGCTTCGGTGTCCATGGGTTGCAGCGAGCGCAGGTCAATAACTTCCGAGTCGATGCCTTCCTCAGCGAGCGCTTCTGCGGCGGTGGTGGCCTCGTGCACCATGCGGCTGTAGGTGACGATGGTGAGGTCGCTGCCTTCGCGCACGGTGCGGGCCTTGCCGATAGGCACCTCGTAGCTGTCTTCCGGCACCTCGCCCGTGTTGCGCAACGAAAGCTTATTGAGCACCACGAACACCGGGTTGTCGTCTCGCGAAGCGGCGATGATGAGGCCCTTGGCGTCGTGGGGCGTTGCCGGCGCCACCACCTTGAGCCCGGGCAAGTGGCAGATCCACGCCTCGAGGCTCTGCGAATGCTGCGCCGCCATGTTCATGCCGCCGCCCGACATGGTGACGATGGTGATGGGGAGCGATGCCGAGCCGCCGAACATGTAGCGCATCTTCGCCATCTGGTTGGCGATCTCGTCCATACATTCGCCCATGAAGTCCATGAACATGATGTCGATGATGGGGCGCAGGCCCGTGGCGGCGGCACCCACCGCGAGGCCGACGATGCCTTCTTCGGAGATGGGCGTGTCGATCACCCGCTCCTCGCCGTAGGCGTCGAGCAGGCCACGATAGGAGCCGAACACGCCGCCAGCGCCGGCGACATCCTCGCCAGCGACGAACGCGGTGTCCTGCTCGGCGAGCACGGTGTGCGCAGCCTCGGCGATTGCGCCGACATAGGTGAGTTCCCGGGTCGCGACTGCTTCGGCCATGTGATCCCCCTCAAGGATGAACTTCGGTTGCTGGGCGTTCGACTCGCGTCAGGCGTACACGTCGTCGAGCAACGTGGCAACGTCGGGCACCGGGCTCTGCTCCGCGAACTCGATGCCGGCCTGCACCTCGGCCATGATGCCGTCGTGGACCTCGGCCGCCTGCTCCTGGCTCAAGACGCCGAGTTCCGCGAGCCGCTCCTCGAACATGTGGATCGGATCGCGCTTTTGCCATTCTTCGAGTTCGGCGTCGGTGCGGTACGACAGACCCATGCCTCGCACGCCCACATGGTCGAAGAAGCGGTAGGTCTTGCATTCGAGGAGCGTGGGCCCTTCGCCGGCACGGGCGCGTTCGAGCGCGGCGCCGGCGGCCTCGTACACGGCCACCGCGTCCATGCCATCGACGATGACCCCGGGCATGCCGTAGCCGGCGGCACGATCCGCCACGTCGACGATGGCCTGGTGGTTGGCTTGCGCCGTGTATTCGCCGTAGCCATTGTTCTCGCACACGAACAGCGCCGGCAGCTTGTAGAGCGCGGCCATGTTGGCGGCCTCGTGGAACGAGCCCTCGTTGCTGGCGCCGTCGCCGAAGAAGGTGACGGCCACGCGGTCGGTCTTGCGGTACTTGGCCGTGAACGCCGCGCCCACGGCGATGGGCGGCCCGGCACCGACGATGCCGTTGGCGCCGAGCATGCCGAGTTCCATGTTGGAGATGTGCATGCTGCCGCCCTTGCCGCGACAGTAGCCAGTGGCGCGGCCAAACAGCTCCGCAAACATGCGGTCGAAGGCGCCGCCCTTGGCGATGAGGTGGCCGTGGCCCCGGTGCGTGCTGGTGATCCAGTCGTCGGCAGACAGATGCGCCATGATCCCGGCGGCGACGGCCTCCTGGCCGACGTACAGATGCAGCGCGCCGGGAATCCGTCCCGCCTCCGCCAGCTTGCCGGCCTCCGTTTCGAACACGCGAATCCGCACCATGCGACGATGGATGTCGCGCAGAGTGTCGTCGTCCGGTTGCATGAAGCACCCTCTCCTTAGCCGGTCCGGACAATTTGGCGCAATCGGCCAATTTGTGCAAATGGCAATGGCTCGGGGACCCGACGGCATTGCCGCCCGCCGCGTGTCGGTGGAGTGAGCATGCGGAGGCGATAAGATGCGCGGCGTTGGGCGCGGAGCGGGAGATGGTGGCGGTGGCTGACGTGGCGTTGGACGCGCCGGGACTTGCGTTGCAGCCGGTGTCGGTGACGCGGAAGATGGCGGCTTCGTTGCCGGAGCTCAGGCGTGCGGCGGAGGCGAGCGGCCTGCCGATCCACCACCTGGGCGCCGGCTATCCGAACCCGGAGGTCACCGATCCGCGCGGCTTCCTCGCCGGGGAACGGCGATTCCACGAACATCTGCGGGCGCGAGAGGGGATCAACGATCCGAATGCGCTGCCGGAGTTCCTGCGCGAGGCCTATGCCTACACCGATACGTTGGGCCCCGTGGGACCGCGACGTTCGTTTGCGCACGTGTACGGCAACGATTGGGGCGTTGCCATGGACCCCGACCGCCTCATCCCCACAGTGGGTGCCAGCGGCGGCATCAACCTCCTTTGTTCGCTTTTTGAGCGACCCGGGCGGCCGATCGGCTACATCACCGACGCGCCCACCTATGCCGGGTTCGTGGCACGAGCCTCGCTTTGCCAGCACGCGAGCATCTACAGCGCCGACATGGACGAGGAGGGACCGCACCCGGAAGCGTTCCGCGAGGCGATTGCCAAGGCGAGAGCGGACGGGCGTTTCGTGCCCTTCTACTACACGGTTCCCGACGGCCACAACCCAGCTGGCTTCTCCTTCAGTGGCGACCGTCGCGAGGCCATCCTCGACATCGCCCGCCAAGAGGGCATCCTCATCGTCGAGGACGCACCGTACGTGTACATCAGCTTTGCCGACGAAGACCATCGCCCCAAACCCTTCTTCGCACTAGACCCCGCGCGAACCGTGCATCTGTTCACCGGCTCAAAGATCGGATTGCCGGGGCCGCGCGTCGGATTCGCCTATACAGAGGCACGGCTTGCCATCGACGGCGGTCGCGAGGCACCTCTCTCAGACCTGCTGCTCACCGAATCGAGCGCCGACATCCTGTTCCACAACCCGGCGGCGCTCTTGTCGTTCGAGTCCCTGCTTCACGACGAGGAATGTCGTCTGCGGGACTCGCTCTGGCCCGTGGCGGATGCCAAGCTGCAGGTCTATCGGGAAAACCGTGCCATCCTGCTCGGCGGCCTGAGCGAAGGGCTTGGCGCCTGGCCCGATCGCTTCCAATGGACCCGACCGGAGGCTGGCTTCTTTTCCGTCTTCCGCTTCTTGGGCGACGATGTCGTCACCGACGACGACTTCATCGCCCGCATGGTCGCAAGTCATGGCGTCGTGGTGGTGCCGATGTACGACTTCTATCCGCCGGACGCCCGCACCAGGAACCCTCGCGCCGGCCTCGACGAACTACGCCTCTCCTTCTGCTTCACCGAACGCACGGGCAACCACCGCGTGCAAGACCTGACGGCAGCCGTAGCCGCATTCTGCCGCGCCGCCAAGACGGAAGCCGGCATGCAGTCGAGCTAGGAGGCTGCGCCGTAGGAAACGGCGCTGGCTCCTAGCCGTAGCTGCGAGCGAATGCGAGCACGAAGGCCAGCAGCGAACTGCCGACGCGCCCGTAAGGGCTTCACTTGTGCGGCGTCGACCAGACTTCATAGGCGGATGAATGACTCCCTCGTTAGGCCAACGAGCCTTTCTTGTCCGGGATACGGAGTGCCATCTTTGTGAACGAATCGACCGTCGGAGTTGGCACTCATCATGTCGACATCGGAGCACGTCGTAAGGTCTTCAGGTTGCCGCGAGCCGATTTCCAGGTAGCTGGCTGCGGCGTCGGTTTTGTTGATCATGTGATGACCATCGCCAGTGCCCTTGGGAAACGCCGCGCAATCGCCGGCGTAGAGCACGGTCTCGCCGTCGTCCTCAACCAGCGTTAGCTCGCCCTGCAAGACATACACGAACTCGTCCTCATGGGAGTGCCAATGGCGCTGGCTTGACCAGTTCCCGGGTGGCAGGTGCACGAGATTGACCCCGAAGTCGCTTAGTCCGCCAGCGTCGCCGAGCCACTGCCGCATGCGTTCCGAACTGGGGGCATTGAACTCCGGCGGATAGATGGTCCCCTTGCTTCTCGGCACGCGGGATAGGTCGACCTTGGGCATGTGAACCTCGGGCACGTTGTCCCATGACCATACCGTAGGGAGCGATGCACGGCCGGGGACCCCCCGCCCCGAGGCTCGCTACGCGCATTCATGAACGATCCCGGCTAGCATTGCCAACCTGACGATGCGGGGCGCGAGTGGCGTGGCCGGAAAGACTCTCTACGACAAGATTTGGGATGCCCATGCCGTTGCCGAGCGTGACGATGGCATGACGCTGCTCTACATCGACCGGCATCTCTTGCACGAGGTCACCTCGCCCCAGGCGTTCGAGGGACTGGAGCTTGCCGGGCGCCAGCCGTGGCGGCTTGACGCCAATCTCGCAACCCCCGATCACAACCTGCCCACCACGAACCGCGCCGCCGGCATCGGCGGCATTGAGGACGAGATCGCGCGCACGCAGGTGATTGCGCTGGACGACAACTGCCGTCGCTTTGGCATTCGCCAGTTTGAGATGACGGACCCCCGCCAAGGCATCGTGCACGTGGTGGGACCAGAACAAGGCGCGACGCTACCGGGCATGACCATCGTCTGCGGCGACTCGCACACGTCCACCCACGGCGCCTTCGCCGCGCTCGCGCAAGGGATCGGCACGTCGGATGTAGAGCACGTGCTGGCGACGCAATGTCTCGCCCAGCGCAAGGCCGGCAACATGCGGGTAACGGCAACGGGACAGCTCGCGCGCGGAGTGACCAGCAAGGACCTGATCCTCGCCATCATCCGCCAAATCGGCACCGCCGGCGCCACCGGACACACCATCGAGTTTGGCGGTAGCGCGGTGCGGGCGCTGTCGATGGAAGCGCGCATGACGCTGTGCAACATGTCCATCGAGGCAGGAGGTCGGGCGGGAATGGTGGCGGTGGATGACACCACCATCGAATACCTGCGCGGCCGGCCATTCGCGCCGTCCGGCGAAATGCTCGAACAGGCAGAGGCGCACTGGCGCGGCCTTGTGTCCGATCCCGACGCCGAGTTCGACCGCGCAGCCGATCTGGACGCGTCCTCACTCTCGCCGCAAGTGTCGTGGGGTACATCGCCGGAGCTCGTGCTCGGCATCGACGAGGCGGTGCCTTCGCCGGAGGCCTTCGACGAACCTGCCCGCCGGGAACTGTGCGAGCGCGCCCTCGCATACATGGACCTCGCCCCTGGCACGCCCATCCGCGATGTTGCGCTGGACCGCGTCTTCATCGGCTCTTGCACCAACGCCCGCATCGAGGACTTGCGAGCCGCCGCAGACGTCGCGAAAGGGCGAAGGGTTGCGTCGTCGATCCGCGAGGCCCTGGTGGTCCCGGGCTCCGGGCTCGTCAAGCGACAGGCGGAGGCGGAAGGGCTCGATGCCGTGTTCCGCGAAGCCGGCTTTGAGTGGCGCGACGCCGGCTGCTCGATGTGCCTCGCCATGAACGACGACCGGCTCTACCCCGGCGAGCGTTGCGCTTCCACCTCCAACCGCAACTTCGAAGGCCGGCAGGGGCACCTCGGACGCACGCATCTCGTGAGTCCAGCCATGGCCGCCGCAGCGGCGGTGAACGGCCGCTTCGCCGATGTGCGGGAGTATCTTTGATGCAGGCCTTCGATACCCACATGGGACTGGTGGCGCCCCTCGACCGCGCCAACGTCGACACCGACCAGATCATTCCGAAGCAGTTCCTGAAGTCGATCCGCCGCACCGGCTTTGGCGACAACCTCTTCGACGCCTGGCGCTTTCGCGACGAAGGCGACATGACCAAGACGGCCAACGAGCGCGAGATCAACCGCGATTTCGTCCTCAACGAGCCGCGTTACCAAGGCGCCAGCGTACTGGTGACGCGCACCAACTTCGGCTGCGGTTCCAGCCGCGAGCACGCCGTGTGGGCGCTGCTCGAATACGGCTTCCGCTGCATCATCGCGCCGAGCTTCGCGGACATCTTCTCCGGCAACTCCCTGCAGAACGGCCTGCTCTTGGTGACGCTCCCGGACGAGGTGGTGGGCCAGTTGATCGAACGGGCGCAAACGGTGCCGGGGTTCTCGCTCACGGTGGACTTGCCGAATCAGACGATCGCCGGCGACGGCTTCGCGGCGCCCTTCGACATCGAGCCCGAGCGCAAGCGTCTTTTGGCGGAAGGTCTCGACGAGATTGCCCAGACACTGCGCTACGCCGACGCCATCCGCGCCTTCGAGGAAACACACCGACAACGGATGCCTTGGGTGTTCGCGGGACCTGATTAGACCACCATAACTCTTTGTATTTATATATATTTTCCTCGGAAATACGAGTCTGCACCAACGCACCAGCCGGAAGGCGCCGTGTGCAAGCGTATCCGAGCGAGGACCCATCACGCTCCTCCCGCGAAGGCGAAGCAACCAAGGGCCCGAACATGCAACCAGCCCTCTCCCCGCGAGCCGGACCCTGTGCGTGGCGGGGAACGCTACCCCTGTTCCCCGGCGTCAGCGACCCAGCATCCTCAGCGGGTGGCTCCAAGGGCCCCGCTTTGGTCGTGTCTGCCTTGCGCCGTAAAATGCTGATTGATGCCGCGCCTTTTGGCGCAACCTTCCCTTTGGAGCCCTGACGAATGGACAAGCGCGTATTGGTGATCCCGGGCGACGGGATCGGCGCAGAAGTCATGCCACACGTGCTGCGCGTGCTGCGGGCATTGCAGTTGCCGCTCGCCTTTGAGGAGGCGGACATGGGGGGCGTCGCCATCGACCGCCACGGCACGCCGTTGCCTGCGGACACGCTGGCGGCGGCGCGGGACTCGGACGCAGTGCTGCTAGGTGCCGTGGGCGGGCCGAAATGGGACGACCTGCCCATGACGGAGCGCCCGGAGAAGGGCCTGCTCGGCATGCGAGAAGGGCTGGACCTCTTCGCTAACCTGCGCCCGGCGACGTTGTTCGCGTCGCTCGCCGGGGCATCTTCGCTGAAGGCGGAGCTGGTGGCGGACCTCGACATCCTCATCGTCCGCGAGCTCACCGGCGGCATCTACTTCGGCGAACCAAGGGGGGTGGAAGTCGGCAACGGCGGTCGGCGGGGCTTCAACACCTATGTCTATGAGGAGCGTGAGATCGCCCGCATCGCCCGTGTCGCCTTCGAACTCGCGCAGAAGCGCGGCGGCCGGCTGTGCTCGGTGGACAAGGCCAACGTGCTGGAAGTGACGCAGCTTTGGCGCGAGGTAGTGACGGAGGTTCACGCCGACTATGCCGATGTTGAGCTCAGCCACCTCTACGTGGACAACGCCGCCATGCAGCTCGTGCGGGCGCCGAAGCAGTTCGACGTGGTGGTCACCGGCAACATGTTCGGCGACATCCTCTCGGACGTGGCGGCGATGCTCACCGGCTCGCTCGGCATGCTGCCTTCGGCCTCGCTGAACGCGGACGGCCAGGGAATGTTTGAGCCGGTGCACGGCAGCGCGCCCGACATCGCCGGGCAAAACGTCGCGAATCCGCTGGCCACCATCCTCTCGGCAGCGATGATGCTGCGCTACAGCCTGGAGGAAGCACCGGCGGCGGAGCGCCTTGAAGGTGCCGTGCAGACGGTGCTGGCGAGCGGGCTGCGCACGGCGGACATCCTGCCGGCGGGAGCAGACGACAGCAGCCTGCGGCGTGTGGGAACCGACGAAATGGCAGATGCGGTGATCGCCGCCCTCGACCTGGCGGAGACGTCCTGATGGAAGCAATGAACGTCGCCATCGCCGGCGCCACCGGCGCCGTGGGCGAGGCGATGCGCGAGATCCTCGAAGCGCGGGAGTTCCCGGTGGCCGAACTCCACTTGCTGGCGTCGGAACGGTCTGCCGGCAAGCGCTTGCAGTTCCACGGCAAGTCGGTTTCCGTGCAGGTGCTCGACGACTTCGACTTCGATGGCATCCAGGTGGCGTTCTTCTCCGCTGGCGGCGGCATCTCCGCCGATCATGCCCCACGCGCGGCCGACGCCGGCGCCATCGTGATCGACAACACCTCCAAGTTCCGCATGGAGGAAGGCATTCCGCTGGTGGTGCCGGAAGTGAATCCGCACCGCATCGTTGACGGCCTCGGCACCAACATCATCGCCAATCCGAATTGCTCGACGATTCAGATGACCGTGGCGCTGAAACCCATCTACGACGCCGTCGGCATCGAACGGGTGAATGTGGCTACCTACCAAGCGGTGTCTGGTGCCGGTACAACCGGCATCCAAGAGCTTGCGGGACAAACCGCCAATCTCCTGAACGGCAAGCCGGTAGAGGAGTTCACTGCCCATCCGGTGCAGATCGCCTTCAACGCGGTGGCGAACGCCTGGGACACGCTGGACAACGGCTTCACCGTCGAGGAAATGAAGATGGTGCAGGAGACCCGGAAGATCTTCGAGGACGATGACCTCAAGGTGAACCCCACCTGCGTGCGCGTGCCGGTGTTCTACGGTCATTGTGAGGCGGTGCACATCGAAACCCGCGACCCCATCTCGCCAGCCGACGCCCGCGATCTGTTGCATGCGGCGGAGGGCGTCGTGGTAGTGGACGACATGGACGCCGCCTGCCCCAATCCTGTGGACCATGCCGCCGGTGAAGACCCCGTCTTCGTGGGTCGCATTCGCCAAGACTTGAGCCACGAGCGCGGCCTGAACATGTGGGTGGTGTCGGACAACGTGCGCAAGGGCGCCGCACTCAACAGCGTCCAAATCGCCGAACGGCTGCAAGAGCTGCTCTGATGGCCTGCCTGAGGCGGCACGCTCGACCAAGCCTGCCTGGGAGGGGGCACCTACCCTCCAGCGCCCGTCGCCCAAGGTTCCTTGGGCGCGTCATGGCACGACAGTCGTGTGCGGTCTGTGCTCTGGTGATGCTGCTTGCTTCATCCGCGTTCGGTGCCAAAGACGGCTCGGGTGAGCCTGTCAGCCATATCGTGGTCGGCGGCACGGACACGCTTTGGAGCATCGCCGCCCAGGTGCGCCGCGACGATGTGTCGATCGAGGAAACGATGTTCGCGATTGTCCGCGCCAATCCAAGCGCCTTCACCGACGGGGACCCAAGCCAGCTACGAGCCGGCGCGCGACTGGCATTGCCTTGGGTGGATGCGCCGGTGGAAGCGGAACGAGACCGCCCTGCGCCGCCGGTTCCCGCCGCAGTCGCGCCCCCGACCCGGGCCCCTACGGAAGACGCGGCCGCCATGCCGCTCCCTGACGCCGGCGCGGCCGCGACCATTGAGCGCTTGACGGCCGAGATCGATGAACTGCGAGCGGAAGTTGCACGTGGTGTCGAGGCACATGCTCGCGTGACGAGTGAGCGCGACCGCCTTCTTGAAGAGAACACCTCGCTCAGGGCGCAAGAGAGGTCGGACGTGGCGGAGCCCTCTCGTCCTCAGCTAGCGCAAGCGGCCGCCGGTCGCCCTGCCCGGGCGCCCGTTTTGCTGCCTGCCGTTGCCCTCCTGCTCGGCCTTCTGCTTGGGGTCGGAGGCAGTGCCGGCTGGCGACGCTGGCAGCGACGTCCGGTACCCGCAGTGCCGTCAGAACCCCTCACATCCCCGATGGATCGGCTGGCAAGTCGCGTGCGAACCGTGGCCGCGCCTGCGGCCGTCGCCTCGAGCCCCACGACGCCGGCAACGTCGACGCCTGACGACCTCGATGCCGCCATTGAGACCGTAGAAGGCGATCCCGTGGCCGTGAAGCTGGAACTGGCACGCGCATACATCGACATCGGCGACGTCGACAGCGCCAACGAGGTGCTGAAGGAAATCTCGGCGCAAGGCAATCCCGAGCAACGCGCCGCCGCGGCGGAACTGCTGCAGCGCCTGTGAATGGGCCGGGCGATGCCGCCACCGCGGTGGAGTCCCCGCCGAACGCAAACTCGGTTGTGTTCGGCGTTGAATACGATGGTCGCTGCTTCCACGGGATGCAATCGCAAGCGGGTGTGGCCACGGTGCAGGATGCACTGCAGCAGGCCATCGCCCGCGTCGGCAACAACCCCTCATGCGCAGCGAAGATCGTCGCGGCCGGCCGCACCGACGCAGGCGTTCATGCGACGCAACAGGTCGTGAGCTTCACCGCGAACGCAGTGCGCACCGAGGACGCCTGGCGCATGGGCGTCACCAGGGAGACCCCCGACGGCTTGGGCGTTGTCTGGTGCCGCACGTTGCCGGCGGGCTTCAGCGCCCGCTTTGACGCCCTATGGAGACGCTACGTCTATGTCATCCAAGACGGCCGGGCGCGCCCGGTCATCGGCCGCGGCCTCTGCACCTGGGTGCAACAGTCGCTCGACGAAACCGCCATGCAGCAGGCAGCCCTGCCACTGATCGGCGAGCACGACTTTTCCGCCTTCCGCGCCGCCGCCTGTCAGTCGCGCTCGCCCTGGCGCTGCATCCACCATCTGCGCGTGCGCCGCGTCGGCAGCTTTGTCGCCATCGACATCCAGGCCAACGCCTTCCTGCTGCGCATGGTGCGCAACATCGCCGGCACGTTGCTCGCCGTCGGCCGCAGCGCCCTCCCACAGGAAGCGCCCGCCGAGCTCTTGGCCGGCCGAGACCGCCGCCGCGCCCCACCCACCGCACCGGCCCAAGGCCTCTACCTGATCGACGTCGGCTACCCCACCATCCCCACAAGCCCCCGCCCGCCCCCACTCTTGGCGTCGGCTGACCCGGACTGGTTGCGCGCATAGGTCTGCGCGCCGCCGCCTCGGTATGGCACGTCAGGCTTGCCCTGCCATAACGCCGTCCCATAAGTTCGACGTACTTCGGGATGCCCAATCCTCGTCCCGGCCGACCTTTCGGGGGGAGAGTCTGGGCGGCACATCCTCCTTTTTCTCGGCATCGGTGCGCCAGCCAGCACCCAGCGGGAAGGGTGACGTATTTTCGGGACGCGACACTAGGCGACGTATGATGCCGCGCTTGATTTGGTGGCTCGTGGGGGAGCTTTGGATCGGGTTCTCGAGATTGGCGGCTATGCGGCGGGGTTCTGCGGTCGGCTGTTTACGCAGGCGGGGTGTGATGTGGTGCGCGTTGAAGACGGCGACGCGGTGCCGGCCTGGACGAGTTCTGCGGCGCTTGACCTCTTTCTGCACGCCGAGAAGCGTCGGGAATCGGGGCGAGGCGGAGATGACGGCCGCTTGCGGCTCCGGGAGCTTGCGGCCCAGGCGGACATCGTTGTGGTGGAGGGCGAAACTGCCGACGCGGTGACGGCGCTCGGTTTCGACGACTGGGATACGCCGGTGAAGCTGGCGATCACGCCCTTTGGCTGCACCGGACCCAAACGCAACTGGCGCGCCACACCGCACACGCTTCTGGCGATGGGCGGCTACACCAATCTGATGGGCGATCCCGAGCGGGCGCCGCTGTCGTTGCCGGGTCATTACGTCGAGTTCCAAAGTGGCGGGCTCGCCTTCACGGCGGCGAACGCCTGTCGTCTCGCCGGCCAGCGCAACACCATCGACGTCGGCATGCTGGAGACGGTGATGGCGCTCAGTCAGTTCACCACCGTGATGTGGCACTGCGCGGGGCGCATCCGGTCGCGTCACGGCAACGACTTCTGGTCGGTCCCGCCCACCAACATGTTCCGCTGCGCCGACGGCTGGATGTACATCAACATCGTGCCCGGCTTCTGGGACGCCTTCGCCACGGGGCTCGGGATGCCGGAGCTGGTGCTCGACGAGCGCTTCACGAGCAACGACCTCAGGATGGAAAACCGCGATGCGCTGCACGCCATCATCGCCCGCGCCGTGTTGCCGCTGACGCGGGAGGAGATGCTTCGGCGAGCTGGCGAGTATCGCTTTCCCCTTGGCGTGGTGCTGGATTTCGAGGAGGTGTTAAGGGCCGAGCACTTGCGCGAGCGCGATGTGTGGCAACGGGTCACTGACGGAGAGCGGGAGGTGCTTTCGCCACGGCCTGGCTGGGTGGTGCACGGCGAACCGAACCCTGTGCGACAGCTTGCGTCGCCGAAGGCAAAGTCCAAGGGGTTCCGGACGCGCTCCGAAAGCGCGACCTGCGCGGTCGCGCAGCAGGCTTCGCAGCGCATTGGCGGGGCCGCGCACGGCAACGCCCCGCAGGCGGGCCAAGGCGACGGATTGTGCCCTGGCCCCCTGAACGGCGTACGCATCCTCGACCTGACCCACGTTTGGGCTGGCCCCTTGGCAACGCGTTTCCTCGCCGACCTTGGCGCCGCAGTTGTGAAGGTGGAGCGGCCGATGGGGCGGGGTCCGCGCGAATATCGTGGCGCAACTCCCATCGGCGGTTGGATCGGCGGCGAGCCGAGCGACGAGCCGTGGAATGCCAATGCCGTGTTCGTCAAGCTGCAACGGAACAAGCGCAGCTTGGCTCTGGACCTCAAGACCGAAGCAGGCCGGGAGACCTTCCTCGAACTCGTGGCCGTGGCCGACGTGGTGATCGAGAACTTCAGCGCCCGCGCCATGCCGGCGCTCGGACTTGACCACGACCGCTTGCAGAATGCCAATCCAAGCCTCATTTGCGTGACGGCGCCAGGCTACGGCCGGAGCGGTCCTTGGCGCGACCGTGTGGCGTTCGGGCCCAGCGTAGAGCCGATGTCCGGCCTCACCACCGTCATGGGCTACGGCCCGGACGAGCCGCGCAACACCGCCATGGCACTCATGGACGCCATTACGGCCGTGAATGCTGCTGCCGCCGTGATGACGGCGTTGCACCGCCGCCAAAGGACGGGCAAGGGAGCGTTCGTCGAGCTTGCGTTGCACGAGGGCGGCGTGGCGCTATGCGGGCCTTGGCTCATCGAGCATCAGCTTGGTGGCCGAGCTCCGCGCCTCGGCAATCGACATCCCGAGATGGCGCCACACGGCGTCTATCGCTGCGCGGGAGAGGACAGCTGGCTCGCACTCGGCTGCCGCAACGCCGAAGACTGGCGTGCTTTGTGTGCGCTGCTTGGTGCATTGGACCCCGACTGGGACTTGGATGCGCGCCGCCACCACCACGACGCCATCGACTCCGCCGTCACGGCATGGACGAGCGCTCGGGAGAAGCAGGCCGCCGCGCGGGAGCTACAAGCGGCCGGCGTACCATCCGGCCCCGTTAACACCACCCCGGACATGACCGCCGACAGCCAAGTGCAACATCGCGGCTTCTTCGTCCCGTTGGAGCCCGGCCCAACCCCCATGCCCGGCAACCCCATCCACATGTCCGGCATCGGCAGCGAAGACTGGCGCCCCTGCCCGACCCTCGGCCAGGACAACGCAGCGGTGCTATCGCAATGGCTCGGCTACCCACAAGGCCGCATCGCGGAACTTGCCGAATCCGGTGTGATCGTTGACAAGCCGCCGCGCTGACGGACAAAGGCAGGCAACCACTCGCCGGGTTGCGTTGGCACGGTTGCCCGGCCGGAAAACGAAAGAGCGTCCTCCTACTTGGCGAGTTTCCTCTGCAACCTGCGTACCGCCTTACCGAGCTCCGCGATTTCGGCCTTCAGCGCGTCTACGTCGGTCTCGTCACTTTCCGCTTCGCCGAAGTGCTGTTCCCGCGTCTTCAGCACCACGGCATCGCGATCAACGTTGGAGTTGAAGATGGCGACGGCCTCGAAGTTCTCCTTGCCCGGATTGCACATGGCGTGGAACTGGCCGGCCGGCACGACCGCGACCGATCCTGGGCAGAGGTCGTAGGTTTCATTCTCGATCTGGATGCGCCCCTCGCCCTTCTGGACGATGACGATTTCCTCGACGACAGTGTGACTGTGGCCGGCGTCCTCTTCCCCCGGCGCCATGCAGATTGGCGCGACGCCGAGTTCCTTGAGCGTCGCCGACCGAACGGCGCGCGCGCCGGCAAAATCGTCGGCGTTCAATACGGTGCCCATGGGTGCCTCTTGATTGGTTGGGAGGGCTCGCAACCATAGCATGTGCGCCGAGCGGGCCGACGTGCAGGGCCGAGGCTTCTCCCGCCCTCGCTGTTCGCGGGTCGAGGCGCCGTAGGGGACGGGTTTGTCCCGTCCCCTACGAATTCGTCGAAGCGTCTGAAGCAGTTGCGCAGCAGTCTGCCAACGCGCCCGTCAGGGCGCGCCGGGACGGGACAAGCCCCGTTTACCAAGACGAAAACCATCTATAATCATATGGTTATGTACTCATCGCAGTGGCGCCTCACCCGGCTCTGTGCGGCAGCGGCGGCAGGTCCACGAACTCCCCGGTGCGCTTCTCCTGGTTGGCCATTACCGCTTCGCGCATTTCTGCCGGTTGCAGGAAAGAGGCGTTCCAGATGGAGATGTAGTCGAGGCCGTCCGCGGTTGTGTGGTCGCGGGAATAGTTGATCATGCGCTTGCAGCCATAGAGCGCGAGCGGCGGCTTAGCGGCGATTTCACGGGCGATCTCGAACACCCCTTCGAGCATCGCCTCCTGGTCTCGGAAGACGCGGTTGACGAGGCCCACTTCCTTCGCCTCCGCTGCCGGCATGCGCCGCCCGGTGTAGGCAAGCTCGCGCACGATGCCCTCCGGGATGAGCTTCACCAGCCGCGGGAAGGTGCCAACATCGGCGGTGATGCCGACATTGATCTCGAACACGGTGAGGAACGCATCTTCCGTGGCGTAGCGCATGTCGCAGGCGGTGACCATGTCCACGCCGCCGCCGATGCAGCCGCCCTGAATCGCCGCGAGCACCGGCAGGCGGCAGTTCTCCAGCGCCGAGAAGCTGTCTTGCAGGTGCCGCGTGTTGTCGTAGAAGCGAGCGCCATGGCGAACGGCCTCCCGCACCTCGGCCTCGGCATCCGGACGATCCTGCCCGTTGCCGCCGCCTTGCCGCAGGTGGCTGATGTCGAGACCGGCCGTGAAGTGCGGTCCGGTGGAGGAGATGACGATCACCCGCGCCTCGGCGGCGGCGTCGATCTCGCGCACGATTTGGGGCAACTCGCGCCAGAACGCCGGCGTCATGCTGTTCCGCTTCGCCGGCCGCGACAGCACGATGTGCGCGATCCGATCCTTCACTTCCACGTCAAAGCACTCGTAGGTCATGTGGCAACTCCCTTGGCTGGCGCCGCATGCTACAGGACTTGCACTTCATGCCTTGCCATAGACTCGCCGCGCCGTATGCTTCGGGCCGCACGGCCACGGTGTGCAAGCCCAAGGGCCTTGGGTCGTTGTCGCCCGCCAATAGGAGCAGAAAACATGCGCTCTTGCAGCCGCCCAAATCGCCTCTGCCGCCTGGCCGTGGCCATCGGGTTCGCCCTTGCCCTCGCCGGTTGCGGCGGTGGCGGCAGCAGCGATCCGGATACCGACGGCGACGGCGTATCCGACAGCCTCGACGCGTTTCCCCGCGACGCCAGCGAGACCCAGGACACCGACAACGACGGCGTCGGCGACAACGCAGACGCCTTCCCCAACGATGCCAGTGAAACCACGGACACCGACGGGGACGGCGCCGGCGACAATGGCGATCTGGACGACGACAACGACGGCGCAGAGGACGTCATCGACGAGCATCCGCTCGATGCCAGCCGGTCCATCCAGGCAAGCGTTTTCCGTGCATCCACGGACTTTGCCGCCTATTGCGCCAATCCCCGCAGCGGCGTCGACTCTTCGGGCCGTGTCTTCCCGGACCTCGAAGGTTCGGTGGCTTACGAGAACAACTGGATTCGCTCCTGGAGCAACGAGGAATACCTCTGGTACGACGAGATCGTCGATGTGGACCCGATAGAGCACGACACGCCGGAGTACTTCGACCTGATGCGTACCTTCGCCACCACGCCGAGCGGCCGGGACAAGGATCAGTTCCACTTCACCCGGGACACGGAGGAATACCGGCGCGCTCGCGACAGCGGCGTGGCGGTGGGATACGGCGCCGAGTGGGCCATCATTGCGTCACGGCCGCCGCGGGAACTCCGCGTCGCCTTCACGGAGCCCGATTCCCCGGCCACACGCGCCGGGCTCACCCGCGGCGCACACATCATCGCCATCGACGGCGCCTTGGTGCGCGATGGCTCGCCCGCCACGCTCAACGCGGGGCTCTTCCCGGACGAGCCTGGCGAAACGCACGAGTTCGTCGTGCGCGACCTCGGCGCGAGCGCGGACGCGGAACGCACGGTGGTTCTGGCGGCGGAGGAAATCGCCGCCGATCCGGTGCAGAACGACGCCGTGCTCGAACACGCCGGGCGCAAGGTGGGCTTCATGGCGTTCCACGACCACAACCGCGTGGCCGAAGAGGAGCTCGCGGCAGCGGTGCGGCGGTTCCGCGACGAAGGGGTGGAGGACCTCGTGCTCGACTTGCGCTACAACGGCGGCGGCCTGCTCTACATCGCCGCCGGACTCGGCTACATGATCGCGGGGCCGGCGTCGAGCGGGAAGGTCTTCGACGGCCTGCAATACAACGACAAGCAGTCGAACCGCAACCAGTCGTTCCCGTTCATCGACACGGACCGCAACGGCCGGCCCTTGCCTAGTCTCGATCTCACCCGCGTCTTCATCCTCGGCAGCGGCCGCACTTGCTCGGCAAGCGAGTCGGTAATAAACGGACTGCGGGGCATCGACGTGGAGGTGATCCTGATCGGCGGTGCCACCTGCGGCAAGCCCTATGGTTTCCTGCCGGCGGACAACTGCGGCACGACCTACTTCTCCATCCAGTTCAAGAGCGTGAACGAAAAGGGCTTCGGCGACTTCGCGGATGGTTTCGTGCCCGTGGTTGGGGGCGGGAGCGAGCCTTGGGAAGTGCCCGGGTGCTTCGTGGCGGACGATTTCGACCACCTTCTCGGAGATCCGAACGAAGCGCGCCTGGCGGCCGCGCTCGGCTACATGCAGACGGGCGAGTGTCCGGTCGCCAGTACCGATTCGCTCGCGCTGCTGGCGACCGACGACGACATCAGGCAGCCGTTCACGGCACTTTCCATTCTGCGGCAAAATCGCTGGTACGATGGCTACCGCGAGGCCGTTGTGCGCCAAGAGCGACGGCGGGCGGCGGAGGCGGACTGACGCCTGCTGTTCCGGGCCTCGCAAACACGACGTTTTTCCTCAACGACGCTCGAACGAGCTACAGACAGGTACGCACGATGCGCAAGGACGAACAGCTTCGCCTCCTCGACATTCTGGAGGATGGCATTGCCACGGGCCGCACGGCCTTTGCGGATGGCGTCATGCGCACGCCCGCCTCCGACTTCACGTGCCCAGATCTCCTGGCGCAAGAGCAGGACGTCTTCTTCCGCGAGACACCGCTCTTCACAGGGCTGTCGTGCGACCTGCCAGAGCCGGGCACCTACTGGGCGGACAGCCAGACCGGATTGCCCATCCTCATGACGCGGGACGAGGACGGCGAGTTCCGTGCCTTCGCCAATGCCTGCCGCCACCGGGGAGCACAGGTGGTCCCAGACGGTCGTGGCGAGCGGCCTCGCGTGAGCTGCCCGTTCCATGCGTGGACATACAACATGCGTGGCGACCTGGTCGCCGTCAACCGCGCCGACAGCTTTGGCGGCATCGACAAGGGCCAGCATGGCTTGGTGGAGCTTCCGAGCGCCGAAAAGTACGGCACGCTTTGGGTGATTCCGAATCCGCGGTCCCGCGAGACGATTGACGTCGATGCCTGCTTCGGCGAACTGGCGGACGACATGGAGAACTGGGGGCTCGGCGCCTACCAGCACGCGGCGACCCAAGTGCTCGAGGCGGACGTGAACTGGAAGCTTGCCATCGACACTTTCGGCGAGAACTACCACTTCCCGGTGCTGCACCGCGACACGCTGGGGCCAGGGTTTCACGGCAACCTGCAGACCCACGACGTGATGGGCCTGAACTATCGCATGGTGTTCGCCCGCTCGAACTTCCAGGAAGTGGCCAAGGCGGTGCCGGATCGGGACCAGTGGCCGTTCCGGCAGATGACGCTATGCGTGTACTTCGTCTATCCGAACACGATTTTCCTGGTGGACATGGGTGTCGTGGACGTGCTGCGCATGTTCCCCGACGGCACCGGCCGCTCGCGCACGGCGCACAGCGTGTACTTCACGCCCAACGCCGCCGACTTCTTCCGCCGCACCGGCACCGACCCACGGGAGCGGTTTGCCGGCTTCAACAGCGTCGTTCAATCGGAGGACTACGTCATGGCCGCCTCCACCCAAGCGTGCGCGGAGGCCGGCATCCACGAACACTTCCTGTTCGGTCGCAACGAACCGGCCCTGCACCATTACCACAACGCGCACCGCAAGGGCCTCGGACGGCCGCTGCTTCAGGTCGAGAACTCCTAGCGCCGCCGGAAACCTACCTGCCGACGCGCCCGCCATTGCCCCGTAGGGTCAGGAGCTTGTCCCCGCCCGTTCGGCCCCTCAGCTCTCGCGAGCGAAGGTCAGGCGGTGGCCGGTGGGGGTCTCGATGGTGAAATCGCGCAGGCCATAGGGTTCGTCCTGTGGCGGACGGATTACCGTGACTCCCTTTGCCGCGTATTCCTCGTGCAGGGCGTCGGGATCGTCCACGAAGATGTATGCATCGCCTTCGTGGGCCTGGCGTTCGGCGACAAAAACCGGGCGGCGGCGGATTTGCAGGTGGATGCCGGCACCTTCGCGGAAAACGATGGCATACACGGGCTCGTGATCTGGTGGCGTGAACAGGCCACCCGGACACGAGAAGCCCAGCGTGTCCACATGCCAGCGCATGGCCGCTTCCACGTCCCGGCAGCCGAGTACCGGAGCGGTTTCCCACGCCGAATCTGAACGGTCCTCGTCCACGCCGAAGGCTAGGCGGTGGCCATCCCGGTCCCGCAGCACCAACTCACGGTTGCCGTACGGCATGTCGGTGGGTGCTTGGGCGATCAATGCGCCGGCGGAGTGGAAATTGTCGTGCAAGGAGTCCACGTCGGAGCAAAAGAGGTAGGCGCTACGCTCGTAACTGCCGCGCGCAGCGGCCCAGACGCTGCGGCGGCGGATCTGCAGATGCACCTCGATGCCATCCCGCCGCATCACCGCATAGACGCGCTCGTCTTCCGGGCCAAACATGCCGCCGGGGCACTCAAACCCCAACGCGCTCTGGTAATGATCCACCGCCGCCGGCACGTCCCGAACGCCCAGCACGGGCGCAGCTCGCCACGCCATCGATGCTTCTCCCTTGGTTCTTTGCTTGTTGCGCCTAGCTCAACTCATGCCAACGGCGAGGCAGTGATCGAGGAACGGCCACATGTCTCGTTCGAGCTGCGTGGTCTCTCGCGATGCCTCGTAGGCAAAGGCGTGCGGCAATCCCGGATAGAAGAGATATTGCAGCGCGCCTCCCGCATTCTGCCATTCGCGCAGGAGGTCAAACGTCATCGGCTGCGGCACGTTGCGGTCCTCGCCCGGCTGCACCACGAGCAGCGGCGGCACCGTCTGCGCCTCGCCGGCAGCGAGCATCCGCTGCACGCTTGCCTCGTGCATGTGTTGTTCATCGTTGTAGTACTTGAGGTGCGCGGCGATGAGCTCTTCGCGGCCGGTGTCGTGCGCATGCCGGAACCGCACCAAGGGATCGGAAACCGGCCAGAGCGCCACAACGCACGCCACCTCCGCCGAGATGTTCTCTGCCGCATCGGTGCTGTCACCGCGAATGATGGCCGTGCCCCGATGTGCCGGCACGTCCGGCTGCGCGGCGGCGAGCAGCACGAGGTGGCCGCCCGAGGAACTGCCGATGAGTCCAATCCGTTCGGCGTCGATGCCGAACTCGTCGGCGTGTGCCCGCACGAAGCGAATGCCGGCGGTGATGTCCTGCACCGCACACGGGTGTCGGCCCGTGCGCCCATCGCGGAAGTCGAGGGAGAACACGGTGAGGCCGCGCCTTGCCAAGGCGTCGCAAAGCACATGCGGCGAGAGGCGGTCGTTCGACGTCCAGGCGCCGCC
This sequence comes from Gammaproteobacteria bacterium, assembly GCA_028824555.1. Taxonomy (GTDB): domain Bacteria; phylum Pseudomonadota; class Gammaproteobacteria; order Pseudomonadales; family Azotimanducaceae; genus VXYL01. The sequence continues at coordinate 12,845 of JAPPDJ010000172.1, read as the reverse complement.
GTGCACCATGACGATGCCCTTGCCGGCGCGTTCACTCGCGCACCGCGGCTGATGCACTTGCGCGAGGAGGCGCGTTTCGCCCACGACGGCAAAGGCGCGGCTAAAGGTCTCAACGTCTGTCACGTGCTCAACGTCGCTTTTCCGGCCACTCCATTTCGGGCGCTTTCGGCACGCTCGCGCGGGCCGCAGACGGAAGCGGATAATGCCCTGCCCCATCGCCAACGGAGAATACCCCATGCCGGACGAGCCCCTCGGCCGTTTCGACCACATCGGCATTGCCGTGCACAGCATTGACAAGGCGCGCCCCTTCTTCGAGAACGTGCTTGGCGCCAAGCTCCGTCGCATCGGCGACAACCCCGGGGGCTTTCGCGTCGCCATCCTGGACCTCGACAATTTCTGCATTGAGCTGCTCGAACCCATCGATGCGGACGGCTTCCTCGCCAAGTTTCTCGAACGCCGAGGCGAAGGCGTCCACCACATCACCCTGCAAACGCCAGACCTTGCGAAGAAGACGATTGCGCTCGAGGAGGCTGGCGTGCGGGTGGTGGACAAGGAGTTCGATGACCCGAACAACATCGGCGCCTTCATTTCCCCGAAGAGCGCCCACGGAGTGCTCATTCAGCTCGGGCAGACGTTAGGGCCTCTCAACAACCGGCCGTGGTGGGAATCGTAGGGGCGACCCTAGCGGTCACCCGTTTTTGTGTGGTGGACGCCAACACGGGCGACCACAAGGGTCGCCCCTACGGACGCTTGCCGGCGTCGAAGGTCTCTGCCACGTCGGCGGAGAAGCCGGGAAGGATGATTCCTTCTGCCTGATCGCCGCGGATGAAGACGCCGTGTTCCGCGTAGGCGTCGCCATGCAGAGCCAAGACGGTGATGGTGTCGTCGAGCGGATTCACGATCCAGTACTCAGGAATGCCTGCTTCCGCATAGTCGTGGCGCTTGGTGTGGATGTCGCGACGCGGGTTGTCAGGACTGACGACTTCGATCACTAGGTCAGCCCCAAGCCAATATGCGTTCTGGTTACGGGGATCGTCAGCGTCCAAGAGCGCGAGCACGTCTGGTTCACGAAACTTGCCCTCGCGGATTCGCAGACGCAGCGGTGAGAAGAACGCCTCTCCTCCGTGCGTCTTTGTCCAGTCGAAGATTGCGCGGTACAGAAAGGCCAATACGGCTTGATGTCGGCGGGTCGGCGTCGGCAAGACCTCGATCTGGCCATCGGTGAATTCCACCAGGCGTTTGCAAGCATTGGTAATTGCAAGGTATTGATCTTGGGTCCAGAGTCCTTGCAGCGCCTCCGCCTCCGCGAGGACGCAGTCGTCCCGTCCAACGACTCGTGGGCCATCAAGGGAGTATTCGAGCACCAAAGGTTTGCCTCTCGTCAACAGAGCGGCGATTCTGAGCCATTGCGCGCGCACGAGTCAAAGCTCTTTCAAGTCGTCCGCCCGGCGTGCGTCAAAGGTAGTAAACGAACCGCACGAAGGCCCGGGTGCTACCACCAATGGTGCCGGCACCGGTGTCGATGGTGCCGTATTCCTCGCCCGCCCCGCCGACGGGCTTGATGACGCCGAGTTGCCAGCGGGCGTGGTCGCCCTCGTCATAGGAAAGGGAGGCGGTAACGACCCCGGAGCCGTCGTTCAGGTTGCGGATCCAGGCGACGTTCTGGGCCAAGAGGATGCTCCAGCGGATGTTGGCGCCCAGGCTCGCGTAGTCGCGCATGACGTTGAACATCTCGCCGCGGGCGATGCGGTTCACGAGGGGAGCGGGCAAGTCAAACAGGCTGCTTGGGAGCTCGGAGACGCCGAAGCCGTTGCGGTAGTACTCGGCGAAGACATACACCAACCGTTCGGAAATCGCGAAGCTGTAGTCGGCATTCAGCACGCCCGAGAAGGTCCAGGGCGAGCCGGGTTCGAGGCTTGTGGGGTCACGGACGGCCACCACATCTGCGCGCACGAGGGCCCCGCCGGCGGGGATGCGCAAGCCCATGCCGTAGATGTCGTCGGTGTAGTGACGAGCCGCCATGAGTTCGTACTCACCCGTGCCAAGGAAGCCTCGATACTTGGCGGCGAAGCTCGAGGCGTCTCGCCTCACTTCGGAACCGGAGCGGCGGGCGACGCCGAGCATTTGAAATTCGCTGCCGTCAGGGAACAGGCGCTCGACCAACAGCAGGTCGTCGCCGGGCTTGAAGTCTTGGTCCACCGTGGTGGGGGCGAAGGGGTTGAACAAATCAAACGGCTGGAAGGTGAGGCCGCCGCCCCAACTAACGGCCTGGCGACCGGCGGTGACGCCCCAATTGCCTTGCCGGTACTCCACCGCCAGCCGGTCCAGACGATGCACTGTGCGGCGACCCGGGCCGTCGTCCAAGTTCCACGTGAGTTGCATGGCACGGGTCGCATCGCCCACCGGCGTTTGGTCGAAGGTGAGTCCGGGGGTGCCCAAGGCAGCCAGGGAGTCGCCGTAGTTCCAGCCGGTGGAGTGGTCCAGGGAGAAGCGGAACGGGCCGATGTCTTCGCGAAACATCAGGCGGAGGCCAGCGTTGTGGTCGACCGGCGTCGATTCTTCGGACGCCTGACGCTGCAAGTCGCGCTCCGGCAATGACTGCGCAGTGCTGTACCAAGTGAGACGCACGTCAAGCTCGGCGGCGCCGGCTGGACTTGCCACCACAAGCAGTGCGAACAACACCAGTCCATATGCCCGCAGAGTCGATGCACCTCGTGGAATGCGCCCGTGCATGGTTCGAAGTCGAGCCAAAACCGACGAGCGGGCCGGATGGCGCGGTGCCCAAGGCCACTCGGAGCGTGGGCCCATCCACGCTCCTCGCGCCGAAGGCGAACACATCAAGGGTCTGCTACGCAACCAGCCGCCGCGCCGTGCGACGGGGCTCGTCGCAGTCCCTGCGAGGGTTCACTCGCTGACGATCTCGCCGTCGCGCAGGTGTACCTGACGGGATGCATAGCCCATCACCATGGGGTCGTGGGTGGCGGTGAGGATGGTCACGCCCCTTTCCTTGTTCAGGCGCTTCAAGAGTTCAAGCAACTCGCCGGTGGTGCCGGTATCGAGGTTGGCGCTTGGCTCGTCGGCCAGGAGCAGGACGGGATTGGTGACGATGGCCCGGGCGATGGCCACTCGCTGTTGCTGTCCGCCAGACATCTCGCCCGGGCGCCGGTCAGCGAGGTCGCGCATGCCGAGCGAGTCGAGCGTACCGAGCGCCCGATCGCCCCGCTCGGCTGCGTCGATGCCCTGCAGCTGCATGATGAACTCCACGTTCTCTTGCGCCGACAGCACCGGAATGAGGTTGTAGGCCTGAAACACGAAGCCGATCTTGTTGAGGCGCAGGTCAGCGAGTTCGCTATCACCTAAGGCGTTGATGTCCTCACCGTCCACGGTGATGGCGCCGGCATTGGGCCGGTCCAAGCCGCCGATGACATGCAACAGGGTGGACTTGCCGGATCCCGAAGGCCCGGCAAGGCTGACGAACTCTCCGGAATCGACCGCGAAGTCCACGTCACGCAGGGCGTGGACGGGCACTGCATCGTCTTGATAGGTGCGCGAAACGCCTTGGCATTCGACAACGTGCTGAGTCATTGGACGGGTCTCTCCGGTCAAGCGTTGGCGCGTTCGAGGTCGGCTTACGGTTGCGTGCGGGATGTCAGCGGCGCATGGCGTCAAGCGGCGTCACCTTCACCGCCCGACGCGCGGGATAGAGGCTGGCGAGGACGCCAAGCACCAGGCTCAGCACGAACACGATCACCATGTCCGCCACTTCCAGCCGCGGCGTGAAGATATTGCGCACACCCATCATTTGCATGGTTTCGCTGAAGGCCGAGAGGTCAATCCCGCCTGAGAACGGCAGGTAGCAGACGACCGCCAGTGCAAGCCCGGCCACCACGCCCGCAGTCATCACAAGGGTGGACTCCACCACCACCTGCGCCACCACGCTACGCGGCCTCATGCCCAGCGCCCGCAGCATCCCGAGTTCCCGCACCCTTTCCATGACCGCAGTGACAAGGGCGTTGACAAGGCCAAACACCAGGGCACCCATGATGACGAAGTACATGATGTAAAGGCCGAAATCGGCCACCAACACCATGCTTGCCACCTGCGGCTCCAAGTCCTGCCATGCCTTGACGTCGAGGTCCTCGAAGACCGCACCGAGTTCCGCGAGCGCCAGTGGAATGTCGTCGTCGCTCTCGAGACGGAGCGACACCTCGGTCACGGCTGGCGATTCGAGCAACCTCGCCACCGTCTGCGCGCCGGTGAAGACAAACACCTTCTCCAGCGCATTGCTGTCGGCATCGTAGGTGCCGGCGATCCGATAGCCAGCCTCGCGATTCAGGCCATCCGCACCTTGCGTCATGATGACGAGACGGCGACCAACCGACGTTTCCAGTTGCTCCGCCAGCGTGGCGCCGACGATGATGCGCCGGTCCTCCGCACCGCTCAATGCCTCGCCGTCAACCGACAGGCTGCCCAGGAACGAAATGGTCTCTTGCGCCGGGTCTACCCCAACGAGCTGAACGCCGCGCGTTTCCCGTTCGCTCATGATGACCGCCGGCACCCGCACACGCTGCGCCCAGCCAGCCACCGGAACGTCGGCGAGGGCCTGCTCCCACCCTTGCTCAGGCTCAAAACCGCGACCGATGCCAGGGTCCGCCATGTAACCGGGGTGGATGACCTTGATGTGGCCCGTGAGGTTGTCAATCGCCGCTTCGCGCATCTCGGCGGCCATGCCGCGCATGAGCGTGTTCATGAGCATGACGCCGGTGACAGCCAGCGCAATCGCCAGCACCATGATGCCGTTACGACGGCGGTGGCGCCAAAGGTTGCGCCACGAAAGTTGCAGCAGGAGTTTCAGCGGCACGAGGATTTCCGCCCCACTTCACCAGGTCCGGCCATCATTCTTCCTCGCGCAATGCCTCGACTGGCTTAAGCCGCCGCACCCGTAGGGCGGGAATCAGCCCGGCAACGAGCGTTCCCACGAGCAGCACCACGGGAGCAGTGCCAAGCGTGAAGAAGCTGACCTCCGGGTGGATGCGCTCCGGCATCATGAACTGGCCGGCCATGTCCTCGAGCCCGGCGATGGGTACCCCCACCGCACCCAAGCCGATCATGAGGGAGTAGGAAATGGCCGCACCAATGGCCGTGCCCACAGCCCACATGCAAAGCGCTTCGATGACGATCATGGCGACGATGCCGCCAGGTCTCATGCCGATGGCGATCAGCATCCCGAACTCCCGCGTGCGCTCGAACACCGTCATGGTGAAGCTGTTGGCCACCGACAGCGTGACGATGGCCAGCAAGAGCACATAAATGATGAGTCCACTGACCGCGTCCATCTGGATCATCTGCCTGAGTTCCGGCAGCAGTTTGTCCCAGTCGAGGACGCGCGCTTCATCCGGCAACGTTGGGGCCAGTCCCTGGGCGATGGCCGTGGCATCGTTTGCGTTCTCCGCCATCAGCACGATGCGATGCACGCTGTCACCGAGATCGAAGGCGGATTGAACCGCCGACAGGGGCACCTGCATGATGCTGCGGTCGAGTTCGACCTGGCCGGTGTCGAAAAGGCCGTCCACGGTGAAAAGCGCCGCGGCAACGCCGCCTTCGAGCGCGGAACCCATGACGAAGATCTCATCGCCAATCTTGAGGCCTAGATTCGTCGCCAGAGCCTTGCCGACATAGGCACTGTCGGTACGTGGCAGGTACTCCCCTTCAACGATCTGCTTGGACAGGGCCGACACCTCCGGTTCGCGCACCGGATCAACCCCCATCACCAGCCCGCCGAAGCTGCGCTCGCCCACCGAAACCAGAGCGAAGCCCTCGACTCTGGGCGCAGCAGCCACCACTCCTGGCGCCTCTTCCAGTTCGCGCAGCAGTTCCGAGCCAGCGACAATGCGGTTGGCAACCTTGGGATCGTCGAAGTAGTCCTCGTGCTGCACCTGCATGTGCCCGGACATCATGCCGGTGGCCGTGTCGATCATGCCGTCGTAGCTGCCGAGCTGAAACGACATGAAAACGACGCACAGGAAGATGGAGAAAGCAATGCCGCTAGCGGTGAGCCAGGTGCGGCGGCGGTTGCGCCAGAGGTTGCGCCAGGCGACCCGCATGTGCAGGCCGATGCCGACGCTGCCCGTGGCGGCCGGGGCAGCGACCGGTGGCGCTTGGGCGATGTCGGCGGCAGCCATGCCTGGTGGCCTCCTTGCTCGTTCGACTTGCGGCGCTTGCCTCGGCTCAGCGTTCGCCGCGCAGGGCGAAGCGGGTGAACTTCGATGCCGGCACGTCGGCGTCGAAGTCCGCTTCGAGGTAGCGGATTTCGGTCCAGTGATCGGGTTCGGCCAAGTCGGACATGCGCATCACCAGAGGAATCTCGCGCCCGCCCAACGGGCCAATGTCGCGGGTTTCCATCTGTTTCAAGGCGATGAGGTCTTGGTCGTGGAAGGTTTGGCTCAGCATCACGTAGTCGTCGCGCAGCACCATGGTTTCGCGGCCCCAGACGATGGGCGCGTCGTCGTAAGGGGTCATCTGCAGGGAGAAGATGGTGTGGCCCTTGCTTTCTTCGCGCTCGACGATCTGTACGTCGTAGTAGCGCAGGTAGTTGTCGCTGCGAGAGAGGTCGTTGTAGGAGAAGTCGGAGCTGGCCCAGCTCTGCGACATCATGCTCGACGGCAGCCGCGCCTCCCGCTTCAACTGCGGCACGAACGTCCACATGCTGTCGGCAAGCTTGAGAGTGGCGTTGCCGGCGTCCTTGGCGGGTGCAGTGAAGCGGATCAGGGCGTCTTCCTGACCTTGGGTCCAAGCCTCGAGCTCCATGTTCCGTTCCCAGTCGGGGCGGTGGATCTTCATGGCGAGGCGCGTGTAGGAGGATGCGCCGCGGGTGAGCTCGAGTGCCCCTTGGAGGAGCTGAACGGCGGTGGCGTCAACGGACGCGACGGCAATCTCGTCCTCGGCGAACAGAGGCCCCGACACAAGCGCCAACGAGACGCCAGCGAACGCAAACGATGCCATCCGGGCGCTTCGCATCTCGAACTCCTCGACTGACGCCGCGATTGTACATCTTGGGGGGGTGCGCCGTAGGAGCGACGCAACCGGCGTGATCAGGGCCCGGAGGTCATGAACAGCAAGGACGTTTCGCGACGCCCTTTGTGGAAGTGGCGAGTTCGGCTGGCGCTGCATCGCCGCTTTCGAGCATGTCGTCGGTGATGGTGTAGATCTCCCAGCGGATGTCGCCTGGGTCTCGCACCCACACCTTGTCTTGCTCGGCGTGGCAACACACCACGCCGTCTTCCACCTCGGTGGCGAGGCCCGATGCCGCGAGCCGCTTGGTCTCGGCGGCGACGGCAGCGGTTGCCTCCACTTCGACGCCGAGATGATTGAGCCGGTCCGGCCCCTGCTGCTCGAACAGCACCAGCTTCAGCGGCGGGTCCGCGACCTCGAAGTTGGCATAGCCCGGGCGCTCCTTGTGCGGCGAGACGCCGAACAGGCGGCTGTAGAAGGCGACGGCTTGGTCGATGTCGGGCACATTGATCGCAACCTGCACTCTTGCCATGGCATCTCTCCGGCGGTTGGGTCCACTGTATATGCGGCCAAACGACGTTAGCACAAGGCGCGGGCCCACACCCTCCAGCCGCTATCGCTGCGGCTACACCGACTCGAAGGCAGGGGGATGCACGATCGCGTCACCGGGGCTCCTGTCCATTGCGAGAGCGAGTCCCATGAGATTGGGTCCCGCGTATGGGCTGGTCATGCCCCGAACCGTGTGTCCACGGAAGCCGAAGCGGCGGTAGTAGGCGGGGTCGCCGAGCACCACCAGCATCGCAACGCCTTGCGCCTTGGCACGGGCGATCCCCGCCTCGATGAGGGCTGCGGCGATGCCTCGCCGGCGCGAGCTTGTGGTCACCGCAACCGGTGCCAATGCCAGGCAATCCTTGGGCGCGACAAGGCGCGAGAAGACGACGTGGCCGACGACGGCATCGGCAGCGAGCGCAACGAACGAAAATGCCGTGTCGCCATCCTGACGAAGCTGCCGCACCAGGTTTGCCTCGGCCGCGGTGGGAAAGCACTCGAGGAGCAGCGCGTGTACTGCGTCCGCATCGCAGGACTGCTCGTCGCGTATGGTGGCTGCGGCGTTGTGGTTTGAGGTCATGCGCTGTTGGCCTTTGGCCTCCTGCTCGGCGAGAATCCGCGAACGACATTGCGGTCCGTGCGCGAGGCTGCGGACGCGAATGTCGCTTCATGATAGCGACGGGAAAACGATCTGCTGCGCGGCCAGGGCCGCTGTGGCAAGACCGGGGGGGAACATGACGCACATCGAGGGCCCCGCCGGCGCTTTGGAACTGGCAGTAGATGTCCGAGGCGGCGACTGCGCAGTTCTTTGCCACCCGCATCCGCTCTACGGCGGCTCCATGCACGACGCCGTGCTGGGCATTGCCGAGCAAGCATGGCAGCGCCAAGGCGGCAGTTCCGTCCGTTTCAACTACCGTGGCGTCGGTGCCAGCGAAGGCAGTTTCGATGGCGGCAATGGCGAGGCGGAAGACGCCGCTTGCGTCGCAAACTGGGTGCGCAGCACACTCGAAACCAGCACGCTCACCCTGCTTGGCTATTCCTTCGGTGCCGGTGTCGCATGGCGTGCCGCCGCCGCCCTCGACGACATCGCCCAAGTTGTGCTGGTGGCGCCGCCCATGCCATCGATGGACTTCCCCCACCGAGGCACACCCCGAACCGTGCTCATCCACGGGGACCAAGACGACTTCGTGGACGCGGAGTTCGCTACCAAGTGGGCGGCTGAGCAGGAGTCCGCGCGCCTAATCACTTTGCAGGGCGCGGACCATTTCTTCTCCGGCGCGGGCGAAGCGCTGAGCGCCGCATTTGACGCGGTATTCGGGGCTTGCGAAGGCTCCGGTTGAATGCGCCGGCGCCAGCGGGACTCATGAATTGCGTACAACGAGAGCGAAGGCCAGCAGTTCGCGTGGCAAACTGCCAACGTGCCCGCCCTGGCGCGTGACAAGGGGGCCTTCGGAGGGAAGGCATCCTGCCTTCCCTGCGCGCCCTCTGGCGCGCTGACCGCTACTTGCAATGAGAACTGTCTATCGGCTCAGAGAAGGCAGAATGCCTTCCCTCCGAAGGCCCGCCCATCACAAGTCCGACAGGTTGCTAGGGCGCGCGCAACGTGCCCGCAGGGCGCGCGTGCACAGAATCGACGCTCCTCGACAGCGCCCGCCTTCAGATCCCAATCATCCGCTGCTGATAGTTGTGCAGCACCTCCGTGCGCGTCGCTTCGTCAAGCCGGATGGGCTGATCTGCAAGCGGTTGGTAGCAATAGGGCCGCTCCTCGGGAAATCGCTGCTTGCGGGCATCGATGGCGAGCGGGATGAGTCGGCTGCTCGACGCGATGTAGGCGTCGCTGTACGGCTCGGGCGCCCAGCCCTGGACGCCGGCCACCGACGAGCGACGGTGAAAGCCGAACACAAACGTGGCGCGGGGCGTGGCCGACGTGTTGGGAAACGAGCCATGCACCACCTGGCGGTTGCACATGGCCACGTCGCCCGGGTTGCAGAGCATCGGCACCGCCCCTTCGAGCCGGTCGGAGCCGCTGTCGGCCATCATCGCCTTGAGGTCGGCCTTGCCACCGATGTGCGTGCCGGGCACCACCCAAAGGGCGTTCTCCGGAGAGGTCGGGTAGAGGTTCACCATGAAATTGAAGCCGTGGGTGCCGCGGTCGAGTTCCGGGCTTTGCCAGTGGGTGGTGCCGTCTTGATGCCAGGACACGGCAGCGCCCAGCCGAGCTTGCTTGAACCAGATGACTTCGGTGAAGGGCGTGAAATCGGCTCCGTTCACCGCCTCCGCCACGGCCAACAGCCCAGGGTGGCCATAGATGCGCAGCGTGCTGTCCATGAACTGCAGGATGCCGCCGATTTGCAGCAGCACTTGGGCCGGCGCGCTTTCGGGCGCGTTCGGCTCGCGCATCCTTATCTGATAGCGGCCGCCCGTGGTCTCCGTGGCGCCGTAGGGATCCGTCAGAGGCTTGACGAAGCGAAACAGCTTCCGCTGCGTCTCGTCACCCATCGCCGGCCGCCCCTGGGCATCGGTTTCGGCTCCGGAAGCAACGGGCGCCCGCGCCACAAGCTCATCGAACTCCCCCTTGAGCTCCGCCATCTCCTCGGCATCGAGCGCACCCTCAAAGATGTAGAAGCCGGTACGCCAATAGGCGTCAAGAATGGCCTCGTCCACCCGACCACCCGCGTCGACCTTGAGCGGCCCGCGGTTCCCGAGCCCCATCGCCTGTTCCGCCGCCTCGGCAAACTCCGTCACTCTCGTGTCCTCCGTCCGTCGCTGGCGCACGATCATACGTCCGTTTTGATTCCTTCCGTATACAAGGGGACCGCCGCCGTCCACATGCGACGGGTATACTCGCAACGAAGCCCCTCTGAAGGGGCACATCTCGCCCGCCAAAGAGTTCGTGCTCAGCGAACTCCCGCGTGCCGTCGGGCACGTTTCACTTGAGCGTAGGCGTGTCGCAGGCCGTCTTCAAGCCAGTTTGGCATGGGCGGCGCTGAAAATCGGACGGGGGAAGCCAAAGGCCATGAAGCTGTTGATCGCCAATCGGGGTGAGATTGCCATTCGGATCGCTCGTGCGGCGGCGGACCTTGGCATCGAGTGTGTTGCGGTGTACTCGGAGGACGATGCGGCGAGCTTGCACGTTCAGGTGGCCGATGAGGCGCATGCGCTGGCTGGGGTTGGGGCGGCGGCCTATCTCGACGAAGAGGCTGTGGTGGAGGCGGCGCGGGCTACGGGCTGCGATGCGGTGCATCCGGGGTATGGGTTCCTTGCCGAACGCGCCAGCTTTGCCGAGCGCTGTGTCGAGGCAGGCGTCACCTTTGTCGGGCCGAAGGTTGAACACCTTTCCCTGTTCGGCGACAAGGGGCGCGCCCGAGCCGCGGCCGTGGCTGCGGGCGTGCCGGTGGCCGGCGGCCTGGACCGCGCGGTTTCACTAGAGGAGGCGCAGGCGTTCTTCGATTCGCTGAACGGTGGCGCCATGATCGTCAAGGCCGTCGCTGGGGGCGGTGGTCGTGGCACGCGGGTCGTGCAGGATGCTTCTGAGGTCGAGCCCGCATGGCAGCGCTGCCAATCCGAAGCAAAGGCGGCGTTCGGCGTCGCGGATGTTTATGTGGAGGAGTTCCTGCCCCGAGCCCGCCATATCGAAGTGCAGATTCTCGGCGATGCGGCTGGCAACGTGGCGCATCTCGGCGAGCGCGAGTGCAGCGTGCAGCGGCGGCATCAAAAGGTGGTCGAGATCGCGCCGGCGCCGGCGCTCGATGGTGATCTGCGAGGCCGCATCATCGACGCCGCGGTGCAGTTCGCCCGCCATCAGGGCTATGCGAGCTTGGGGACGTTCGAGTTTCTTCTGGACGCCTCGGACTCTCCACTGGCTGAAGGCTCCGGGAGCGAACGCCCGTTCGTCTTCATCGAAACCAACGCCCGGCTGCAGGTGGAGCACACCGTCACCGAGGAAGTGACCGGGGTGGACATCGTCCAGGCACAGATTCGCCTCGCCCAAGGGGCGACGCTCAAGGAACTCGGCCTCGACGACCCCGCCGTCGCCAAGCCGCGTGGCTACGCCATCCAGGCGCGGGTGAACATGGAGACGTTGGGCGAGGACGGCTCCGTGCGCCCGGCCGGAGGCGAACTCGCCGTGTATGAAGCGCCGAACGGCCCCGGCGTACGCACGGACGGCTTCGGCTACGCCGGCTATTCCACTTCCACCGCCTTCGACTCATTGCTTGCGAAAGTGATCGGGCACTCGCCGCTGCCCGACTTCGAAGCCGCCGTCGCCCGTACGCGACGTGCTCTTTCGGAGTTCCGCATCGAGGGCGTGGGAACAAACATTCCTTTCCTGCACAACGTCTTGCAGCACGAGGACTTCCTCGCAGGGGAAGTCACCACGCGCTGGGTGGACGACAACCTGCATCATCTGGCGGTGCCTTCGGCCGAAACTCGGCAGCGCTTCGTCTCCAAGTCCGCGGCCGGCCCGGCCCCCGCCGCGGACGGCTTTGCCGGCGCCCGGGTCGATACCAGCGATCCCTTGGCCCTCTTCGACCACGACGCCAAGGTGAAGTCGGAGCAGGCATCGCAATCCATCAGCGAACCGGAGTTGCCGGCCGTCCAGGGCCCGGACGGCGCCACCGGCGTCGGTTCGCCCATCCAAGGCACCATCGTCTCGCTTGATGTCGCGCCGGGTGACGAGGTGCGTGCCGGGCAGCAGGTGGCGGTGGTGGAGGCGATGAAGATGGAGCACGTCATCGCTGCCGAGCACGACGGCATCGTCCGGCAGGTGACGATGGCCGAAGGCGATGTGGTGCGCGAGGGCTATCCCATCGTCTTCGTCGAGGAGGCGGAGGTCACCGGTGGCGCCGCATCGGCAGCGGCGGAACTGGACCCGGACTACATCCGCCCCGATCTCGCGCAGACCTACGAACGCCACGCCTACATCCTGGACGAGAACCGCCCCGAGGCGGTGGCGAAGCGCTATGGCCGAGGCTACCGAATGCCGCGCGAAAACATCGAGCAATTGATGGACGACGGCAGCTTCAAGGAGTACTGGCCGCTCGTGGTCGCGCGCCAGCATCGCCGCCATGACATGGAGACCCTGCGTCGCGACACCCCGGCGGACGGCCTCATCGCCGGCATCGGCACGGTGAACGCGGATCTCTTCGGCGAAGAGGACGCCCGCACGATGCTGGTGCACTACGACTACACAGTGCTGGCCGGAACCCAGGGCGGGCGCAACCACTACAAGCAGGACCGCATGTTCGAGCTGGCGCACCGGTTCCGCATCCCGCTGATCCTGTTTG
>JAPPDJ010000082.1 GCA_028824555.1 Gammaproteobacteria bacterium | reverse complement strand
CTAACGCAGGCAGTAATCCGAACTGGACAACGGCCAGTAATTTTTGTTAAATCAATTTGTTGGATTCGGTCTGCCTCGGACAAGCCCTCCCCTACAAACTGACTTCGGCTAGGCGACCGGTCTTGACGTCGTAGACGAATCCGCTGGCGTGGTCGCGGATGGGCAAGAAGGGGCAGGCTTGGATGCGGCGGAGGGATTGGCGGACGTTGGCTTCAAGGTCCGTGAATGCCTCCATGGCGAAAGGCGGGCGCAGGCCCGTTTCGGCTTCGATCTCGTCCTTCAGGTCGTCGTCGCGGAAAGTCATCATGCCGCAGCCGGTGTGCTGGATGACGATGATCTCCCGCGTTCCAAGCAGGCGCTGCGAGATGGTGAGAGAACGGAGCACATCGTCGGTGACGACGCCGCCGGCGTTGCGGATTACGTGAACATCCCCCTCGGCGAGGCCCAAGAGGCGGCCCGTCTCCATCCGCGCGTCCATGCACGTGACGACGGCCGCCCGCCGTGCGGGGGCGGAAGGAAGATCGCCGTGGACGAATCCTGCGGCGTAGCGTTCGGCGGCGGCCAGGCAGTGGTCGCGAAACGTGCCTTCGCTCAAGTCCCCGCCGGCGTCCGCGCTAGACAATCCTTCCGGGCCTCGCGGACGTGTAGCCTTCGGCGCCGTACACCTGTTCCCCGTTCACCAGCACGCGGTCGAAGCCCTCCGCTCGGCGCACGTAGCGACGTGCTTCGCCCGGGAAGTCGTCCACGAACTCGTCCTTGGTGATGGCGACGCGATCGGCGTCGAAGATCACGATGTCCGCAGCCTGGCCGTCTTCTAGCGTGCCTCGGTCCTGGATGCCCCAATCCCGCGCCACTTCGCCGGTCATGCGATGCACGGCGCGTTCCAAGGGCATGGTGCCGGCTTCGCGGACGAAGTGGGAGAGCATGTAGGTGGTGTCGCCGCTGCCGCAGAACTGGGTGATGTGGGCGCCGGCGTCCGAGGCACCGAAGTGGCACAGGGGGCTGTCGATCAAGCGCGCCACCGCGTCCTGATCTGCGTTGACCACGCCCTCGAGCTTGAACTCGGTGTCGAGGTCGTCGCGGAGGGAAAGATCGAGCACCACCTCGCCGATCCGCTTGCCTTCCGCCTCGGCGATCTCGGTGACGGTGCGGCCCTGGTATTGCTCGTTTTCCTTCGACTTGACGTCGCCGACGCGCATGTGGCCGATGCCGAAGATGCTGTTCTCGCGGGGCACCATCTCCTCCACCAGCGCCTGGCGCTTGGCGGGGTCGCCGAACTCGGCCGCTCGCTCGCCCGCCGGCAAGTCCATGATCGACTTCCACGTGGGATAGCCAAAGAGCAACATGCTGGTCTCGGAAAGCCGCATGTTCATGTCGAAGGTGCGCGGCATCGTCTGGCCATACACCCGCGCGCCGCGTTCGTGCTGCTCCGTCAGCGCGCGAACCTGATCGTCGAGCGCCCGGCCGCCCGAACCGAGCACCGGCTGCAAGCTGCACGGGATGTTGGCAGCGAGGCTGATGTCGCCAAGCTCGCGGATGTTGTCGAGCAACTGTTCGGGATCGACGATGTAGGGCACGACCTGCCAGACGCCGCGCCCGCTCGCGGACATGGCTTTGGCGAGGGCAAGCTTCTCGTCGATCTCGGCGTAGCGGCTCGGCACCGGACGCATGTTTTCGTCCATGTCGAGGTAGGAGCTCGAAATGCCGAGCGCACCGGCGGCCATCGCCTCTTCGACGATGCGGCACATCTCGTCGATTTCCGCCGCGTTGGCGGCTCGTTCCTGGCTCGCTGCGCCCATGACGTAGGCGCGCACCGCAGAGTGGCCGATCAACGCGCCGACGTTGACGCCAAGCTTGCCGCGGATGAAGTCGAGGTACTCCGGGAAGGTCTCCCAGCACCACGGCACTGCGGCGTCGAAGGTGGGCTTCTTGATGTCCTCGATCACCTGGAACATCGAGATCAGTTTCGCCGTGCCTTCCGGCTTCACCGGCGCGAGGGAAAGCGAGCAGTTGCCGATGACCACGGTGGTTACGCCGTGTTCCAGCGATGGCGTCGCGAGGCCATCCCAGCAAAGCTGCGGATCAAAGTGGGTGTGGATGTCGATGAAGCCGGGGCTGACGACCCGCCCGGTGGCGTCGATGGTGCGCTCTGGGGCATCCACCGAGGAGGTGACCTTGCCGCCCTGCACAAACACATCCCGCCGTACAGGCGCCCCGCCCGTACCATCCACCACCAAACCGTTCCGAATCGCGAGCGTGCTCATGGCCTTCCCCATCTGCCGGCTGTGTGCCTAACAGCCTACCACCGAGGAACGCCCCATGACGCCCGTTTCGCGATTGGCCATGGACGGGCCCTTGGAGGGAAGGCATCCTGCCTTCCCTGGCGCGCAGGAGCGCGCCGAATGGGCTTCGGTCGAAAAGCGCCTGTCGGCGCTAGGGAAGGCAGAATGCCTTCCCTCCAAGGGCCCCCTATCGGGCGTAGCGCTTCGCCTGCACCTGCTTAGAAAGGAACTCGGCGATCCGCAGCAGGGCCTCCTGGAACGAGGGCTGCACGTCGGTGTTGGTGTCGGCGAGGGCGCCCACCATCATCAGGTTGTCGGTCATGGCGAAGTTCTCGACCGTGAGGCCATCGATGTCGACGTCAGGCTGGTCGGGATGCAGGCCGTGGTGGAGGGCGACTTTGTCTGGGTAGAGGCTGGCTGCCTCCTCCTTGCCATAAAACGGCGCCGCGTCGTAGTAGCCGAACACCGGCTTGCCGAGGCCGCGCATGTAGCCCATCTCGAACGCCGTCCCGCCGTCCATGCCGGGGCCGCGGAAGCGCACCATGTTTGCGGCAACCACATCGGCCTTGTGCATCATGGCGAGATTGGCTTGGTAGATGCGGATGCCCGTGTCGCGGTTCGGCGCGAAGTCGGGAATGTCGTTGTCGAGCGGATAAAGCCCCACCAGGCGGAAGTCCCAAAGGCCGCTGGCGTTCAGTTGTTCGATCGCTTCCTTCTTCGCTTGGCCGGCCTCGGCGGCACCCGGCAAGAACACTTCCGGACCGGCGAGATAGACGTAGAAGACGGGCTTGTCGGCGCCCGCAACCGCAATGCAACCGACAGCGAAAAGCGCCGCGCACAGCCAGCGAACGCCGCTGCGCCACCGCCGCACCGCCACCTTCAGGAGTCGCTCGGCATGAGGAAGCGCCACAGCGGCTCCTTGGCGCCGGAGTCGCGCATGGCGTCCCTGGCAGCGCGGATTATCTCGCCGGTGCGGGTGTGGTCGCGAAACCAGCGAAAGCCGGCCCAGGCGGCCGGCGTGTGCCCGGCGATCTCCATCGCCGCCATCTCGTAGTAGCCGCGAATGTCCTGCGACACCCGCGCCGGAATGCCCGGAATGCCAGCCTCCTTCCAAGGCTTGCCGTGGGCCACGCGCACGAACGCTTCGATGGCGGCGGGAATGGCATCGGCATCGAGCAGTCGGGCAGCCCCGGCGCGGTTGCCGTACTTCTTCACGGCGCGGTCGTAGGCGGGCCTTAAGCCCCGCGCCTCGTCCAACGCCGGGTGGGCATTCGGGTCCATGCGCGCTGGCAACGGGCACATGAGGACTTCGGGGTTCTCGTCGTCGATGACGACGTCGTAGTCGACGACGGTGGGCGCTTCGCTGCCGAGCAGGGAGAAGGCCCGCCCCATCACCTTGCGCTGGAACGCGGCATCGTCCGGCACGCCCAGGGGGCGGCCGAGCGGGAAATCGCAGAAGAGTCCCCTCGGCGGCGCGGTGCCGTAAAGCTGTTCCCGGATCGAGCCGATGGTGACGGTGGCGATGCCGGCCGCCTCGAAGATGTGGGCAAGCGTACTGACCGTACGCGTGCAGAGGGGTCAGACAGGGGTGAGGAGGACGACATCCACCTCGTGTTGCTTGAGCAACTCCGCCCCGGCCGGGCCGCCGTCCATGCGAATGGCGGCGAGGTCGAACTGGTTGCCGGCGAAGGCGAGATGCACATCGGACACATCGCCGACAGTGCCGTCCTTGGCCATCTCTTCGAGCCGGTCGATCGGGAACACCACGTTGAGGTCAGCGGTGACGCCGCTGGCATCGAAGTTGGGGCTCCAATGCCCCACGACGATGTCGCGCCGGCGTCGATGCAGCACGCGATAGCCGGAATCGACCGTGAGGAAATCGTCGTCGTCCTCGTGGTGCAGCGAGGCCGAGGTGACGAGAGCTACCTTGGCATCGGCCAGCGGCGGGGGAGTCACGAATGCAGGGTCGGGGAAGTCCGGGCAGGGAATCTTGGAAGCGCCGGTCTTGATGGAATTGTCGCTCACTGTCACTCGCCAGTTACTGTCGGGGGATTGGTTCCATGCTATCAGTCTGTCGTGCATTTGCCGTGCAGTGGCGAAGTACGACAGGCTGAAAGCCGTAGCTACGAGCGAATGCGAGCACGAAGACCAGTTCGCGCTATCAGGGCCTTCGGAGGGAGGGCAGAATGCGCCCCCTCCAAGGCTGATCCCGCCCCTATGACTTTGCGTTCGTTTCAAGCCGTTTGGTGTGGGCACCGGTTTGCCCGCGAGGTGGTGCTCATCTATCCCGTGTACGCGGTGATGATGACCGAGAATGTCTCGGAGTTTGCCTTTGCGACGTTGCTGGCGTTCTGGTCGGCGTCCGTGCTGTTCGCGGAGATTCCGTCCGGGACACTTGCCGATCGCGTGTCGCGAGTGCGGCTCATTGGCCTGTCCGACATCATCAAAGGCGTTGGCTTCCTCTCCTGGTTCTTGCTGCCGAGCTACGGCGGCTATCTGTTGGGTTTCGTCCTCTGGGGCGTGGGATCGACGCTTCGATCCGGCACCGAGGAAGCGTTGCTGCACGACACGCTGCACAAGCTAGGCGTACCGGAGCGGTTCGAGCAGATCCACGGACGCGGCGCCGCGGCTGGCAGCCTCGGCACCATCGTCGCCTTCCTCGGTGGCGGCTATTTGGCAGAGCATTCGGGATTCGAACTGCCGCTGGTGCTGTCGGCGCTCGGTCCTTGGATCGCGGCGGCCATCGCCTGGCTCGGCCTCAACGACGTTCCACGCACCGGCCCTCCGCCCCAAGAGCACGAGGCCTATCTCGACACCCTGCGAGCCGGCGTTCGGGAGGCGGTGGGGCGTCCGCTGGTGTTTCGCGTGGTGCTGATGACCGCATCCATCGCCTGCATCTGGGGCTTGATGGACGAGTTCATGCCGGTGTTCCTGACGGAGAAGGGCGGGGTCACGCTGTTCGACATAGGCATGGTCTATGCCGCGAGCTCAGGTGCCAACGTGATCGCCGTCGCCTTGGCGCATCGCATTCCCGCGCGCACGCCGCGTCGCGTGGCAGCGGTGTTCGGCGTTGCAGCCATCTTCCTAGCCCTTTCCGTGCCCACCTCCGGCTACGTCGCCGCCGCCATCCTGGTGATCTCGTTCGGCATCAACGGCGCCGCGAGCGTGCTGCTCACCGGGCAGCTGCAGCGCGCCATAAAGGGCCATGCGCGGGCAACGGTCACGAGCGTAGCCGGCACAGGGGCGGAGCTGACGGGCATTTCGCTGGCTCTAGCTGGCGGCGGCGCCGCAGAGATCGCGGATTGGCACACCACCACGACGTTCTTCGCCGCATTGGCACTGCTGCTCGCGGCGGTTTTCGCGATGCGCGGCATCGGCCCAGCAGCAGCCACTGCCTCGTAGGGGCGGGGCTTGTCCCGGCCCGTCTTGAATGCCCCGTATTCGTCGAAGCACAGCAGTTCGCGCAAGCGAACTGCCAACGCATCCGATCGCTCTTGCGGTAGTTTTCTGCGCCGCAGGCTCCTAGCCTTCGTTGGATAGGGCATTCTTGCGCCACGGGCTTATGTAGTGAGGGATGGGGTGCATGCATCGGATGCGGTCATCGCCAGGTGGCGGCGCTGGCTTGGCGTGGCTTGGTGCCTGGCGGCGTTGGTTGTTGGCGCAGAGGAGATCGAGTACCGACACGGCACCTCGTATCTCGAACCCCTCAAGTATCCCGCGGGCTTCCAGCATTTCGACTACGTGGATCCGAATGCGCCCAAGGGCGGCACCTTGCGCGCCGCGCAGATGGGCACGTTCGACAGCTTCAACGGCATCTTGGACCGTGGCCGCGTCGCCCGCGGCGTCGAGCGGCTGGGCGAAGGGGCGCTGATCTACGATCGGCTGCTCGAACAGGCGGTGGACGAGCCGGCGAGCTATTACGGGCGGCTCGCCTCCGGTGTGTGGGTGGCGGACGACTTCCGCCGGTTCGCCTTCCGCATCCGCGACGGTGCCCGCTGGCACGACGGCGAGCCGCTCACCGCCGAGGACGTGGTGTTCACGTTCCACACCTTGCAGGAGAAGGCCGCCGTCGGCGTGCGCACGGCGCTGATGGAACTCGGTACCATCGAGCAGATCGGGCCGAACGAAGTGCTGTTCTCCATTCGCCCGGAGGCCATTGCCAATCCAGACCTCGTGTTCGCGGTCGCCAGCTACTCCATCCTGCCGAAGCATTATTGGGAGACCCGCGACATCACCAAGACCACGGTGGTGCCGCCGCTCGGCAGCGGCCCCTATCGCGTCAAGGAGTTCAAGTTCACCCGCAGCGTTACCTTGGAGCGAGTGGCCGACTACTGGGGCGAGGACTTGCCCGTCAACCGGGGCCGCCACAACTTCGACCTCGTCAAGTACGACTACTTCCGTGACGAGTCGGTGATGCTGGAGTCGCAGAAGGGCGACGTGATCGACATCCGCACCGAAACGGTATCCAAGAACTGGATGACGGGCTACGGCTTTCCGGCGGTGCGGGAGGGGCTGTTCAAGCGCGAGTTGGTGCATCTCAGCCGGCCGTGGGGGCTGTGGGCGCCGGTGATGTGGAACCTCGACAGTCCCAAGTTCCAGGACATAAGGGTGCGCGAGGCGCTGTGGCTGCTGTCGGAGTTCCGCCTCACCAACCGGATGCTGATGTATGGCTTCTACAACTACGCCAAGAGCTATTTCTACAACTCGCCCATGGCCTCGGAGGGATTGCCGTCGGCGCGTGAGCTCGAACTGCTCGAACCGTGGCGCGGCAAGATTCCCGAGCGCGTCTTCACCGAACCGTGGCTCGGCAACGAGACCTCCGGCTACGGCTTCAACCGCGACAACGTGAGGCGGGCGCTCGCGCTCTTTCGCGAGGCTGGCTGGGAAATCCAGGATGGCGTGATGGTGCACGTGGAAACGGGCATGCCGTTCACGGTGGACTTCATCTTCGGCTCGCCCTTTGGCCTGCGCCAAGAGACGCCCCTGATGAACGCCATGAACCGAGTGGGAATCGCCACCACGGCGCGCAATCTGGAGACGTCGAACTGGCTTTACCGAATGCGCAATGGCAAGTTCGAAGGCGGGCAGATTTCCTTCGTGCCGAACAACATTCCGGGCGTGATGCTGCGCAATCGACTGGGCTCGGAGTCGGCGGATTCCGCCGGTGGCCAGAACTGGAACCGCATCCGCGACCCCGCCGTGGACGCGCTGATCGAGCACGTCATGGCGGCACGGACTTCGGAGGATTTCTACGCCGCCACCCGCGCCTTGGACCGCATCCTGCTGTGGAGCTTCTACTACATCCCGGGCCTCGGGGCACCGGGCTATCGCCTCGTGTACTGGGACCGCTTTGGCCAACCCGAAGACCCGCCATCCC
>JAPPDJ010000039.1 GCA_028824555.1 Gammaproteobacteria bacterium | reverse complement strand
GGGGCGGCCCCGCGCTCCACGGCGGGCGAGTGGGCGCGGGAGGCCGGCGGCGGCCGGTAGATGCCTGCCCGTGCGGGGCGGATGGAGGGCGGGACGCCCTCCCTCCAGAGCACGACGCGCCAGGGCGGTCGAAAAGCCATCGACACGTCGGCGAAAGATCGAGTGGGCGACGAGACAACCCTACTCGTCGAGGGTCATGGGCGGATTGACGGGCTCCAATCCGACGCGTCGGATCTGAATGGCGTCCACGCGGCGGTCGGTGAGGATGTCGGAGACAACCACCACTTCCCGTTCCGGATCGATCCCCTCACGCTCCCTCAGCACGCCGAGGGCCGTCTGGATGGTCTTCTCCGGGTCGCGGCTGAAGGGGGTGCGGTGGGCGAACACGCCGCGATTCAGCATCAGGCGTCGTCGGGTCTGGCTGCGATTGGTAAAGGCATAGATGGGCACATGCTCGGGGTGGCAACTGGTCACCAAATCGGCCGTCAGCCCGCTCCGCGTGATGACGACGATGCCAGCGGCGTTCACCGCCTCCGCCAGCGAAACCGCCGAGGTGGCAATGTGCTGCAGGGGCGCGTCGATCGCGAGGAGCTTCCACAGCTCGAAGCCCTTCTGTCGTTCGCTGGCAAGGGCGATGTTGGCGAGCTGTTCGACGCAGCGAATGGGGTATCTGCCGACGCTGGTCTCGCCCGAGAGCATCACCGCGTCCACGCCTTCGTAGATGGCGTTCGCCACGTCCGTCACCTCGGCGCGGGTGGGGATGGGGTTCTCGATCATCGACTCCATCAGGTGGGTTGCCACCACGCAACGCTTGCCGAGCCGGGCACAGGTTTCCACCAACCGACGCTGCAGGTTGGGCAGCTCGGCGATGTCCGTCTCGATGCCGAGGTCGCCGCGCGCCACCATCACGGCGTCGGCGGCCTTGGCGATGGCTTCGACGTGGCTCACGCCCTCGGTGTTCTCGATCTTCGCCATCACCCTCACGGCGCGGCGGCCCTTCGGTCCGAGCAGCGAATGCAGCTCCTCAATGTCGGTGGCGTCGCGGACGAAGGAAAGCGCGACGAAGTCGATTTCCTGGTCCACGCCAAAGGCGATGTCGGCCTTGTCCTTGTCGGTGATGGCAGGCAGGTTGACGTACGCGCCCGGCAGATTGACGTGCTTGCGGCTGCCGAGGCTGCCGCCGTCCGCAACGCGACAGCGCAGCCGCCTCGGTTCCTTGCCTTCCACCAAGAGGTTGATGAGGCCGTTGTCGAGCCGCACGCGGTCGCCGACGTTCACCGCGGAAGGCAGGTCTGGGTAGTTGACGTGGATGGTTCGGTCGCGGTCCCGCTCGGCCTCGTCCACGGCTTCGACGTCGAGAAACACCTCCTCGCCGGCCACGAGTGCGAGCGGGCCATCGCGCACGCCGGTGCGGATCTCCGGGCCTTGCGTGTCGAGCATGATGGGCACCGGATACTTCACCTTGCGGTTCAGCGTCTTCACCCAGTGGATGATCTCCGCCGCCGAGTCGTGGTCGGAATGCGACATGTTGAGCCGCACCACCGACATGCCGGCGTTGTAGAGCGCCTCCAGTGCCGCATAGGAGTGCGTGACGGGGCCAACGGTGCAGATGATCTTGGTCTTGCGATGCATGGCATCTCTCAAGCGCCGACGCGCGTAAGTGTAGTCTGCGTGCGGCGCGAGGGCCGTAGGGCACGGGCCTGTCCCCTACGACGAATGCGTTGGAACGCACCGATGGACTCGACACGGGACGCGTAGGGGCAGGGCTTGTCCCCGCCCGTGTCAAATGCGTCGACAAACCCGGCACGGGACGGGTCGAGCCCCTACGAAGCCCAGAAACTGTGGGCATGCGTGCCGGCATCCTGGGCGCGGATGGGTTGCGGTTCCCAGTGGCCGGGGAAGAACTCCGTAAAGCTGGGCTCTGTGAAGCGGGGGTCCACCAGTAGCACGAGGCCCCGGTCTCGAGGCCCGCGCACTACCCTGCCGGCAGCCTGCACCACCCGGGTCATCGCCTCTTGCCGATAGCCCACCGCATGGCCGTCGAAGCCCCGCGCCGTGGCGGCGCGTGCTACCAAGTCTCGGCCGAGAGACTTGGGGGCAAGCCCCGGCCCCACCACGATCACTCCATCGAGCGCTTCCGGCGGATAGTCCACCGACTCCGCAAACAGCCCGCCCATGACCACGAACGCAATCCGAGCGCGATCGTCACCTGCGGCCCTGACCCTGCCCAACCAGTCGATGAATGCGGCGCGCTCTTCCAGATCCATCGTCCGTTGCTGGCAGCGGGTGGCCGGGCCCATGCCATCGACCTGACTCAAGCAAGCCGTGAACGCCGCGTGGGCTTGCTCTGCATAGCTGAACGAGGGGAACGCCACCAGATAGCCGCCGGGGTGAGCTTGCGTCACGTCGCGGACCAGCCTCGCCAGACGAGGCAGTGTCCGTTCACGGTCGCGGTAGTAGGTGGAGACGTCGACCACCGCGAACAGGCCAAGACCGTCGGCACGCCCCGGCACCGCCACCGCTGGCGCATCCGCGCCGAACCCCTGCACCTCTTGATGCGTCGCCTGGGGTCGAAACGAGCCGGACATGCGCACGCTGCCGTGGAAGTCGCCGAGCCGCGTGCGGATGTGGGTACCGGGCGCGGCACACACCAGTTCGACTGTGAGATTCCGCCCCTGCCAGCGCGCAACCCACGCAAAGTCGGTGTCGTCCCCCGCTTCCCGCGCACTCGCCGCCCACTCCGACGCCAGGCGCAATCGGGTCAAGTCGAACCATGCGTCCTGCGCCGCCCCGCCGTGTGGCAGTTCCACCCCCCGCGAGCCATCGTGCAGCAGGCGGTCGATGGCGCGAAGCAACGCGGCGGGCGGCTCGATTTCCCGCTCCCCCTCAACGCGCCCCTGCGCGGCTCCAAAGACTTCGCGTGCGAGCGAGGCAAGCGCCCGATCCACCGAGCGCAGGCCCGGCAGTGCAGCGGCCGCGCCGGCTTGGTCCAGCGAGCGAGAACACTCCTTGAGCGCGTCCTTCACCGCCCCCCGCGAGAGCGTTGCACCGAGCATGTCGCGCACCCGCTCTCCCAAGCGATGTGCCTCGTCCACCAGCATCGCCGCGCGCGGGAAGGTCGGCGTTTGCAGCCGCGCCAGTCGCACCACTGGATCGAAGACGTAGTTGCAGTCGCCAACGATCGCATCCGACCAAGCCGCAGCGTCCACCGAGAGCTCGAACGGACACACCCGATGCGCCTGCGCCACCTCTTCCACCGCCGCCCGATCGACAGCGCCCCGAGCCAGCAAATCGTCCCGCGCGGCCGGCATCCGGTCGAAGTAGCCGCGCGCGAACTGGCAAAGATCGGGATCGCAGGGCAACTCTGGGTTGAAGCATATGCGCGCCTTGGCGGTCACCGTGACGGCCGAGACACGGGCGCCGGCGTCTGCCAAGTCGTCAAACGCGCGCTCGAAGGCGCCCTGTCCGGTGGTGCGGGAAGTGAGCACGACTAGTCGATCCACCTTTCCTTCCCCCAACGCCTTGAAGGCCGGAAACGCCGCCGCCATGGTCTTGCCAGACCCCGTGGGAGCATCCACGAGCAAGTGCTCTTCGTCCCGCCAGGCGCGATAGATGCGCCGCGCAAGCCCATGTTGGTGGCTGCGGAACTCGCCATAGGGGAACCGCAGGGCCTTCAGCGACGCATCCCGCTTGGCGACTCGCGCCGCCACGCGGGCAAGCCAATCCGCATAGGCAGCAGAGGTGCGCTCCACGAATGCCGTCAGTTCGTCCGCGTCTGCCGGTTCCTCGAGCACCAGTTCCCCGGGTTCGTCCGGATGCAGGTAAATCAGCCGCAGCAGCTTCGGCGCTTCTCCGGCAAGTGCCAGCATCCCGCCATAGAGCTTCAGCTGCGCCAGATTCAGGTGTCCCAGGTGCTCGTGCAGCGCGCGCGCATCGACGCGGGTGGTCTTGATCTCCTCCACCACCCCGGCAGCGGCGTCCCAGCCATCCACACGCCCGGCGACCTCGATGCCATGCCACTCGCCGGAGACAAAGAACTCGCGTCGATAGCCGTCGCCTCGATGCTTCTGCCACTCCTTCTGGCGCGCGATCCCCTCCTCCGCCAGCGTCGCCTTCTCGTAGCGGTGGTGGATGTCGCCGCGCCGGTGCACGAAAGCGGCAAGATCGCGCACGCCGATGGCCCGGTTTAGGGGCCCTGCGAGGGAGTCCGCTGGCCGGGCGGTGGCGTTCACTGGTTCGTCGCACCGGGGTGGCTGAGCCGCAACACCCGCACGGGCAGCCCCTCCCGCTCCAGTGCGCCGATCCAAAGGTGCTGGTTCACTTGCAGCCGATCTCCCGGGCCCTTCACCTCGACGAACTCATAGCTGCCGTCCGCGTGGACGAGCGTCAGGTCTGGGAAGCCGGAGCGCGCCTGATCGAGGTCGTCGGTGACGATGCGCAACAAGGCTCGAATGTCGTCTTCCGGCATGGCCTCGAACACCGCCGCCGCGGCCTCGGTGGGGAACCGGCGCCAACCGAACAGGCGATTGGCGATCCCGCGTGCCTGCCGCTCCACCCGCACGAGCCTCGGCTTGAGGGGTGACGCCAGCGGGTCCTCGCATGATTCCCGTCTGGCGGCGAAGAAATCCGGCCAGAAAAGGTCGCGAGGCCCGGTCTGAAACGGATTGGTGAAGGCACCCGGCACCGGCGCGAAGATCCACTCCCAATAGGCCAGCGCAAACATCGCCATCGGCAGGTGGTTCTCCGTGTGCCAGCCGACGCCGCCTTCCGCCGTGAGCATCGCGAGCGCAGTCTGTTCAACGGACCCGCTCATCGGCGCGAAGTCCGGCGGAAGCTCCATGTCGAAATACGGTGCCGGCCGCGGCGAAAAGCAACCGAATCGGCGGGCGAAATCGCGTTCCAGAGCGGACCTTGGCGCGTCGAGGATCGCCCGCTTCATGCCGGCCACGGCGCGCTCGTCGCTGAGCCGCTTCAAGATGCGCGTGCGACGTTCGCGCCCCGGCGGCAGCGACGAGCGGGTGTAGCACGCGAGGGCAAGGTCGAAGTCGCCGGCACGCTCTAGTCCCCGGCCAAGGTGATTCAGGATGCGGCTGCGCCGACGTTCCAAGGCGCGGTCGTCGTTCGGCAGCCAAAGCGCCTCCAGGACGGGGCGCGCCAGTTCCGGGTCCGGGCGCGGGCCCAACTCATGCACGAGCGCGCTGAATTCCTGCAAGGCCAGGGTGCGCTGCAATGCCTCCCGGTCCGGAAACTGCCGATTGGCGCGGTTGATGGACACCTCGGCGTAGCGATGCACGCCCAAGTCGCGCAGCACGAATGTTGTCAGGTCTTGGTGTGGATTGCCGAAAAACAGCAGTTGGTAGAGGCCAAGCACTTCCGGGGTTGCGAGGCCCAGCCACGGCGCGTGCGAGGCCACTCGCTCCAGAACCTCCTCCTCGGCATGGCGGTCGAGCGCACACTCCATCTGCAGCGCCTTGTTGCCCCGCGGTAGGTCTGCAAACGCGATGCACAGTTCGCTGAGACGCAGCAGCCGAACCACATCCGCGGCCGGCGCCGCTGGGCAACGCTCGATCAGGCATGCCTCGGCAAGTTCGTCGAGTGCCGCATCCCGCCGAGGCACCTCCGGGTAGTCGAGCGCATCGACGCGAACCAGCGGCCCCTTGCGCGTGACGATGCGGGCAAACAGCCGTTGCGCGGCTTCAGATGCTGCCGCCAGACGCTCACCCCACGCTCTTTCTTCCCCGGTCAGAAGATCGCTGTAGAGCTCGTGAACGTGCGTCACCACCTTGAGCAGGTTGCTGGCGTAGTAATGCGGCGGCGGCGCCTCGAGCGGCGTCAACAACGTCCCCTGCCGTTCCCTCGGCAGAGCCGTCGATACACCCCCGTTTCCGCTCACGTTCGATAGTGTATTCTTGTCCAGCATTTGTGCCAACCGGAGGGGAACGAAGAGCATGAAGGTCACCGGCATCGAAACCATCGTCATCGACAACATCCCGCCCTACCGTGGCGGTCGGCAATGGCTCTTCATCAAGCTCCTCACCGACGAAGGGCTCATCGGCCTCGGCGAGCGCCCCACGGGCCACGCGGCAGACCTCCGTTCCCAGATCCAACTGCTCGAATCCATGTGCGAGGAGTTCGTCGTCGGCCAGTCGCCCTTCGACGTGGAGAAGCTCTGGCAGCGCATCTACGGCACTCGACACGACTACCGCCATCCCAGCCTCTACGCCACGCCCGCCATCTCCGCCATCGAGATGGCGCTTTGGGACCTCGTCGGCAAGGCCACCGGCCAGCCCGTCTACAACCTCCTGGGCGGGCAGTACCACGACCAGCTGCGCGCCTACGCCTACATGCCCGCCGAAGGCATCTGGGAGAACCCGGAAAAAGCAGGCGAGGTGGCCGCAAAGCTGGTGGAGGAAGGCAACACCGCCTGCAAGATCGATCCCTTCATGCCACTGTTCCCCCTGCCTCGCGACATCCCGCTCAAGGACCTCAAGCACGCCGCCCGCATCTTCCGCGCCATCCGCGACGCCGTGGGCGACGAGCTCGAAATCGGCATCGGCACCCACGGCCAGTTCAGCACCTCCGGCGCCATCCGCGCGGCGAAGGTGCTCGAGGAGTTCCACCCCTTCTGGTTCGAGGAGCCTGTGCCACCGGAAAACGTCGACGAGATGGCCCGCGTCGCCCGCCAGACCAGCATCCCCATCGCCACTGGCGAGCGCCTTGTCACCAAGTACGAGTTCGCCCAGATCCTGAACAAGCAAGCCGCCGGCATCATCCAGCTAGACGTGGGTCAGTGCGGCGGCATCCTCGAGTCGAAGAAGATCGCCGGCATGGCCGAAGCCCATTTCGCCATGATCGCCCCCCACATGTACGTCGGCCCCATCGCCGCGGCCGCAGCCGTCCACGTGGACACCTCGTCGCCCAACTTCCTGATCCAGGAATACAACGGCGACTCCCTCCACAACGACATCTTCGTCGACCCCATCCGCTTCCACCAAGGCTTCATCACGCCACCAACGGCCCCGGGCCTGGGGCTGGAACTGAACGAGGAAATGGTGGCCAAGCACCGTGCGGACAAATAGCGCGCTGCACTGCCCACAACGAGGGCAGGTCGTTCCCAGATGCAAGTTCCCATCCCGCCGAGGGCGCAGGGGGCGCCGAGTCGCTGAGGCGCAAGGGACAGGCTTGAAGGGCCCTCGGAGGGAAGGCATCCTGCCTTCCCTAAGCGCCGATAGGCGCTTTTCCGTCTGCCGAAATGAAGCAAGTGCGCTGGCG
Organism: Gammaproteobacteria bacterium; assembly: GCA_028824555.1. GTDB lineage: Bacteria > Pseudomonadota > Gammaproteobacteria > Pseudomonadales > Azotimanducaceae > VXYL01. The sequence continues at coordinate 59,494 of JAPPDJ010000039.1, read as the reverse complement.
CGCAGGGAAGGCAGGATGCCTTCCCTCCGAGGCTTTCCCTTCGAGTTAAATCCTGTAAGCATCAACTTGCTACGCGTTTGTTCCATCGAAGCAGCAAGGTCGGGCTGAAGCCCCAACAGGAGACAACCCATGAAAGTCATCCAACACCTTGGCAACGTCTTGGTCACGGTGGGCGCAGTCGCTGGCAGCGTGGCGGCCGACCAGACGGCACCAAGCGCGGAATTGTGCATCGACATGGGGCCACAGGCGCCGCGCGACATCGGCAGTCCGCTTGGACTCAATGACGAGGCGTTTCCACTGGCGCCGGCCGCGAGCGAGATGAATCTGTGCAACATCCACACCCATACCAACGCCGAGCACAAGGGGCCAGGGTTCGGCATTTTCGTCAGCCGTGAGGACGACGGGGGCTATGCGTGCAACGAGACACCGAGTTTGAGCGAGGCGGAGCTTGCGCCGGCGGCAGGCGCCTACCACGGCGTTGTGCCTGGCGAGACGCTGGAAGTCCATTGGGTTCACACATCCTGCGACGCGACGCCCGGCGAAGGCTTGGGGGCGTGTGTGCCTGAGACCTGTGCCGATCCGTTGCTGCGGGTGGAGACGCAGGTGTTCCTGGTGGTCAACGACCCGGACGCGCTCGACTTCATGACGATGGCCTATGGCGGGAACGTCGTTGATGGTCGCCACCAGGCCAGGTCTCTACCCTCCGCCACCGGCGAACCCGTGCTTTACCGCGGCTCCACCACCGGCCCCTCGTACGACCAGAGCAAGTGCTCCCCCGCCCGGGTGACGTGGAGCGTGCGGCCCCAATGCGCCAAGCTCGACATCCACTCCCTGCACCGGTGGGCCGAGCAAGGCAACGCCTTCAACGAGTCCCACTCCCACGGTGTCCGCCAACTGGTGACGGCGCCGGAACTGCTCGCGCCCATCAAGTAAGCGCGATCACGCCAAAGAGCGCAGGGGCCGCCCAGACCGGTCGGACAGGCGGTGCGTAGCGTAGCGTTCACCCATGAACTGCCAACGCGCTCCGTCAAGGCACTTGCGCGCATCGTCGCTTCCCCGCGCCGCGCCCGGCTGTCACTCCCCCCTCGCAGGGGAGTGACAGACGGGCGGTACCCTCCGAGACTAGGCTGGGCTAGCCCTCAATCCGCGGTCCGCTTGAAGACCGGGGCACGTTTGTTCAGGAACGCGTCCACCGCTTCGGCGTGTTCTGCGGAGGCGAATGCCTTGGCCAGCACTTCGCCTTCCCGGCGCTGCACGGCGGCAATGTCGGTTTCGGAGCCGTTCTTGGTGAGCAGTTCCTTCACCCAGCGCAGGTGTGGCGAGGGATTCGCTGCCATCTCCCGCGCTAGTGCCTGGGCCTCGGCAATCAGGTCGTCGTGTTCTGCGAGGCGGTCCGCGAGGCCAAGGGAAAAGGCTTCCGCACCGTCGTAGAGCCGACCCGTCAGGCACATTTCGCTCGCGCGACCAAAGCCGACCCGCTGCACGAGGAAATGCGAACTCGCGAGTTCCGGCGTCACGCCCATCTTCACGAATGCGAGGCCAAACTTCGCTTGCTTCGAGGCGATGATCACGTCCATCGGCAGCATCATGGTGACGCCCACACCAACCGCCGGGCCGTTGACAGCGGCGATCATGGGCTTGGAGGAACGCACGAGTTCAATCCAGTTGGAGGAGGTCTGCCGCTCCTCGCCTTCGAGGCGGTTTTTGAAGTTGTCGCGAATGTCCGCACCGGCGCAGAAGCCCCGTCCCGCACCTGTGACCACCATCGCGCCCACGGCTGGATCCTCATTGCAGGCCGAGATGGCCGCGTCCAACTCATGGTGCATCTGGCCCGTCCAGGCGTTGAGCCGATCCGGCCGGTTCAGCGTGATGGTGGCGACGTCGTCGGCGACGTCGACCAAAATGGTCTCGTACATGTGCGCCCTCCGGGTGCATTAGCAGTTGCTCGCAACTGCTGCGCCGTTGATTCAGTCTGTGCAGCCATGGCCTCGAACAACCCGTCGCCCTTTCTGGCGACGACGGCTTATGCAGCCAATAGCTCCTTTGCTTGACGATAAATGCCGTGCTCGCGGCCGAGATGGATGATCGCGGCCGACTTTGCCGCCGCCACCATGTGCAGCCAGCGGAACGGCTCGCGCGTGGTCTCGTACTCGTCGGCGATGGCCTGGAAGTGCTTGAGCGAGTGCATCTCGGTGAAGTCGTCGCGGCAGGCGATCTCGGCGAAGCGCTCGAAATACTTGCCGGCGTCGTAGCCAAGCTCGGCGTACTGCCGCGCCAGCGCCACCGTGTGCTTCACGCTGTCCGGCGCGGTGGTCATGGCGACGCCGATCTTCCGCCAATCGAGCCACGGCTGGCCTTCCACGCTCTCGACGAGGGCGTCGAGCAGGGCACCTTCGCCGAGGTGCGGCAGCGACGCGGTCAGGCCATCATCAAGGTGGTCGTGCCAGTTCAACATGCGCTCCGCGAGCAGCACTTCCGGCCCGGTGAAGCCCGTGAGCAGCGCCAGAATGCGGCTGCGCTTGCCGACTCCGGGGCAGCGCAAGAGAAAGCGCCGGTTGTTGGTGCCGGTGTGCAGGTGCGAGTCCATCGGGTTGCCGTAGCTGGTGCTGACGTATGCCGCCGCAGCACCCACCGAGAGCGCCTCGCCGGCGCCCTCGAAGGAGAGCCCGTCCGCCAGCGCCTTCGCCATCGGCTCGATGTTGTCGAGGTAGTTGAGCCGCCGGCCCATGGACATGCCGAGTTCCCCGATCGTTTCGGTTTCGCCGGCGTTCGAGCGCTCCGGAATATCCCGATCCAGAAGCCCGTACTCCTCGATCAACTTCTCCACATCGGCAAAGTCGTAGCCGTTGCGAATCAGCCGCGAGGCCCTGCGCGCCTGATAGCGCACCGCCGGCCGGAACAGCACCGGTGCCCACTCCTGGCCGATGTGTCCAATCGCCCGTGCCGTGTACACGGGATAGATGAAGTTGTGGTCGTCGTGGCCGTTGCGGGCGATGGCGAGAGGAAGAAGCTGATCGAGCGCCTCACCAGGCGACAACCGTTCAAGGAGCCAGACGAAGTAATGCTCGGCTGATGCCGGTTCTAGCGCGCGCAGGCTCTTGTGGAACGCCCCCAGCGTCGCCTGCACCTCGTCCTCGGCGTCGAGCGCTTTCCGCGACACGCCCTCGGCAAGCTCCGCATCGGATATGTGGTAGCTGCGAACTCCCCCGGGGTTGCCGGGCATGGGGTCGATCGCCGGCATCAGATAGGGCCCCATCGTCGGCGAATGCACATGGTTGTTGCACAGCGCCGTGTGTTGCAGCACGGGCAGATAGCCGCTTTCGCCCGGCAGCCGCCGCGACACCTCATGCACCGCATGAACCCCGCAGATGGGGTGCAGCGGGCCACCGTGGTGCTGCGAGGGAAGCTCCGTGGAACGAACTACCGCCAAGGCGTTCGCCGCAAGAATGTTCCGCACCGGCAACCCATCGCGCAACTTCGCATAGGTCGCCTCGACGATCTCCTCGGGCGGCGTCTCTTCCACGAAGCGAACGAGCGCTTCAACCTCGGGGCGAAACTGGATCGGCTCGAACATGACCACCTCCCAAAAAACGCGCACCCCAGTCGGCGGAATGCGAATCGACAGAGAATAGCAGCCTGCGCGCCCTGGCGGGCGCGTCGGCAGTTCGCTGCGCGAACTGCTGGCCTCCGGGTTTTCCGATCGGCCGCGGCGGATGTCAGTACCCGCTGCCCTCGCGCTGTTTCTCAGCCGTTTGCTTCGCCTCCGCGAGTTCCGACGCTGCCAGCCGCGCCATGAAGCCGCCATCCGAGCCGAGGTTCACGAGGTTGAAGCCTTGCTCCAGGTACTGCTGCGTACGCTCGAGGCTGCCGGTATGGATGCCGGCGGCGATGCCGTGCTTCTGGCACGTCGCAAGGATCTTCGCCACCGTGTCGATGTGCAGTTGCTCGTCGTCCTGCCCCGGCTTCAGCCCCAGGGCGAAGGCGAGGTCGGCCGGACCGATGTAGATGGCGTCGAGGCCGGGCGTGGAGGCGATTTCCTCGAGATTCTCGATGCCTTCGGCCGTCTCCACCATTGCGATGCAGGCCATCTGTTCGTTGGCTTGGTGCATGTAGCCACGGCCGCCGTACATGGCGGCGCGGATGGGACCGAAGGAACGCTGACCGTCCGGCGGATAGCGGCAGGCGGAGACGGCGAGCTCCGCCTCCTCGCGATTGTTCACCATCGGCACGATGACGCCGAACGCACCGGCGTCGAGCGCCTTCATGATCTCGTACGGCTCGTTCCAAGGCACCCGCACGAACGGCATGGTTTCGCTGGTGGAGATTGCCGGCAGCATGTAGGTGAGATCGTCGTAGCTCAGCATCCCATGCTGCAAGTCGATGCACAGCCAGTCGAAACCGAGGCCGGCCATGGTCTCCGCCGTGTAGGCATTGCCAATCGAAAGCCAACCACCGACCGTCTGCCCCCCAGCCCGCCAAGCGGCAAGCGCCGTGTTCTCTCTCATGGATGTTCGCCTTTCGGAAAAGGCGCGAACCCTAACACGGCGCCCGGCAGCCGGTCAGACTTCGGAACGCGTTAGGAGGCTGTCGGACTTGGCGATGGGACGGTTCTCGGAGGGAAGGCATTCTGCCTTCCCTGGTGCCGTCAGGCGCCCTTCTTTCGCGAACCTCGCGCTCGGCGCACCTGACGGTGCGCAGGGAAGGCAGAATGCCTTCCCTCCGAAGATCCGCCTTGCACAGGCGCTAGCCGTAGCTGCGAGCGAACGCGAGCACGAAGGCCAGCAGTTCGCACCAGCGAACTGCCGACGCGCCCTGGATCGGTAACCAGAATCCCCGAGAGGACTTAGGCGTGCGCTATTCGCTGGCCTGGCCCACCCAGATTGGGGACGTCCAAGCGCGTTCCTGGATGGTTGCAGCAACCCCGGTGCGGGGATCGACGCCGGCGCGCAGGGCATCCCAGGTGGACCAGCGGCAGGTCGGGTTTTCCAGCACACGAACGTAGTAGAAGGCGCTCTGGCGTGGGTCATACTCCGGGTCAGTCCACACCGTGCGCAACTCCGCAGCGCCGAGGCCCTCCGTGATGGAGCAATCCTCCAGGTTAACTTCCGCTTCGTTGTCCGGGCAGCGGTGCGTTGCGGGATCCACCTCCAAGCCGTCCGAACAGGCAACGTCAAACACCTTCTCGTGGGTGCGGCCGTCGTCCACCCAACCCTTGATGATCTGCAGCCGTTGCAGCGGCGTGCCGACCGGGTCTGCCATCGCCCAGGCGAGGAACGCTGGCGAGCCATCGCCGGCGGTCAGGTCCGCGCCCTGCACGACGCCGTTGTCCATTACCCACTGTGCCGCGTCGTCTCCCATCCCACCTTCGCCGGCATTGGCTGCCATCAGTCGCGCCTTGATGCGCGGACCGCTCGTGGCGAAGGTCTCTTTGCGCCGCAGTGCGTCGAAGATGGCATCGCGGGTGTTCTCGGGCGCCCAGACGCCGGCGAGGCCCGAGGCACTCCAAGTGCGGAAATAGTTGTTGATGTAGGTCGAATCGCCCGCCTCGCTCTCGCCGGCCGGCACCGCCCCGCGACGATAGGCGGGATTGTCCAGCTTGCCGAGCTTGCCTACGAAGCGGTCTTCGTCCAGCGTGTCGCCGGAGTTGTGTGTGTCGGTGGAGCCAATGACGCCAAAGCGATAGGGATTGAAGCCCTCGTCCCGTTCCAGCGCCAGACCATTCATCCACGCCTCGCGCACATAGCTGCCCTGCGGCTTGCTTCGCACCCAACTCGCTACGTGATACGGCATGATCTCGAAATCCGCCCATTCGTCGTTCAGCGAAAGGAAGGGGTGCGTGTCCGAGGTGCCCTTGATCTGGGTGACCTCCACCAAGGGCTCGTTGCGCATTCGCTGTTCGGCGTAGTCAGCGTCGAGCGGCCCGCCCTCGTACTTCTCGAGCTCGAACATGTTGCCGCCGGAGCCGTTGGAGTTGTGCGGGATGGCGATGGCGTCGATGCCGCTCTCGTCGCGCAGGTTGTCCATCCACGCCCACAGGTCTTCGGGGTTGCGCGAGTCGAGGCGGCTGAACGGCAGCGGCGGCGCTTCCTCGCCGCGGTAGAAGACGTTGCGGTGCAGGTTGCCCTCGTTTTCCTCGTCCGACGAGGTGTATTCGTAGGCTATGAAGGTGGTGAAGTTGCCGGGGTCGTTGTGGCGCTTGGCAGCGTCCTGAATCGCCTGCCAGGCGGTGCGGGAGTCTTCCGCGCGGCCCACTTCATCGAGAATGTCGAAGCAGTCCCGGAACGACGAGGATCGTTCCTCAATCGTGTCGGCATCGGCGCATTTGCGCACTTCGGGATTGTCCGCGTCCGGGTGGGAAAGGTCCTGCCAGGCGGAGAACATGCCGAGATAGAAGGCATGATCCGTGACGGCGAAGAAATCGAGGGGCCGCCCAAGCTGAATGTCGAACCCGGCCGAATGCGACATCGACTCCCCCTTGGCGAAGCGATAGGCATCATCCGGCGTCGTTTGCGTACCAAAGAGGTAGGCGTCGAACGAATAGCGCGTATGCACGTGCAGATCGCCGAACAGCGCCTTCGGATGCTCGTCTGCAGCAACTGCGGCTGCAGCAGCAGCGGTCACGAGCGCGAGCGCAAGTCGAACAGCACCCCGAATCCCCATACCGGTTCCCCCCGAGCCGTGTTGCCTGTGCCAAGCCTAACACCGCTCCAAGTTGCGACTTGGCTACCAGCAGAGCGCCGGCCAGCGATGGCCGACGCCCAGTGGCACCATCGTGCCGCGGTCATCCTTCTCACCGACGAGGGTCACCCGCCGACCCAAGAGCAGCTGGACTTGCTGAGCGAACACGCGGCCTGGTTCAGCCTGCGCGCAAGCGATGACAGCCGGCTGCACAACTTTTTCGAGGCGACCAGGGGCCGCGGTTCGATCACCCTCGACGGCCTCGCCATGGCGCGAAAGGCCGTCATCGGCACCCCAACTGGCCTGCCGGCATCCTACGGGCAGGTGCCGCCCGCCCATGCATCCCTTGTGGACGGGACTTGCGTCACCGTCGATCTCTCAGGCGAACACGTCGCGGTACCTGCCATAACGTCGAGTGATCTTCTAATACATAACAATTAGTTATGTTCGTTAGTTAAAGAAGCCACTTAAGATCGTCACGCCAAGTGCGTCGTACCTTCCCCCGCCCTTTGGCACAAGCGCCCGAGCAGCCTTGTTGCGGCGTCCCAAATGCAGCTCCTGGTGCAAATCAGGCATGCGCGATGATGTCGCCGGTGCGGACCATGAACCAAAAAGCGGCGAGGCCCCCAGCGACATAAAGCGGTGCCCGCACGAGCGCCGACGGCAGTGTGATGCGGCCTGAGGCAAGTCGCCCAATCCCAACCACGGCGACAACCACCGCCAGTTGACCGAGTTCCACCCCCACATTGAACAGCAGCAGGCTCAGAGCAGCCTGGCCCGGCGGCAGCCCGATTTCGGCCAAGGCGCCGGCAAAGCCGAAGCCGTGCAGCAGCCCGAACAGGAAGGCCACAATCCAAACGTGCTCGCTTGCGATCGTGCCCTCGGCGCCACGCAATTTTTCTGCGGCCACGAAGGCGATCGAGAGGGCAACCGTCGCTTCCACGGGCGCGACGGGAAGGACGACGACATCCAGTGCCGAAAGCGCGAGCGTGATGCTGTGCGCCACGGTGAAGGCCGTTACGGTCTTCACCAGCGGACCGAGCCGCTGCGTGCCAAGCAGATACAGGAGGCAAAGCAGGAAAAGCAGGTGGTCGGCGCCGAGGAGCAAGTGATGCACGCCGATGGTGAGGTAGTCCGCAACCGGAGCCCCGCCGCCGCTTAGAGAAAGCTCCTGTCGGTTGCGGCCGATGACGCCATTGACCTGACGCCCGTCAGGCAGGGTCACCTGCACCATGACGTCCGCCATCGCAACCGCATTGCCCTCGATGCCGACGACCTTGCCGTCCATGCCTTCCGTGCACCGTACGACATCGCGGCGCACCAGGGAGGTGCCCTGAACGAAGTCGATGCCACCGGGCATTGCCGCGCACCCCGCCGGCAACACGGGCCGCAACGACAGCGGCCCCCCGGTGCCGAAGGGCCGCTTCCAGACGACGGCGTAGTCGGTGTCGGAAGTCGCGTCGATGCGCAAAAAGGCGGGCTTCAGCTCGTGGGCAAGGACTGGCCCGGTCCACAAGGCCAAGAGGGCGACAAGAAGACCGCATACAGAGGTCCGCATCACATCCCTCGCCCGTCGGACATCGGCAACTGAACCTGATAGCGCTCGTGCAAATCCTCAAGCAGTTCTGCACCGGCCTGGATGCGCAGTTCCTGCTCGTAGTCGGCCCGGACGCGTTCGCGCACGGCCTCATACTCCGGCGACCCGGCCGCGGTTTTCCTGATGACGCGCACCAGATGCGAGCCATAGCTCGAGGCAAGCGGCCCCTGCCAGGTCGGTGCTGCCGTCAGCCCATCGAGGGCATCGCAAAACGTCGGACCGAAGTCGCCGCACACGCCATCGCGGGACGCCGCCTTGTAGCTGCGCGCGAGCAGCGACGGATCGCCGAGTTCCCGCCACTTTCCCGTTTCGGCGTCCGCGAGCCCAGCGCGTGCAGCCAGCGCCGCTTCGTGGCCACCGTCACCACGAAAATAGATGTGATCGAACGTCACCGTCGCCCGACTCTCGTACTCGTTGCGGCGCGCCTCGAACCACGTCTGCAACTCTTGCTCGCCCGGGGGCTCGAGCGCCGCCAGGTCCTCTACCAGGAACGTGAGCTTTTGCGCCAGCCGGCGCCGGATGATGGGATCGCTGCGGTCGAGCCCTAGCCGGCGCGCTTCCCGCACCATCACCTCCTCGGTGACGTGGGTGTCCACGAGATCCTGGAGTTCCGCCGGGTTCGGCGGGCGTCCCATGCGGCTGCTCCAGAGCTCGGCGAGCAGGTCCACGTCGCCCTGGCTCACCACTACCGCATCCGAGGCCCGCTCCTGCCAAAGCAAGTCCGCCAAGAACACCGCGGCGCCGATCACCACAAAGGCGAACAGCGGATCGCGAAAAAAGCGACTGAACATGCGAACGGTCCCTCGTGTCATGGCGTAGCCCGGCACCTGTCCCAAAAGCGCAATCATATGCACACGAAAGGACAAGAGCCGGGCGTGATCTGGTAGATTGCGCGCCTTGCGCAAGGGGAGGTATTGCCTTTGGCAATCGATCGGGCGGACGCCATCGCCCAGGTAACGGCGCCGGGACAGCCGTTCGAGACAGGGGTCGAGACCATCCGTGGGGAGCGCTTCACGGTGTTCGCGCACGCTCCTCGGAACCTGCGCGAACTCTACCGCCAAGGCCTCGCCCATGCCGATGCGGACTTCTACATCTATGAAGACACCCGGCTGACGTTCGGCGGCATTTGGCAGGAAGCCGCCCGCGTCGCCAATGCCCTCACAGAACGCGGGATCGCGCCTGGCGAACGGGTCGGCATCGCCGCTCGCAACTACCCCGAGTGGATCGTCGCGTTCATGGGCATCACGTCGATGGGCGGCGTGGCGGTGGCGCTCAACGCCTGGTGGACCGGCGAAGAGCTCGTCTATGGCATCGAGGACAGCGGCCTGAGGCTCTTGTTCACCGACATCGAGCGCACCGAGCGGCTGCTGCCGCACCTCAGCGCACTTGACATCGAAGTGGTGACCATCCGCCACCGCCAGGACGACCTGCCAACTTGGAACGAGTTTCTCGCCGGCACCGCCGAGACGATGCCCGAGCCAGCCATTGCCCCAGAGGACAATGCCACCATCCTCTACACATCCGGCTCCACGGCGCACCCCAAGGGGGTTCTCTCCACCCACCGCGCCATCACCAACGCCCTGCTCGGCTGGGAGTGCGGCGGCGCCGTGGGCATGGCCATGAACCCGGAAATGGCGCGGCAAATGGCCGAAAACCCGTCGCCATACCAGCAGTCCATGATCCTCTCCGTGCCGCTGTTCCACGTCACCGGCCTCGTCGTGCAGGCGCTCTCCGCCTTCCGCCCCGGCCGCAAGCTGGTGGGCATGTACAAATGGGATGTCACCGAAGCGATGCGCATCATCGAGGCGGAACGAATCACCGCCTTCAACGGCGTGCCGACGATGGCGGCGGAACTGGCGCAGGCGCCGGATCGGGACCAATACGACCTATCGAGCCTCAAGAGCGCCGGCGGCGGTGCGCCGATGGCGCCGGAACAGTCGCGGCAGGTGGAGAAGGCCATCGGCAAGGGCGCCGCCGGCACCGGCTGGGGCATGACCGAGACGCAAGGCCTCGCCACCACCATCGGCGGTCCGGCGCTCATGGAGCGCCCCCGCAGTTGCGGCCGCGCCGTGGAACCCTTGGTGCATGTGAAGGCAGTGCTGCCGGACGGCCGCGACGCCGCTCCGGGGGAAACCGGCGAGCTGTGGATTCACGGCGTCAACAACTTCAGCGAATATTGGAACAAGCCGGACGCCACCTCCGAGGCGCTCACCGATGGCTGGGTACACACCGGCGACATCGGCCACGTCGATGCGGAGGGCTTCGTCTTCATCACCGACCGCCTCAAGGACATGGTGCTGCGCGGCGGCGAAAACATCGGCTGTCAGGAAGTAGAGGCCGTGCTCTACGAGCATCCGGCCATCATGGAAGCGGCCGTGTTCGGCGTGCCGGACGAACGGCTCGGCGAGACCGTCGCCGCGGTGGTGGCGCGAAATCCGGGCCAGGAACTCTCCATAGCGGACGTGAAGGCCCACGTCGCCGAACACCTGGCCCGCTTCAAGGTGCCGGAGCACGTCTGGATTCGCGACGAGCAATTGCCCCGCATCGCCTCCGAGAAGATCTTCAAGCGGGGACTCCGAGAAGAGGCCATCCGCACCCTTGCCCCGTAGTGGGCCACTCCCAACCATCACAAGGAACCCTCAAGCCCCATGAGTGAATCGCCAAGAAAGAAGGTCGCCATGCAGCTTCCGCGCCGGGCGGCGGTTGCAGACCTTTCCGAACGCTATGCCCTGGAACTCGAAGCCCTCGCGCCCGTGGCCGACATCGTCGAGGTGGAAAGCCCCACCGCCGAAGCCTTCGCCGAGGGCGCTGCCGACTGCGACGCGGTCATCACGTCCTGGGGCATCCGCTTCGACGAGGCGATCATCAGCCGCCTGGACAAGTGCGTCGTCATCGGCCTCGGCAGCGTCGGCGTCGACATGGTGGACGTGGAAGCGGCCACCGCCGCCGGCATCGTCGTCACCAACACGCCGGACGTGTTCATCGAGGAGGTGGCCGATCACGCCATGATGCTGCTGCTCTCCGCCATCCGGCGCACCAAGGAGCAGAACATCTTTGCCGCCGAGAACGAGTGGGGCAAGGGACGACCGCAGCTCAACCACACACCGCGCCTGATGGGGCGCACCTTGGGCCTGCTCTCGTTCGGCAACGTGGCGCGCTGCACGGCCGCCCGCGCCAAGGCATTTGGGCTGCACGTCATCGCCTACGACCCCTACGTGAGCGAGCTGACGATCGGCGAGCACGGCGTCGAGCCGGTTTCCTGGGGCGAGTTCCTGGAACGATCCGACTACATCAGCGTCCACTCGCCGCACAACGAGGAAACCCACCACCTGCTGAACGCCGACGCCTTCGCTCAGATGAAAGACGGCGTGATCGTGGTCAACACCTCGCGGGGACCCATCATCAAGGAAGTGGACCTCATCGAGGCACTGGCGAGCGGCAAGGTGCAAACCGCCGGCCTCGACGTGCTGGAGCAGGAGCCGCCGGATCCACAGAACCCGCTGCTGTTCATGCCGAACGTGGTCGTCACCCCCCATGTCGCCTCCGCCTCCACGCGCATGCGTCCCACCGCAAGACGCCGCGTTGGCCGCGAGGTCTCGCTGGTGCTGCGCGGCCGCTGGCCGATGAGCTGTGTCAACCCCACCGTGTTGCCGAAGACGCCCTTGGAGCGCTGGCAGCCCTATCCAATGAACCGAGGACCGAACCGATGAGAATCTCCCTTGCCTTGGCCGCCACCCTAGCGGCGAGCATCGCCGCCGCCGACATCGAGGAGAAAGTCAACGCGGCGCTCGCTGCAGACATCCGAACGGAAGCGGAGACCGTTCGCGACGCCAACCGCAAGCCACTGGAAACGCTGAAGTTCTTTGGCCTCAGCGACGACATGCACGTGCTGGAACTGTTCCCCGGCGGCGGCTGGTACACCAAGATCCTCGCCCCGGTGCTGGCGGAGAACGGTCGCTTGGCCGTCTCGATCTTCACCCAAGGCGCCGCTGCCATGGCCGAGGAAGCAGGCTGGGACATCGACGTGATCCCCAACGACGACTACCAAGCCGTGGAAGGCACGCGCCGCTTCACCATGGGCTCGATGGACTTCGGCGAGGCGCAGTTCGACATGGCCCTAACCTTCCGCAACATGCACAACTTCACCGACGACGGCCGTGCCATGCTCAACGCTGCGGTGTTCAAGTCCTTGAAAGCTGGCGGCCTCTACGGCGTCGTGGACCACACGCGCCGCCACATGCAGTCAGAAACCGTCGAGAACTGGCGCCGAGAGGACCCCGTCCGCACCATCAAGGAAGTCCAGGCCGCCGGCTTCGAGCTTGTGGACTACTCCGACCTCCACTACCGCCCGGACGACGAACTCCGCTACGAAGTAGGTCGCAAATCGGTGACCGGCAACACCGACCGCTACACCCTCCTCTTCCGCAAACCGGAATAGCACAACAGTCTGAGCCGCATCCCCCGCAAACGCGTCGCAAGGCGCGTTTGCGGTGGGCCGTGGTGCGGCAGGTGGGGTAGTCTCCCATCCTGAGACGAAGGGAGGGTGACTATGGCTGAGCCTGAGGAGCCGAGGGCGCCAGCGGTTGGTGGGCGCTATGCCGGGTACGTCACTGTCGTTCTCGTCATCGTCTACATCTTCAACTTCATCGACCGGCAGATCATCACCATCCTCGCCGAGGAGATCAAAGCCGACATCGGCATTTCCGATGCGCAGATCGGCTTCCTCTACGGCACTGCGTTCGCCGTCTTCTACGCCATCTTCGGCATCCCGCTCGGCAAGCTGGCGGACACCTGGACCCGAAAGAACCTCATCGCCATCGGCCTCGGCTTCTGGAGCCTGATGACGGCGCTGTCGGGAACGGCGCGCAGCTTCGGCGCGCTCGCCACCTACCGCGTGGGCGTGGGGATCGGCGAGGCGAGCGCGACGCCAGCGGCGTTCTCCATGCTGTCCGACTATTTCTCCCCCAAGGTGCGTGCCACGGTGCTCGCCATCTATTCGAGCGGCATCTACATCGGCGCCGGCATCGGCATCTTCATCGGCGGCTGGATCGTCGGGGGCTGGGATGCGAGATACCCCGACCCCTCCCTCGCACCCCTCGGCCTCAAGGGATGGCAGGCGGCGTACCTGGCTGTGGGCATCCCAGGAATCCTCATGGCGCTCTGGGTGTACACGCTGCGCGAGCCAGTGCGGGGGCTGAGCGAAGGCTTGGTCACGCCGCCGCACCCACACCCCTTCCGCGCCACCGGACGAGAGTTGCTCGCCGTGGTGCCGCCGTTCACCCTCTTGGCGCTAGCGCGCGAGAAGGCGTCAGGCGCGGTGATGACCCGCAATCTCATCGGCGCTGCCGGTATCGCAATCGCCGCCTGGGCATTGACGACACTCACGGGAGACCCGGAACAGTGGATCGCCCTCGGCATCGGCACCTACGCGGCGTTCTCGTGGATTCAGACCCTGGGCCTGCGCGACGCGCCCGCCTTCGCCATGATGTTCGGCAGCCGCGCTTTCCTCTACGCCGTGATCGGCTTTCCGACCATCTCGCTCGTCACCTATGCCTTTGCCGCCTGGGCACCGCCCTACTTCATCCGCGTTCACGGCATTGGCCCGGCCGAGGCGGGACTCGTGCTCGGCGCCTCTTTTGCCATCGGCGGCTGGCTCGGGATCACCATCGGCGGCATCGTCGCAGACCGCCTCAAGGAACGCACCGGCAACGCCCGCGTGTATGTGGGCATGGCTGCGGTTGTGCTCACGGCACCGACGGCACTTGGGCTGTTGCTGACCGACAGTCTGATCGTCGCCTACGCATTCAACTTCGCCGTCAGCGTCTTCTCTTCCTGCTGGCTTGGTGCCGCGGCAAGCACGGTGAACGACCTCGTCATGCCGAGAATGCGCGCCGTCGCTTCCGCCTTCTACCTGCTGATGGCGACGGTGGGCCTTGCCGTTGGCCCCTATGCGGTAGGCGAGATGAGCGACGTGCTGACGGCGGCCGGCCAGGTGCCGGGCGAAGCGCTTCGAACCAGCCTCCTTGCGTCGGTGGCGCTGCTTGCTATTCCCGCCGTGTTCCTGGTGCTGCTGCGTGGTCGCTTGGTGCCGGAGGAGGAGAACCGCCTCGACCGCGCGCGCGCCGCCGGTGAGCCGGTCGAGGAGGAGGCGGCATGAACCATCGTGCGGACTTGGTGACGGACGGGCCGTTGTGGAAGGCGTATTGCGCGCTACTTGCAAGCGCCCTTCTCAGCTTCGGTTGCACTCCGGAACCCGAAACGCACGACGTGGACTGGCCCGTCTACCTCGGCGACTCCGGTCGCACCCACTACTCCGAGCTCGACCAGATCAACCGCGACAACGTCGCCTCCCTCGAACTCGCCTGGGTGTACGACTCCGGCGAACCAAGCGGCACGATGTACACCAGCCCCCTCGTGGTGGACGGCGTGTTCTATGGCCTTTCGCCCAAGCTCGTGCCGTTCGCCCTCGACGCCGCAACCGGCGAGGAAATCTGGCGCAACGAGACCCTCGATCTGCCGGGCGCCGCCCAACGCGGCCTCATGTGGTGGGAGGGGAACAGCGACAGGCGCATTCTGTTCGCCGCCGGCCGAGAACTCATTGCCCTCAATGCCGACGACGGTCAACTGGTCCAGAGTTTCGGCGAAGGCGGTCGCCTAGACATGCGCCCGAAGGAAAACGACCGTGGCGGCCACTTCGGCCTCACCGCACCCGGCGTCGTATTCGAGGACAAGATCATCACGGGCTTCACCACCGCCGAGTGGGCAGACTCCTTCCCCGGCTCCATCCGCGCCTTCAGCGCCATCGACGGCGAACTCGTTTGGCAGTTCAACACCATTCCCGCATCGGGAGGACGCGGTTCGGAAACCTGGGCCGAGGGCTCGCTCGCGAAGGCCGGCGGCGCAAACGCCTGGACCGCCATGACCCTCGACGAAGAACGCGCCTTGTTGTTCGTACCCACCGGCTCCGCAACTCCCGACTTCGTGGGCGCACCCCGGCTCGGCGACAATCTCTACGCCAACAGCATCGTCGCCTTGGATGCCCGCACCGGCGAGTACCGCTGGCATTACCAAGTTATGCGTCACGATCTGTGGGACCGCGACAATCCCTCGCCCCCCACCCTTGTGCAACTCGAGCGCGACGGCAAAACGATTGACGCCGTCACCCTCACGACCAAGTCCGGCCACCTGTTCGTCTTCGACCGCGAGACCGGCGAGTCGCTGCATCCCATCTTCGAGGCCGAGACGGCGATGGAAAGCTCCATGCCGGGCGAAGTGACGGCGGCTACACAGCCCATCTCCAGCATCGCCTTCAGCCGCCAGACCTTCGAGGTGACGGACCGCACGCCGGAAGCACGCGCCGCGGTATTGGAGAAGATCAAGGACTACGATATCCGTCCGTGGGCGCCGCCCAAGGTGGGCACGATCCTGCTCTTCCCGTGGTACGACGGCGGCGCGGAATGGGGCGGCTCGGCCTTCGATCCAGCGACCAATCGCCTGATCCTGAACGCAAATGATGTCGCCGGCCCGCTAACGCTGAGCGAAATCCCGGTGGGCTTCAGCAAGGCCGGCAGCTACGCCCAGCACTGCGGCAGCTGCCATGCACCCGACTTCAGCGGCACCGACGCCGGCCCTAGCCTCGTGGGTGTCATCGAGCGCCTCGGCTACTCCGAAACACTCGCGATCATCAAAGAAGGCAAGGGCCGCATGGCCGGTTTCGCGCATTTGGAAGAACACGTCCTCGGCGGCATCGCACAACACTTGCTGCAGCCGGAACCGGTGATCGACGAACCAACCACCGAAGTCACCTACGCCCACTGCTGCTACGTGTACCTGCGCGACCACGAGGACCTGCCGGGCAACACACCACCCTGGGGCACGCTGAACTCGATAGACCTCGCAACCGGTGAAATCGTCTGGAAAGTACCCTTCGGCAACTTCCCCACCCACCCCGACCTCGGCTTCGGCGCGGTCAACTACGGCGGCCCGGTCGTAACCAAATCCGGCCTCATCTTCATCGGCGCGACCCCCGATCGAAAGTTCCGCGCCCACGACACACGGGACGGCAGCATCCTCTGGGAAACCGAACTAACCGCCGCCGCCTTCTCCACCCCCGCCGTATACAGCGTCGCGGGCAAGCAATACGTCGCCATAGCCGCCGGCGGCGGCCGCATGGGCCCACCCTCCGGCTCCGAGTACTTCGTCTTCAGCCTGCCCTAACGGCCGGCCGGAAATTCGCCGCCCAGTGGCGAAGTGCGGCGGCTGATATCCGTTGCTATGAGCGAACTACCAAGGCGTCCTTCAGGGCGCGCTGGCCCCCGGGAGCCGTCGCCTCGCCCTTGACTATTAACGTCCTGAACGTTAAACACTCTAACGTTGTGGACGTTAACGCACGAAACGACTACCTCGCTCGCGGCGAAATCGACCGGGACGAATTGTGGCCTCGGATCGTCGAGTTCGAGGCCCGGCCTTGCACCTTTCGGTTCTCCTTCGGGCTCGACGAGTTGCCTGAGGAACCGGGAGTGATCCTCATCCGTGGTCCACGGCAGTACGGCAAGAGCACGTGGCTCGAACTGGCGCTCCGGGAGACAATCGAGGCCTACGGGCCCGGGTCGGCGTACGTCCTCAACGGCGACGAGCTGACGGACGCCGACGACTTGGAACGCAACATAGTGGACTTGGTCCCAATGTTCGCGTCCGGTGCGCCCGTGCGACGACTCTTCATCGACGAAATCACCGCACTGCCGCAGTGGGAGTTGGCCGTCAAGCGGCTGGCCGACCGCGGCGTCCTGCGCGACGTGCTCTTGGTCACTACCGGGTCCCGCGCCACCGACATTCGTCGCGGCTCCGAACGATTGCCCGGCCGCAAAGGCAAGCTCGCCCGGACGGACTACCTTTTCTGCGGGGTGGCCTACAAGGACTTCCACGCGCAGTTCCACAGGGAGTTGGGCGAGGACACCTGGACCGCTTATCTCCTTTCTGGCGGCTCCCCGGTCGCCGCCAGCGAGATCTGGCAATTCGAGCGCATCCCGGCCTACTTCTTCGAGATGATCCGCGACTGGGTGATCGGCGAGATGGCAAGGAGCGGACGATCGCGCCAGTTCCTGATCGCGCTGATGCGAACGCTGTTCGTACAGGGAGGCTCGCGGACGGGCTATCTCAAGCTCGCACGCGAGTCGGGGCTCGCCAACAACACGGTCGCCTCAGGCTACATCGAGCAGCTTTCCGACGCCTTGGCAGTGCTTCCCTCATACCAGTGGGACCACAACAAGGACATACCCCAGCAGCGCAAACCCGCCAAGTTCCATTTCGTCAATCTCTCAGTGGCGCTCGCCTTCGCGCCGAGTCGCATCGCATCCGTCCACGAGTTCAAGCAACTCCCCCCAGCGGAAAAGGGCCGCTGGGTGGAATGGCTGGTCGCCCAAGAGCTGTTCCGTCGCCAAGCCATCGCCGGAATCGACGATCCCGAGACGATCTGGTACTGGGCGTCGAAGGAACACGAGATCGACTTCGTGGACCATGCGCGCAGACTCTACGAGGTAAAGGTCGGACGAACCGGCCCATGCGATTTCGCCTGGTTTCCACGGACGTTCCCCAGCCGTGGACTCCTGGTGATCGGCGGCAACGAGTTCGAGACGGAGCAAGTCAAGGGAATCACGGTCGAACAGTTCCTGCTGGCCGATGGCCTGCCACATCCCTATCCGGGCGAAACGGACATTTCGACATGACCACCGGAAATCCTGCGCATTGCCTGCTCTGCGTCAACGACGTTGCCCCGACCAGGCTAATAACGTCCAATGGCAAGGCGTCGGATCGATCGCAAGGCGCGCTTCGCTAGTAGTACACCGAAGGACTCCCCCCGCCATCGGCGGCGATCACCTCGCCGTTGATGGCCCAGGACTTGTCGGAGCAGAGGAACGCGGCGATGTGGCCGATTTCCGAGGCGTCCACCATGCGGCGGATGGAATTGGCGCGGGGGTTGTCGTCGGCGTAGTCGCGGGCTTCCACTTCGTCGGGCGTCAGTCCCGCGCGTTCGGCACGGGCCGCCATCACCACGGCGGTGCGTTCGGTGCGGGTGAGGCCGGGGTGAATGCAGTTCACGGTGATGCCGTCGCGGCCGAACTGCTGGGCGAGGGTGCGCGTCATATGCACCATCGAGCCGTTGCGAGCGCCGCCGCTCATGTTGCCGGCGATGCGGGCGTTGAGACCGCTGATGTTGACGATGCGGCCCCAACCGGCCGCTTGCAGGTGCGGGATGGCGGCGCGGGCGCAACGCAGGGCGCCCATGTATTTGACGTTGAAGTCATCGAGGAAGTCCTCATCGACGATGGTGTCGATCTTCCCCACCGCCGTGGCGGAGCCGCCCGGCGCCGAGCCACTGTTGACCAGGATCTCGAGTCCGCCGAGCTCTCGCGCAGACCAAGCCACGGCTTCTTCGACCGCTGTGCGATCCCGCACGTCGCAGGCCACGCTCAGCACCTGCCGTCCCGTGCCCTGCCCAATCTCCGAGGCCGCGCCGGCCAGGCGTTCGGCATCCCGAGCGATTAACACAAGATCAACGCCTTCCCGCGCAAGTTCCCAGGCGATGGCCTTGCCGATCCCTCGGCTTCCGCCCACGACGATGCCGCGCTTTCCTTCCAGCCCCAAATCCATCTGACCTCTCCCGAGTGCCGAACATCCAGTGCCAATGTTGGCACAGCGGCCGGGTTGTACGCATTGGCGGGCGGCCCGGCAAGGACGCGCCGCCGCCGCGGTCACGCGCCACGTTCGGCGCGAGCCCACGCCTCCATTGGTCGCCGGCACCCACCACCGAGTAGAATCGTCGCGCGTCGGCCGGCGGAGGGAACGAGCAGGGTGGAGATCGAAGACTGGAAATCGGCGGGTTCGGTGGCGCCGCTGTATCGGGAGCTGCGCCAGTTGGGGCTCGAGTCCAACATCGCTGAGCTCGAGGCGTTTGGCTTCACGGTGGTGCCGCCGGAGAAGGTGGCGCCCCCCGAGTTCTGCAAAGGCGTCAAGGAGGCCCTCGAACGTGCCATGCTGCGGCGCTACGGCGAAGACGGCCTTTCCGAGAAGCGCTGGTCCAACGTCAACGACATCCAGCGCTTCATGCTCTGGGAAGACCCGATCTTCGAGCAGCTCTCCTACAACCCCGCCGGTCTTGGCCTCGCGCAATGGCTGCTCGGCACGGACTGCGTGCTGAGCCTTTGTGCCGCGTGGGTGAAGGGACCTGGGGAAGTCCGCACCGGCATCCACGGCGACTATCTCGATCCCGCCCTCGTCGCCCAGCCGGAGCCCGCCAACAACTGCAACATGCACTACATGCTCACGGACTACACCAAGGACGACGGCGCCATCTCCTTCGTTCCAGGCAGCCATCGCTGGCGGCGGCAAGTGACACCGGACGACTCCAAGCACTGGCAGGATCGCGCCACGCCCGTGGAAGCGCCCGCCGGCTCGATGGTCATCTGGGGCAACCACACCTGGCACGGCTCCTATCCGAAGAAGACTCCTGGTCTGCGCATGACGCTGCAGTGCGAGTACATGCGCCGTCGCCGCCAGACCGAGGAGGCGTATCGCGAGACCGTCACCCAAGAGGCGCTGGACCGCAACCCCGTGCGCTTCGCCGGCCTCATGGACGTCTATAGCCTCTTCCCGTTCGGCAAGAGCGACTGGGACATGGATCGGATGAATGCCGCCGAACCAGGCGCCAAGAACGGCCAGACCGTCGATCAGTACCGGAGCCTGTTCGACACCGAACCCGCTGCCGGCCGCACCACCATCCGCCCCACTTACGACTACATGCACCACGACGGCAAGATGACTTCGGAGCGCAACACCGAACGCGCCGAACGCATGAAGCGGGAGCGCGAGGCGGCCAAGGCAGAGAACGGCGAGCGCGCCCAGGCGAAATCCTCATGAACGCAACCGCTGAGGCGCCCGAAGACGGCGCAGACCTCGTTATTGATGGCTTGAACATCACCGAACGGGTCGCCGAAATCGAGGAGCAGGGCTACACCATCGTCGAAGATTTCATCTCGCAGCCAGAGGTCGAGCGCCTCCGCCACGCCTTCAACACCGAAGTCCCCATCACCGAAATGCGCGCCATCGGCACCGACACCGGCCAGACCTGGCGCGCGCACAACCTGCTCGCCAAGACCCGTGCTGTGGATTACCTGTTCCTCGACCGCCGCATCCGCGCCCTCATCGAAGGCGTGCTCGGCCCCCGCGTACAGGTCAACGTCACCACCCTCTTCAACGTGCTCCCCGGCGAAACCCGCCAGTTCCTCCACCAAGACGACGGCCTCTGGCCCATCCCCCGCCCGCATCCGCATTTCGTCTGCAACGCCTTGATTGCGCTCGACGACTACGACCTCGAGAACGGGGCTACCCACATCGTCCCCCACAGCCACAAGTGGCACGACCGCAAGGTCGATCAAGACATCGAAACCACCCGCGTCGTCATGCGCTCCGGCACCATGCTCATGTGGGAAGGCGGACTTTGGCACGGCGGCGGGGCGAACATGTCCGAGGACCGCGAGCGGCTCGGCTTCTTCATGAGCCACAACGTGGCGTATCTGAGGCCGCAGGAGATTCAGCTTGTTTCGGTGCCGCGCGAAACGGTGAAGCAGATGCCGAAGGAGCTGCAACGCCTCCTCGGCTACCACCGCTTCGGCATCGGCGTGGACGGCCGCGATCCCATCGACGTGCTCTACGATGGCGACGTCTTCAACCCCACGGCCAAGCTCGCCTCCGAATGGCGACGGAATGAAGATGTACCCACGCCATCAACCTGAGCCCCTCTGGAACGAGGGCGTCTCTCCTCGTTACGCGCCGCAAGGCGCGTTCTTGCATGCGCTGAGATTCGCAGCTACTTCATGGGTTAGGAGGTTGTCGGTCCGCTCTCACGCGCCTATCGGCGCATAGGAGGGCGAGACGCCCTCCCTCCAAGGCCCATCGATTACCAACACAAGGAACCCAAATGCCCGCTATCACCCCCCACGACGGCCCCGTTGCCGTAACCGGCTGCTCCGGCTTCACCGGCGGCCATATGGTTCGAGAGCTCGCCATCCACGGCTACGACGTGCGCGCCTGCATCCGCGACGCCAACTCCTGGCGCGGCAAGGACTGCGTGCAATATCTCGAACGCCTGCCGGGCGTGACCATCGTGGACGGCTGCGACCTCTTCACCCCCGGCTCCTACGACGACGCCTTCAAGGGCTGCGCCGGCGTCTTCCACGTCGCCGCCGTGCTCGGCAACTCCGCGGACGGCAAATCGCAGCCGCTCGGCTCTGGCGATGTCTCCACCGACGTGTACAACGGCGGCATCGCCGGCACCCAGAACGTGATCGACGCCGTGAACGGCAGCGGTAGCGTCAAGCGCATGGTGTACACGAGCTCCATGGCCGCGGTCTCCGGGGCAAGGGGCGCCACCGTACCGCAAGGTTACGAATGGACCGAGACCGACTGGTCCTCCGACGGCGTGCCGGAAGAACGCTGGCAGCACCCGCGCAACGCCTACGCCCGCAGCAAGGTGGACACCGAACGCCTCATCAACGATGCCGCCGATGCATCGGGCGGCGCCTGGGACGCCATCACCATGAATCCCGCGATGATCTGCGGGCCGATCCTGTTCAAGGCGCAAGTCGGACAGTGGATCGAGCAGATCGGGCGCCTGGCTGGCGGCATGGAGCCGAACTGGCCTTCCCGCTACGACATGTTCTACAACATCATCGACGTGCGCGACCTCGTGAAGGCACACCGGCTGGCGGCCGAGTCCAGCGTGGATCACCGCGCCACACGGGGCGGCCCACGCTACGTCATGCACGGCAGCGGCGGCCGCTCGGCCATGCGCTTCGGCACGGAGGTGGCGGAAGTCATCCACGAGTACTTCCCCTCGTTCGCCTTGGGCGAGCCAGCCACCGTCACCAGCAAGGGCGACCCAATCACCATCGAGTCGCGCACCTTGAACGACTGCAAGAAGGCGAAATCCGTCCTCGGCGCAACCATCCGCCCGGTGGAAGACACCATCCGCGCCGTGGTTGAAAGCTCCGTGGAACTCGGCATCATCACGCCGAAAATCAACGCGTAGGGATTCGGCACTCGCCGATGCCTTGGAGGGAAGGCATTCTGCCTTCCCAAAGCGCCGACAGGCGCCTCCTTTTAGAGGTCTCGGTCGGCGAGCGCCTAACGGCGCAAGGAAGGCAGAATGCCTTCCCTCCAAGGGCCCTCGTGAGCGGGGATGTTTCTTGCCACCAACGCCACACATAGACGAGAAGGCACGGCGTGAGTTCGCCGAGCGGGGCGTGGTGCGGATTGCGGGGTTGATTCCAGAAGCCGCAATCGCCCCGAATCGCGAGCGCGTGTACGGCATCCTGGAAGACGCTGGCGTCTGGCAGGACGGACGCTGGGTCGTTGATGACGAGCGGGGCGAAAACCACAAGCCCGGCAAGTTCCACTGGCTCGCCCCCACCAAGCACTTGCCCATGCGAAGAATCCGCGATTGCGCCAAGTCCGGGCCGTTCCAAGCGATGTTCGCTGCCGACGCGCTTAGCGCCGCGAAGGACCTCGCTGGCGAGCGCCTATCCGCGAACAAGCCACCAGAGTCAGGCGCAGCCGAAGCGTTTTCCCGACCGCAGCTCCTGTTCACTCCGCCTGGCGCCCGCCACTGGTTCGTGCCCAACACCATCTGGCATGTGGACGTCCCCCGCCTGGGCGAAGCCGGTGCCCCCGGCGTGCAGATATTCATCCTGTTGGACGACATCCCTCCGGGTGGCGGGGCAACCTTGGTGCTGGCCGGCTCCCACCGCCTCCTGAACGACCGCGTGCGCCGCTCCAGGGACGTAAAGAAATCCTTGAAGCGCCGGCCCTACTTCCAGCACCTCATGGGCCCGCGCCCACAAGATCGAGACCCTTCCGACGGCACGCACACAGACCCGGACAGCGCGCGTCTCCTGAACCAGCCGGGCCACGACGGCGACATCCCCCTGCAGGTGGTGGAGATGGACGGACACGCAGGCGATGCCTACATCACGGATCTGCGCCTCCTGCACACCGTGGCGCCAAATGCCTCGCCCCGCCCGCGCCTGATGGCGACGCAGCGCCTGCCCTACCCCGACATTGTGGACAAACTCGACGACGCGCACGCAGAGCTCCGGCGCAAGCGAAAACGCAACGGTTCCGCATCCTCCCGCCCTGCGAATCTGTAGCGCCGCCAAACCCCTCTCTAGCCGCCAGACACCCAACGCCAAAGCAAGTGCCCCGTAGGGGCGGGGCTTGTCCCCGCCCGTCTTGAACGTGCCGAGGAATGCGTTGAAGCACGGCAGTTCGCCCAAGCGAACTGCCAGCGCGCGTCAGGGCGCGCCGGGACGGGGAAAACCCGTCCCCTACGAACTGCGTTCTACTGCGCAAGCTCCTAGGTTACGCTTGGCGCACTCACGAGGAGGCGCAGCCATGACCATCAACTCCGTGACCGGCCCGCTCGACCCCGCCGACATGGGCTTCACCCTCATGCACGAGCACGTGATGGTGAGCGCGAGCGGCATGTACCGCAGCTACCCGGACCTCTTGGGCCCGAATCGCGAACAACGCGCCATCGACTGCCTCAAGCGCGCCAAGGCCGGCGGCATCGATACCATGATCGACGCAACCACCTTCGACCTCGGCCGCGACCCCGACCTGCTCCGCCGCGTCTCTACCGAGTCCGGCGTCAACATCGTCAACGTCACCGGCTGGTGGCTGGACGTGCCACGCTTCATCCACGGCGTCTCCCCGAATCAGATGGCGCGGGAGTTCATTCGCGACATCGAAGAGGGCTTCCGCGGCACCGACATCAAGGCCGGCATCCTCAAGTGCGCCGCCGACTTCGAGGGCGTCACCCCGGAGCTCGAAATCATGGCTCGCGCCGTCGCCCGAGCCCACAACGAGACGGGCCTGCCGATCATGGTGCACTCCTACCCCACGGGCCAGGTCGCACGCCGGCAGATCGCCATCCTCAAGGAGGAAGGCGTCGATCTCACCCGCGTCAAGATCGACCATTCCAACGACACCACGGACACCGAATACCTGAAGTGGATTCTGGACCAGGGCTGCTACTTGGGCCTAGACCGCTACCCCGGCCGTTTCGTCAGCCCGCACATGCGCACCGTGACCCTCAAGGCACTCATCGACATGGGCTACGGCGACCGCCTCTGCCCCGCCCACGACTGCATTTGCCTGCATATCCACAACGAGGGCCCGGACGGCAAGATCCCAGACGAACACGCCTTCACCCTGGCCAACCCCGACCAGTTCCTATACATGCACCGCCACGTGATCCCGGACCTCAAGGACATGGGCGTAACCGACAGCACTATCGACACGTTGTTCGTCGACAATCCGCAGAGGTTCTTCGCTGGGACATAGGGCCTTGCGCGAAGTACGCTCCGGAAGCACCTGATCGGGAAGGTTGCTAACCGTCTGGATGATCGCCGTAGAAGAACCGTAGGTTCCACCCTACGAGGGTCCCCGCGTCACCAGTCGCACCGTCAAACACGGTCAAGGACCATTCCCCGTTTGGAGCTTCGCCATAGAACGCATTGCTCAAGAGCCGCCAGCGCAGC
Source organism: Gammaproteobacteria bacterium (assembly GCA_028824555.1). Classification (GTDB taxonomy): domain Bacteria; phylum Pseudomonadota; class Gammaproteobacteria; order Pseudomonadales; family Azotimanducaceae; genus VXYL01. The sequence goes on along the minus strand of JAPPDJ010000039.1, from coordinate 34,624 downwards.
GGTGCCCCCTCCCGGTCGATTGCCAGCACCTCGTTGAAAACCGGATTCAGAATGCTGGGCGTGCCTTCTGGCGAAAGCAGTTCGATGCCAAGGTCGTGCGGGAAGGGGTGGTCGAGTTCCACCTCGACCACCGTCGCCTCGATGTTGGCGCCCGCAGGTAAGCCGGCGACGTCCAACGTTGTGGTGACCCCTCGGCCACGGTTGTCCGGAATGCGTCCTCCCCCACCGGCGAACCATCCGGACTGCCGGAACTCACCAAGCGACCCCGGCATGTGACGCCGCGCCGCACTCAAGGCCTGCCTTGCATGCACCCCGCCGAAGCCATACCAGTTGTGGAAGCGATAACCGGCGCCATTCCGAATCCAGCCATGCTGCACCGTGCGAGTCTGGCCCCGGAACGTCTCGTCCCGGTCCCTCGCGCCCGCATCCACCCGACGGGCAGTGCTCGCCAGAAGATGCTTGACGTCGCGCCATGTCAACTCCGGCTCGGCATCCAGCAGGATGGCAATCACCCCGGCCAGATTGGGTGCCGCAGACGACGTGCCATTGAAAAGGCTGGTGTAGTCCCGATGTGGATTCACCTCCGTTTGGCTGGCAAGGTTGTCGCCGAAGAAAACTCCGTAGCCGGCGGCATCCCCCATTTGATCGGTGGTGACCATGGCGGGATGGGTGACGCCGAACTCACCTGCCGGAGAGCTGACCCACAGATTCGCACCGACGCTGGCGTAGCTTGCTCGCCTTCCCTGCGCATTCAGCCCGCCGACGACGATGACGTAGGGCAGGTTGTTGGTGTCGTCGGCGTTGGCGCCGAGGCAGCCGATCGCGTCGTTGAGGTCGTACCGAAGGGACCTGCAGCTGCCGAAGCCGTTGCCTGCAGACTTGACGTAGATGGCGCCGAGGCCGCCGCGCAGGCGGCGCACGCCCCAGCCGAAGAGACCCTCCTCCTCCGGGCCAGCATTGCCGGCCCAGCCGATCGAGCCAAAGCTCATGTTGAAGATGTCCACGTCCGAAGAATCCGGCGCGAAGGTGCTGCCGCCGAGTGCGTCGAGGAAAATGCCGATGTCATAGTCCAGAGCGCTGAGGAAGTTGTAGCCCCGCAGCAGTGCCCCCGGCGACACCCCCCGACCACCGATGCCGTTCATGGCTTCGGCGGCGATCAGGCCCGCAACGCTGGTGCCGTGGTCCCCGGTGGGGTAGACGTTGAACGGGTCGTCCGTCAGGGCCGGGTTCCAGTCGGCCGGGCTGGTACCGACGTTAAAGTTGAACGACGCGCCAACCTCGACTGCGGCGGCAAGGTCCGGGTGGCAGGTCTCGAGGCCCGTATCCACCACCGCCACGCGCACCCCCGAACCATCGATGCGGCTGCCAACAAGGGTGCCGAGACGAAGGTCCTCATTGCGCCTTCCGCCGTTCGCGGCCCATGCCGTTTGGCCCCTGTTGGCGAGGTGCCATTGCTCAGCCCGCAACGGGTCGTCGACACCGGGAAGGCCACCCCGTCCAGGCTCCCGACACCGAACTTGCACACGGCCCGCCGCGTCGAGCCGAAAGCCGCTGTAGTCGTAGTTGGTGAAGGCACGCCCAGCGATTTCGCTGTCCTGCTCCTCCATGTAGGCCAGGAGGTAGTACACGGCGTTTGGCGCGAGGCCCGCGATGCGCAGGGGAACGGTGACCGAGTAGCTGCCCTTCGCTCCCAATGCAGGCACCGAACTCGACCTTTCCACGATTACTTCGTCAAAATCGGGGTCGGAGGCAAGCTGGATGTGAAGCGTTCCGGCTTCGGAGTCCGCAGCTCCCCAGTTGTAAACGGCCACCTCTGCATCCACATTGTCCTCGGAGACAAGCCGCGTGCCGTTGAAGAACACCAGCAGATCCGCTTTCAGATCCGTCTTCGAGTTCGCGACCAGCCCGCCGACGGTGGGCTCCCCAGGAATCCCGCCGGGTGGAGGCGCGTACATCGGGCGTCGAATCGGCGCCCGCAACTGCAAACTGGCAGATACGCCGCTTTGGCCCGATGCCAGCCGCTCCCGAGCCACGATGGGGTCGCTGCCAGGGGCGAGCCGAATCAGCGCGAATCCAAGCCCAGGATAGGCCTTCGCAGAAGCCGCATCGACTTCACGCACCAACGCTGACAGCCGTTCCGGTTCGTCCACGTCAACCCGGAGCACGGGTTCCACAACGCGAAAGCGTCGCGAGGCTGGGTCGAACACCCGACGCGTCGGCTTGCTGCCCTCAGCCGCATGAGTCGTGTACGTGCGTCCGCCGTAGCTGACTCGCCAAGTGCGAACCCCGCCCTCGGTCACGACCTCGACCGCCATCCCGCCAAGCGACCCGACACTGGCCGATGCAACCTCAGGCAACGCCAGCATCTCGCCACCCTCAGCCACCACGGTTCGCAATGCCAACGGCGCATCCTGCGCCGCCATGCCAAAGGCAACTGCCGAAATGAGCAATTGCGACAGCAATCTGAACACGCGAGTGCCGCCCGGACACCGCGCCGGGCGGATGATGCGAACCAACATATCGACAACTCCAAACTTGAGGTTTGCGCGGCGACGTACCCGCAATTCAGCGTCAACAACCCGACGCAGCCCATGCCTCCTACTCAGGCGTAGGCTGACAACTTTCTTTTCCGCTCACCGACCGGCAACCACGCGAGATCGCCTCCTGCAACCCCATTGTCGACAAGAGGGCCTCCGCTTCACGCCTTCGGGCCAGTGGCTTCATCGGCACGTTCCGCAAGCGCCGCGCCCTCGAATCCATCCACCGTGGCAAACGCCCCCACAGGCTTGCGCGAGAGCCTTGTCAGTTGTCGCATCGGCTTGCCCATCGGCAACATTGCTGCGACGGCGTGGCTTTCCGGAATGTCGAACAGCGCCTTCACATCCGGTTCCCGTGCCGCCACAAAGGTAGTGAGCGTGCCGCCGAGCCCTTCGTTCCGAGCGGCCAGAAGGATGTTCCAGACAAAAGGGTAGATCGAACCGCCTGGGACGACACCGATGCGTGACAGATGCCGGTCCATCGCCGCCACCACCGCCAAGTCCACCGTCACCAAGAGCAGCACCGGCGCCCGAACCAACCGCTCGATGAAGCCCGGCGGAATCACCACCGCATCGAGCGCCTCTTGGCTAACCTCGGCCGGCTCCACCACGTTCCAAGGATTGGCCCCAGCCCGCACTTCCGCCAGATAGCGACGAAAGGTCGGCTCGATCAGGGAAACGAGCGCTTCCCGCTTGGCCGAATCGCGCACGACGATCACGCGCCACCCCTGCCGATTCCCGCCACTCGGCGCAAACCGTGCGTTGTCGAGAATCCGATGCAGCACCTCGTCCGGCACGGGCTCGTCGACGAAATCCCGCGCCGCAAACGTAGTCCGCATCACGTCATAGAGTTCCATGCATCCACCCAAACAAGCCCTTGGAGGGAAGGCATTCTGATTTCCCTACGCGCCGCAGGCGCGTCGCCGTACGGGCTGTCCTTGTCCGTGCCCGGGAGTCAAACGATCGCGGTTCAAAATCGACAAGGGCGACCACAAGGGTCGCCCCTACGTCATTTGCATCGGGGTAGAGACGACGCATGCATCGCCCCATCTACCACTGCTTCCCGATACCACCCCGCGAGCCAAAGAACGCCGCCGGCCAGTTCCGCCCGGTGATCATCGCCTTGTCCACATCCTCCGGTGTAGCCAGGCCGTCGTCCACAATCTGCCGCGCCTCACGCGCCGCAGCGGCAAAGACGCGGTTCAGGATGAAGCCATACGTTCCCGGCTTGTCCTTCACCATCGAGACCACCCGACCAGCCTTCTCCCCCACCGCCTTGGCGATTTCCGCGACCTCCGGATCCGATTCCTCCGTGGAGATGACCTCCAGCATCCGCATCACCGGCACGGGGTTCGAGAAATGCATGCCGATGAAGTTGGCCTTGCGCGCTTCGCTCACGTCCCGCGCAAGCTCGGCAATCACGAAGCCGGATGTGTTGGAAGCGAAGATCGAGTCCGCCTTGACGATGCCGTCGAGCTCCGCAAACACCTGCTGCTTGAGCTCGAGCTTCTCCGGCACCGCCTCGATGATGAGGTCGCAATCCGCGATGTCGGCCAAATCCAGCGTGTAGCTCACGTTCTCGATGGCCCGCAACGCCTGGTCGAAGCCAAGCTTGCCCTTCTCCACCGCCCGCTTCACGCCCCACTTGCGCTCGACCACCTCCTCTCGGGTCTCGTCGAGAATCTCTTGGGTAAGGTCGCGCACCGTCACCCGATACCCACCAAGCCCCGCCATGATCTGGGCAATCCCGCCCCCCATCACGCCACCGCCAAGCACGGCAATGTGCCGAACGTCCTCAAGCCTCATGTCGATTGCCCTCCTCGCAAATGCCCAAAACCAAGGCCCAACCAAAGGCGCGCAACCCTACACGGTTCCCCCAACCATGTCTGCAACCTGCACCGTTTGTTCAACCAGATCGAGCACATCACCACGGAGCCGGAACAAGTGAAGGCGTTCCGGGTTACTTGGCGGAGGAAAACCACTGGACGCGGTCGGCCAGCCCGTCCTTTTCTCAAGGCGCGCTTCATGAGTCAACCAGCCACGCGAGGAGTGCGACTGGCACGGCCAAGACGTCAGAATCCGAGACATCTATCTCCGAGCGGGTTGCGACAACGCCTCGCCAGCGTGATGCACGTAGCGTAAGCGCGTCCCTTCGCCAGCCGCCGTCAACGTACTTGGACTCGAAGGCAAGGCCGCCAAAGCCTGGCCCCACGAAGTCGATTTCCTTGCGGGTGGCCGTGCGATGGTGCAGCACTCGGTCGAACTCGACATGGGCACCCGGAGCCTCGCGTTCGGCCGCACGCAGGAGCGCCATGCCTAGCTGCTGTTGCGAAAGGAGCGAGTAGTCGACTGCAGCATCGGGGGCAAGAGTGGCATAGATCGGGTCTGTGAAGTACACCTTCGGCTGTGCGCCGAGCTTCGGGCGCAGGTCGTCTTCGCGGTAGCAAGGCCAAATGACGAACGCTTCTCGCAGCTCGTCGAGACGGCGCTTCATGGTCCCTTGCGCGATGCCGGTGTCGTTTGCGAGGGAGGCGACATTGAGTGGTGAGCAGAGGCCCGCCCCGAGGCGTCTCAGCAAGTCCGTGCTTTGTGACTGCGACCAGTCGGCCCGACGAAAGGCATCGCCGTGGATAACGTCCACCAGACTTCGCCGGAGGGCCAAGGGTTCCTCTCGTGTGGCGGCGAAGTGCGCCACTGCGGTTGGGAATCCGCCGCATCCAAGGTAGCTCTCCCACGCGCGAACCAGCACGTCTTGCCACGGGGCCAGTTCGAGGAGGGCTTCCTTCAAGGTGTCGTGGCTGATGTCCGGGATTCGTCGTAGCGAACCGGATCGTGGCAGGTCGGTCGAGGGCACTTCGGATGAAACAAGGCGGGTAAAGGATCGAAAGCCCATAGGTAGCAATACGCGATCCGGAGCCGTTGCTTCGCCCCGCCGGCCGGCCAATGCCTTTGTGGCTCCGGTCAGGTCGGCCGCAGAGGAGCCCGTAAGCACCACCGTGTCCGTGCGAAAGCGAGGGTCGTTGTCACGCAGCCACTTGATTCGTTCGGGCCAGCCATCGGCAATGCCGGTGATCTCGTCGATGAACCAACACCTGTGACCATGTTCCGGCATCAAGCCATCGGCTGCATCGACTAAGAGCCCGAGGTCTCGGCTGCGCAGCCCGTCCACCGCCATATGAACGATGCTTCTTGCTGGCGTACCGGAACTCACGAGTTCGTGGACCGCGTTCTTGACGGCAACGGTTTTGCCAACGCGCCGAGGACCGCGCAGGACGTACAACCCACCGGGAGTGAGATCCGACAACACATCGGTGCTGTACCGGAACGGTGCGCGTGCGGCTTCGCGTAGGTCGGGGTCGTCCGCGATCCATCCGGTGGGGTCGCGCCACCATCGGTTGGTGGCGGCGAGCATCTGTTGTGCTTCTCCGCGTCTCATGGCTGCAGCGCTCTCGATTCACAAATCTATGCATTTTGCACGACATGTTGCGGAAAATGTATACATTATCCGCAATAATCGGAGGATATTGCGTACAAGCCCCCCATGGCGCGCTTCCCTGCGAGGGCCACTTTGCTCCCACCAAGCGACGTGCCTTGCCGCACGTTACGAGGACGGGACGTCCTCGCCGCAAGGGGCCCCGCTCAGAAAGGGCGCCGGTGAACCCAAGGCTGAGCGCGTTCGAAGGTGGCGGCGGCTTGAAGCACCCTGGCGTCTTCGCCGCGGCGGGCGACGATTTGCAGGCCCACCGGGAGGCCGGCTTCGGTCCAGCCGCAGGGGATGCTGGCGGCGGGGAGGCCGCTCATGTTGAAGGGGTAGGAGAATTCGGCCCAGGAGAGCCAGTCCCACGGGTGTTCGGGCCAGTGTTCGGGCTGCAATCTGGTGGCGGGGAAGGCGGCGACGGACACGGCTGGGGTGAGCAGCAGGTCCCAGTCGGCCAGGAAGCGGTTTTGGCGTTCGATGTAGTCGAGCTTGCGGGCGCGCATGGCCATGTAGTCTTCGGCCGAGTGGCCGGTGCCGGCTCGGATGCACGCGACAAGGCCGGGGTCCATGCGGGACTCCCATTCTTCCAGGTATTGCCCCAAGGGGGCTTCGTGGACGGACCAGAAGAAGCGGCCGAGTTCGGGGCCTAAGGGACCCCACTCCGGGTTCACTTCCTCGACGACGCAGCCGGCGGATTCGAAAGTGCGCGCAGCGGCGGCGACTAGCGTGGCGACTTCGGGATCGACTCGGGCGTGGCCTAGGTTGGGGCTGAACGCGACTCGGAGGTCCGTGACGTCGCTGGATAGGTTCTCCGTGAAGTCGGGCGCGGGTTCGGTGAGGCTCGTGTGGTCGAGTGGATGAGCGCCAGCGGTGGCATTCAGAAAGAGGGCGGCATCTTCGACGGTGCGGGATAGCGGGCCAACGTGTGACACGAGGTCGTTGTTGCGTACAGGGACGTGCGGAACTCGTCCCCATGTGGGCTTGATGCCGAAGACGCCGCTGAAGTGCGACGGCATTCGGATGGAGCCGGCTCCGTCGGAACCCTGATGCAGGGGTGCGAAGCCGGCCGCGGCGGCGGCGCCAGAACCGGCGGAGGAGGCACCGGCGTTGAAGCCGTGCTTCCAGGGGTTGTGGGTGATCCCGCTTAAGGGGCTGCGGCTCACCCCTGTCCAGCCGAACTCCGGGGTGGTGGTCTTGCCGAGGATGACGGCGCCGGCGGCTTTGAGGCGGGCCGCCACCGGGGAGTCGCTTTTGGCCGCTTGCTTGCCGGTGGCGGTGGCTTGGGTTTGCGAGCCAGACTCGGTGACGAAGCCTTCGAGGTCGAAAAGGTCCTTGATGGTGACGGGAACGCCGTGGAGCGGGCCAAGAGAGTCACCGGCCATCACTGCGGCTTCGGCGACCCTTGCCATCCGCATGGCCATGTGCGGAGCGAAGCGGGAGAAGGCGTTGACGCGACCGTCGAAGCGCTCGATGCGGTCGATCACGGCCCGTGTGATCTCCACCGGCGACAGTTCGCGTGCTCGAATCAGCCGCGCGAGGTCTGTGGCGCAGGTGAAACAAAGGTCTTCGTCATTCATTCGCGGCAACCTCCTTCCCCCGCTCCCTTGCTTCCCAACTGCGACAGCGTCATCTCCTCCGGCACATCCGTCGGACTCTCGAAGTCCACCTTGTAGCCATCGGGATCGACCACCCGCGTCACCCACAACGCATTGCCCACATAGGGCTCCTCGGCCGCGATCCCATTCGCCAGGAACCGCCGGTAAAGCACCACGGCATCGTCGCAGAAGACGCAAAGCACCACGCCCTGCCCCTTGCCGTCAGCATGTTGGCCGGGTCCGTGCTGCTGCAACATCAGCGCGGCGCCGCCCTGCTCGATCTGACACCAGCGCAGCTCGCCGCCGGGCCGCCATTGCAGCTTGATCTCGAAACCGAGGCCGTCCACGTAGAAGGCTACCGAACGGGCGATGTCGGCGACCGCCAAGAACGGGACGACTCGTTGAATGCTCACGCCTGGCTCTCTCGCTTCGGTCGCCACGGGAGACGCACGGGCGACCACAAGGGGTCGCCCCTACGGGGTGTTCGCTTGCAGGAAGTCGAGCGCGACTTGGACGGTGCCGTCCTCCGCCGCGTTCTTCCACCGCTCCACCAGCGTCGCGTGGGGAGCGAGGTCTGCGATTTCCCGGGAGGTGGTTTCTGGGTGGTAGGGGTCTGAGCCCATGAGGACCAGCATGGGCGTTTGGCAGTTCGCCACGAAATCGCGCGAGACGTTGTAGACGAAGTCGTGGTCGTACATGTTGGAGCGGAAGCTGGTCCAAGCGGATTCGGGCACGTTCGGCATCGTCGGTTTCAAGTTGACGGCCCAAGCGTCGAACATGTCGTAGAAGAGCGGGCGGTTGGCGCCGTCGTCGCCGATGGACTGCTGCAGGATGGCCGACGCAATGCGGTCGCCAAGCCGTTCCATCACGCCGAAGCAGTAGGGACCGCCGATGCAGCCGCCCATGACATGGGTGCGCCCGACGCCAAGGTGGTCGAGCAGTGCGACGTGGTCATCGGTGTAGCTGTGCCAGCCATCGTCGGCGGTGACGGGGGCCGTGCTTTCGCCGGCGTTGCGCTGGTCCATGGCGATCACTTGGTAGTGGGGCGAGAGGGCCTCGATGGGGTCCCATTCGGAACCGCGCCAGAACGAGATGGCGGAGCGCATTCCACCGGGCGCAAACAGCAGGATGGGGAAGCCCTCGCCGTGGACTTCGTAGTTGATGCGGATATCGCTCTGTTCGAAGACGGGCATGTTGGGTTCCTCAGGGACGATTGTCGGTGCGCGGACTGCCAAGAACGGGGCAGCCTATCGCACTTCGCCGCCAGCAGCGAAGCGCGCCTACCCGCGAGGGGTGTCTCACGTGACTTGCACAGCGCCTAGCGAGGTCCTCTGGAGGGAGGGCGTCCCGCCCTCCACGCGCCCGCAAGGGCGCGCATCTTTGCCGGTGCAGCGAGTTTTCTGCGCGCCTTGCGGCGCGTTGGAGGGCGGGACGCCCTCCCTCCAGAGCGGCGCCGGCAGCCCGTCGAAACACGGTCACCGGTTTCCAGCGCGCCATCCGCGACGGCCGGAAAGGTCAAAGCGGTCGCCGCTCATGCATTCACGGTCAGACCGTCTTCGCTCAGCGTCACCGGGCGGCCGCAGAATTCCTCGGTCACCATCGCCGCCATCAAGTCTCGGTCGGTCGTGTTCACCCAAGTGCGTTGCCCTGCTGGCGTCAGGCAAGCCACGTGGCCGATGGCGGGTTCGTCGGCGGCGTACATCACGGTGTAGGACTCGATCTCTGCCTCGCCGTCGTATGCCGCCAGGCATTCCCGCGATGGCAGGGCATCGATCTCGTCCTGCATGTTGATGTGCTGGAAGTCCGTCTCCGGAGGCGCGCTCGAATAGATGCCGTGGACGTGCTTGTAGAGATTGCCGCCGTTGGCGGTGATGAGGCCCCAGCCGCCCGGTTTCTCTCGCAGCAGCTCCACCATGCGGGCGATGCTGTGCATGACGTAGTTGTTGAGCGGGCCGCCGCCGAAGGTGAGACCGCCGGTGACGGTGAGCGGTCGATCTTCGGCAAGGCCGAGTTCCTTCGCCGCCACCTGCACGGCGGACGGGAAGCAACTGTAGAGATCGACGAAGTCGAGCTCGTCCGGGCCGATTCCGGCCAGTTCCATCGCCCTGCCGCCGGTGATTCGAATGCCCGGCGAAGAGTGGAAGTTCTCCCGCACCGAAGCCGAGAAGTGATCGTAGCCCCGCGCTCCGACATGCGGATAGACCCAGCGCTCCTCGGCGATGCCGAGCGCCCTCGCCTTCGCCACGCTGCACATGATGAGCGCCGCACCCATGTCCACCATCATGTTGGCGTTCATGTACTTGGTGTAGGGGAAGCTGATCTGGCGATTCGTGGGCGAGGCCGTGCGTATCTCCTCGGCGGTCATGTCCTCGCGCACCCAGGCGTTGGGGTTGCCCTGCGCCACGTCGTTGAAGCGCGCCCACAGGCCGGATACCCGCTCGATGTGTTCGCCCAAGGTTTCGCCGCGCGCGTGGCGAATGGCGTTGTCGTACATCGGATAGACCTGAATGGCCTGGCGAATGCCCTTCGCCACCTCGAACTCGTGATGCTCGGGCTGCTGTGCGGCGCCGATGACGAAGTCGTAGGTGCCCGGCGCCTGCGTCTGCACAAGCTCCCGCCCGGCCTTGCGCGCCTTGTTTGCACTGTAGCCGTTCTCCGCGCCGGTGATGAGCACGAGGTCCACGCGACCGGCGAGAATGTCGTCCGCGGTGCGGTTCACCACGGCCTGATTCTGGTTGCCGCCGATCAGGGTGCCGACCGTTTCCGCCCCCACCGCGCCGATGCGCTCGGCGATGGCCCGAGCCGGATTTTCGTAGCTCCAGATCCCCCGCGTCACACGCACCGACCGCACCTTCGGCAGGAGGTCGCCGACGCCAGTGTCCCGTTCCGCCAAGGCCACCGCTCGCAGCATCATTTCCAAGGGTTCGAGCGCCTGGTCCAAGTCGTCGATGCGATTGAGAAACTGGCCGACCCCGACCAGCACGGGAGTGTTGGGATTGCTCATGGAAAACCGCACCTCTTCGATGGCGCCAAGTTACCAGACATCGCACCGGCAGCGACTTCGCAAACTCACGATGGCGTAGCATCGCGTGCGACGAGCAACGCGGAGGTGCGGTGATGGAGACGGTTCAGAACAAGGTCGCGGTGGTGACGGGCGCGGCGTCCGGCATCGGCCTCGGCATGACGCGAGCGCTCGCCGGCGCCGGGGCGCATGTGGCCATGCTCGACGTCGAAGAGGAGGCGCTCGCGAAGTCCCATGCCGAGTTCGACACCGCCAACGTCGATGTCCGTCGCTACCGCTGCGACGTGAGCGACTCCGTCCAGGTGGAAGAGGTCGCAAGCCGCGTTCGGGACGACTTCGGCGGTGTCCACATCGTCTGCAACAACGCCGGCGTCGGCGCTGGCGGCCCCATCGACGAGGCCACGCAGCAGGACTGGCAATGGGTGCTCGGCGTCAACCTGTACGGCGTCGTCAACGGAATGCGGGCGTATGTGCCGATCATCAAGGAAACCGTGAAGGACGGCGGTGATGGCCATATCGTCAACACCGCCTCGGTCATGGGGATGTGGACCCATCCCGGCGGCTCGGTGTACTCGGCCTCGAAGTACGCTGTGGTGGCCATCTCCGAGGCCACCCGCGAGGAACTCGCCCCGTTCCGCATCGGCGTCTCGGCGCTTTGCCCCTACATTGTCGACACGCGCATCCTCCAATCAGGGCGCAACCGCCCAGCGGAGTTCGGCGCTCCCCGGCCACGCGGCGGAGCGGATGCAGAGCGCCGGGCGAAGGAAATGGCGGAACTGTTCTCTCGCGGCATCAGCATCGACGGCATCGGCGAACTCGTGCTGAACGGCATCCGCCGCAACAAGGCCTACATCTTCACCCACGCGAGCACGAAGGAGCGCATCAGGGCCCGCTTCGACCGCATCGTCGCGGACTTCGACGGCACGGAACTTACGCACGATCCCTAGAGGAGAGTTCTGCGCACCCTTCCGCCACGCTGGTCTCTACCGAGGCCAGCTTGCCGGGCAAGGTGCGCGTCGAAAAAGAGTCTCGGCTCAACCGTAGGGGAACGGCTCTTCCTCAGGCCGTCGCTCCGCCCGCATGGCGATGGCGCGGGCGGTGACTTCGCGAGCTTTTGCAAACTGGTGTTGGGGCCAGCGGTCGCCAGCCAGTTCCACATCTCGGCGGTGATCGATGTGGAAGTAGATGGTGCGCCTCAGATCCTCGCTGCGGTTCCACGGGCTGCCGTGAACCAAGGTGGTGGCGTGGAAGATCACGTCGCCGCGCTGCGCAGGAATGGCAACCGCGCCGCGGGCGCTTGCCTCGTCGCCGCCCCCCGTCCAACTCTCGATGAAGTCCGGTGATTCCGCGGGGTCGTGGTGGCCGGCGAGGTGGCTGCCTGGAAACGCATGCACGCAGCCGTTGTTGGTGGTGGCGTCATCCAAGTAGATGTCTACATTGAACACCGGGAAGCGGAAGACCTTCACCGGGTCCTGATGCCACCGCGCCGGCGCCCCGTGGCGCGGTAGCTTGAACACCAGCGCATGCACCGAGGCCGCGAAATCGTCGCCGTCCACGAGCTGATGGATGGCGGCAAGCAACCGCGGATACGCAAGCAACATCTGGAAGCTAGGCGGCATGTCGGCTGCGGCAAGATCGTTCACGCGGTAGAGGCAATGCTCCTTGCCACGCTCCCGATCCTCCTGATAGCGCCACCGCTTGTCGCCGAAGGGCCCAGCAATCCCGCGTTCGATCAGTTCGAGGCTGTCGCGATCAGGCGCCGCGAGTTCACTCTCCGGCACCAACCCCGGCACGTGGAGGAACCCGTCACGGGCAAAGTCGCCAAGCTGTTCTGCGCTCAAGGGCACCAAGGGCATGAAGTCCTGGAGACCAGTGGCGCGGCTCCCGCCTACCGGAACGAGGCGTTGACTCCCTCGAGGGCCGCATTGCCGGGGCAGAGTTCGTCCTCTCCCAAGGCATTCAACGGGGTTTGTGTTGTGCCGAGGATTTCGTGGCAGTCGCTGGCAGTGGGGTCCACATAGAGCAGCCCCGTGACAAACTCCCCTTCCTCCTGCGCTCGCTGAACATAGTGCAGGGCCGCGACACGGTCGTGGGGGTTGTAGTCGTGGGCGAGCTTGCGCAGGCGGAGGGTGGAGCCGTCGGGCATGTCCACGTCTTCGCTGGCGCCGGGGTCGTAGTCCACGGTGATTTCGTCGTGTGGAGCGATCAGGTCGGCGTCCACCACGCTGCCGGAGTGGGCGCGGATGTAGTCGTAGCTCTTCGTCGAGCCGTTATGGTTGTTGAAGGCCACGCAAGGCGAGATCACGTCGATGAAGGCGAAGCCTTCGTGCAGCAGGCCAGCCTTGATGAGGGGCACGAGTTGGCGCTTGTCGCCGGAGAAGCTGCGGGCGACGAAGCTGGCACCGATCTGCAGCGCCATCGAAATCATGTCGATGGGTTCGTAAAGGTTCGGCACGCCCTTCTTGCTCGTGGAGCCGCGGTCGTTGGTGGCGGAGAACTGGCCCTTGGTGAGGCCGTAGGTGCCGTTGTTGTCCACGAGGTACAGCATGTTGATGCGGCGGCGGACGATGTGCGCGAACTGGCCGATGCCGATGCTGGCGCTGTCACCGTCGCCGGAAACGCCGATGCAGTACAGCTCCCGGTTGGCAAGGTTCGCGCCCGTGGCCACCGACGGCATGCGCCCGTGCACCGAGTTGAAGCCGTGCGAGTTGCCGAGGAAATAGCTCGGCGTCTTCGACGAGCAGCCGATGCCGGACACCTTGGCGAACTTGTGCGGCGGCAGCGCGAGTTCCGCACACGCCTGCACCACGGCGGCGGAAACCGAGTCGTGGCCGCAGCCGGCGCAAAGCGTCGAGACCGATCCCTCGTAGTCGCGCCGGGTCAATCCGAGGTCGTTGACCTGCAGCAGCGGATGATGGGTCCGGGGCTTGGCAACGAAGGTCATGAGCTCACCTCCCAGACTTCATCGAGCCTTGGCAGGTTGTTGCCGACGTAGTAGTCGAGCACCTGCTGGTGGATGGTGTCGGCGGAAATGGAGAAGCCGCCGTAGTAGAGCACCGGGATGATGCTGGCGGGGTCCAGTTCGAGATCGTTCACGAGCAGGGATTTCATCTGCGCGTCGCGGTTCTGCTCGGCAAGGAACAGGATTTCGTGGCTGTCGATGAACTCGCGCACCTCGTTGCCGAACGGGAAACCGCGAATGCGCATGGTGTCGAGCTGCACGCCGTCTTCGGCGAGCCGGTCCAGCGCTTCCTGCATGGGTGCGGCGGTGGTGCCGTAGTAGAGAATGCCGGCGCGGCGGCCGTGCGCCTCGATCTCGGCCTTCGGCACGAGTTGGCGCGCCGTTGCCCATTTCAGGAGCAGCCGATCCATGTTCTTGATGTAGTGCTCCGGCTGCTCGGTGTAGGTGGCGTGCTCGTCGCGGGACGTGCCGCGGGTGAAGAAGGCGCCCTTCTCCGCGTGGGTGCCGGGCAGCGTGCGATAGCCCACGCCGTCGCCGTCCACGTCGAGGTAGCGGCTGAAGCGCTCCACGTCGTCGAGGTCTTCCTCCGTCAGCACCTTGCCGCGGTCGTAGCGCCGCGAGTCGTCCCAGGTGAAGGGCTCGGAGAGGTTGTCGTTCATGCCGAGTTCCAGATCGCTCATGACGATGATGGGGGTCTGGAGGCGATCGGCGAGATCCAGAGCGTCGGCGCCAAACTCGAAGCACTCCCGCGGCGTCGATGGGAACATGAGCGGGTGGCGGGTGTCGCCGTGGGAGGCGAAAGCGGACGAGACGAGATCGCCCTGCTGCGTGCGCGTCGGCATGCCGGTGGAGGGTCCGGCGCGCTGGATGTCCCAAAGCACGGCGGGAATCTCGGCGAAGTAGGCAAGGCCCAAGAACTCCGTCATGAGCGAAACACCGGGGCCGCTGGTGGCGGTGAAGGACCTCGCGCCGTTCCAGCCGGCGCCGATGACGATGCCCATCGCCGCGAGTTCGTCCTCTGCCTGAATGATGGCGTAGCGGCGCTCGCCTGTCTCCGGGTCCACCCGCAGCCGCGCGCAATGCTGCTCGAACGCCTCGGCCAGCGACGTGGAAGGCGTGATGGGATACCACGCGCACACCGTCGCGCCGCCGTAGATCGCGCCGATGGCGGCAGCGGCGTTGCCGTCGATCATGATGCGGTCGCCCACCGCGTCGGAATGGCGCACCTGAATCGGCAGCGGACACTCTAGGTATTCGCGGGCATAGGAGCGGCCGAGTTCCATCGCGTGGATGTTCGGCGCGATGAGTTCGTCCTTGCCCTTGAACTGCGCCGACACCATGCCCTTGATGATGTCGAAGTCGATGTTGAGGAGCGCGGACAGCGCGCCGAGATAGACGATGTTCTTGAACAGCGCCCGGTGCTTGGGATTCGGGAACTCCGGCAGCACGAGCTGCGAAATGGGGATGCCGACCAAGTTGATGTCGTCCCTGCGGAAGTTCGGGCGCAGTTCCTTGGAGTTGTCATACACGAGGTAGCCGCCGGGGACGATGGAGGCGATGTCCTCCTCGAACGTCTCCGCGTTCATGGCCACCATGATGTCGATGCCCTCGCGGCGGCCGAGATAGCCGCGCTCCGACACCCGCACCTCAAACCACGTCGGCAGCCCCTCGATGTTGGAGGGAAAGATGTTCCGCGTCGCCACCGGGATGCCCATGCGGAAGAGCGCCTTGGCGAACATGCCGTTGGCGGAGGCAGAACCCGAGCCATTGACGTTGGCGAAGCGGATGACGAAGTCGTTGTAGGTGGTCACGTAGGGCCCTCCGGTTGTTGGCCGGTCCTAACCAGCGGCAATCGGCTCCGCGAACGATCCGAGCTGCGGAATGTGAACGATGGACTTCTGCATGTCCCAGGCGTTGGTGGGACAGCGTTCCGCGCACAGGCCGCAGTGCAGGCAAACATCCTCGTCCTTCACCATGACGCGGCCCGTGGTTGCGAGGATTTCGGAGACGTAAAGGTCTTGCTCGGTGTTGTCCGCCGGCGCCATCAGGTTGGCGCGCAGCCGCTCCTCCTCCTCGTTCTCGGTGAAGGTGATGCAATCCATCGGGCAGATGTCTACACAGGCATCGCACTCGATGCAGAGCTTTTCGGTGAACACCGTCTGCACGTCGCAGTTGAGGCAACGCTGCGCCTCCTGCAGGCCCAAGTCCTTGTCGAATCCGAGTTCCACCTCGATCTTGATGTTGTCGAGCGACTTGGTGCGGTTGGCGTGGGGGACGATGAAGCGCGCCGAGGGGTCGTGCTCGGCGTCGTAGCTCCATTGATGCACGCCCATCTTCTGGCTGATGAGATTGACGCCTTCCGGCGGCCGGTCGGCCTTCAGATCCTTGCCCTGGCAGAAGAGGTGCATAGAGATGGCGGCCTTGTGCGCGTGCGCCGAGGCCCAGATGATGTTCTCCGGGCCGAACGCCGAATCGCCGCCGAAGAACACCTTGGGGTTGGTGGACTGCAGCGTGTCTTCGTCCAGGATCGGGCAATCCCACTTGTCGAACTCGAGGCCGATGTCGCGCTCGATCCACGGGCAGTGGTTTTCCTGGCCGATGGCCATGAGCACGTGGTCGCATTCCATGAACACGTCCGGCTCGCCGGTGGGAACGTACTTGAGCCGCCCGTTCTCGCCTTCCACGGGCTTCACGCATTCGAAGACGATGCCCTTGAGCTTGCCGTTCTCGTGCACGAATTCCTTCGGCGGGCGGTTGTTGATGATGGGGATACCCTCCGCCATCGCGTCTTCCTTCTCCCATTCCGAGGCCTTCATCACCTCGAAGCCGGAGCGAACCACCACCGTCACCCGCTCTGCGCCCAAGCGCTGGGAGGTGCGGCAGCAGTCCATCGCCGTGTTGCCGCCGCCCATGACGATGACCTTGCCGGAGATGGACGTGGTGTGGCCGAAGGCCACGGAGGAAAGCCAGTCGATGCCGATGGAGATGTGTTCGTCCACTTCCTTGCGGCCGGGCAGGTCAAGGTCGCGGCCGCGCGGGGCGCCGGTGCCGACGAAGTAGGCGTCGTAGTTCATGTCGAGCATCTCTTTCATGCTCGTGATCTCGTAGCCGTAGGTGGCGTTGACACCCATGTTGACGATGAGGTCCACCTCTTCCTCGAGCACGTCGGCCGGCAGGCGGAAGGCGGGGATTTGGCTGCGCATCATGCCGCCACCGGCGGGGTCGCGGTCGAACATGTCGATCTCGTAGCCGAACGGCAGGAGATCTCGTGCCACGGCGAGCGAGGCAGGGCCAGCGCCGAGGAGAGCTATCCGTTTGCCGTTCTTCTGCCTCGGAACATGCGGCAGGTAGGGGGCGATGTCGCCTTTGTGGTCGGCGGCCACGCGCTTGAGCCGGCAGATGGCAACGGGCTTTTCCTCTGTGCGCACGCGCCGGCAGGCGGGCTCGCAGGGTCGGTCGCAAGTGCGCCCTAGGATGCCGGGAAACACGTTGGAATCCCAGTTGATCATGTAGGCTTCGGTGTAGCGTTCCTCGGCGATGAGTCGGATGTACTCCGGCACCGGCGTGTGCGCGGGACAAGCCCACTGACAGTCCACCACCTTGTGGAAGTAGTCCGGATCCGCGATGTCGGTTGCTTTCATTCGCTCCCCGCCGGCTGCCGACCGCCCACCCCGCAATGGCAGCCCGTTCGCCGCCACACAAGGGCTTCGCCCAAAACTCCGGCATCATACGGCAATCGGAGGCGGATTTTGAGTCTTTTCAAGCTCTCAGGCTCGGTCCCTTGCGCACCTGACAGAGCTCTAGAGGGAGAGACGCCCCTCCCCTGGAACAAAACGCGCAACACGTTGGCGCTTGAAGGATTGGACTCGAAGCGAAAGCCTCGCAGGGAAGGCATTCTGCCTTCCCTGCGCGCCAGCGCGCCCTGAAGGGCGCGCAGTTCGCTGGCGCGAACTGCTGCCTTCGTGCTCGCGTTCGCTCGCATCTACGGCTAGCAGCCTTCGCACTTCGCCGCTACGCGGCAAAGTCCGACAGCCTGCCAGCGCACTTGCTTCATTGTGGCAGACGGAGAAAGCGCCTGTCGCCGCTTAGGGAAGGCAGGATGCCTTCCCTCCGAGGGACTTCAGGCCCGGTCCTTGCGCATCGGCGACTCTTCGTCCTCGGCGGGATGGGAACTTGCATGGAACAAAACCTCCCGACCCGTGACTCCCTCGGGTTCGACACGAAAGACGTTCTCAGTCGAAAGTGACGCCTTCGTAGTTGCGGGTCGCCACGTCGCGCAATCGCTGGGCGTATTTGGGGCCGCCGCCGTTGTAGATGTTGTAGCGCGTCTTGCCGTACTCGTGGCCGTCGAGATTGGAGTTGTAGCCAGTGATCCAGCTCTTGGCCTTGCGCAGGAGCAGGCCTTGGTACATCTCCTTGACGTGCTCCACCCACGCCGCCTCCGCCGTTTCCTCCGCATCGAATCGCTGGTGGCCGTGTTCGCGCATGTACTCGATGAGCGGCGTCGCCCAGTCCACGGCGAGTTCGGCACCGCGCGGGAAGTTGGTGGCAGCGCTCTGAGGCCCGGCCAGCATGATGAAGTTGGGAAAGCCGCTCACCAAAAGACCGAGGTATGTCACCGGTCCGTCGGCCCACTTGTCCCGCAGGCGGGCGCCGCCCACGCCTTCGATGTTGATCTGGTCGAAGGCGCCGGTGAAGGAGTCGAAGCCGGTCGAATAGACGATGACATCGAACTCGAACGAACGTTCCGTCGTCTCCAGCCCCATCCGGGTGATGCGTTCAATGGGGGTTGCCGCCGAATCCACCAAGTCCACGTTCGGACGGTTGTAGGCCTCGAAATAGCCGGTCTCCATCGGCAGCCGCTGGATGCCGAAGCCGTGATCCTTCGGAATGAGCTTCTCCGCCACTTCAGGATCGTGAACCCGCCGGCGAATGCGCTCGGCGATGTACTCGGAGAACTCTCGGTTGGCCTCCTCGTCGATGAATATCTCGACGAAGTTGCGCAGCCAAATGGCGAAACCCGGCTCGTCGTAGAGCCGGTCCCACAGTTCTCGGCGCTCCTCGGCCGTGACGTTGTAGAACCCTCGCCGGTCCGGTTCGTGCTCGAAGCCGCCTGGCGTCCGGGCACAGGTTTCGAATATCTCGTCGTAGCGGGCGCGAATGGCGTCCATCTCTGATGCAGAGATCGGCGCGTTGTTGAGCGGCGCAGCCCAGTTCGGCCGGCGCTGGAACACCGTCAAATGCCCGGCCACCTTCGCGACTTCTGGAATAAGTTGGATGGCCGTCGCTCCCGTACCAATCACCGCCACACGCTTGCCGGCAAGATCGAGCGGTTCGTGCGGCCAATGGAAGGAATGAAACGACGGCCCCTCAAAGAGCTCCATCCCCTCGAACCTCGGCAGCGTGGGCGTGGACAGCACCCCAACCCCGGTAACGACGAATCGGGTCGTGATTTCGCTTCCGTCCTGAAGGGAAAGCCGCCAGATGTTGGCCTCCTCGTCGAAGCGCATGGCCTCGACCCGGCTGTCGAACTGCATGTGCTCGCGCAGACCAAACTTGCGCGCCACGAAGTCGAGATAGCGCAGGTTCTCTGGCTGCGGCGAGAACTGCTCGGTCCAGTGCCACTCGTCGAGCAACTCGCGGGAAAAGGAATAGCCGTAGGTGTAGCTCTCCGAGTCGAAGCGGGCGCCCGGATAGCGGTTGTGGTACCAAGTTCCGCCGAGGTCGGGGTTGGCGTCGAGGACGATGGCGCGCACGCCAAGGTCCTTCAGGCGCTTGATCTGGTAGATGCCGGCAACGCCGGCGCCGATCACCACGACTTCGTGGTCGGTCTCTCGCGAAACCTCGGAATGCAGCTCGGCAACTTCAGCTTCCGCCATGACTGGCTCCCCCATCCCGCTTGCGCCCGATCAAGTGCAATTGTGCCCCATCATAGAAAGCGGTCGAACAGCGCGCCATAGACGCGAGAAGGACGCTTGCCGCCCAGTTCCTTGCGATCCGCCAACCGACCGAGTGCGAACACCGTCTTGGCGCCGAGCCAGCGCATCGGTTCAAGCGGCCATTTCGGCGGCACATCGTCCACCCAGGCAAGGCGGGTGAGGTCGGTGTCTCGCCCAAGCACGAGATCGGCAAGGATCCGCGCCGCAAGGTTCGACGCGCCCACGCCCTCGCCGGTGTAGCCGCCGGCCGCGCCGACGCCGCTGGTTCGGTCGAACGTCACGAACGGACGCCCGTGCCGCGGAATGCCCAGCACACCGCCCCAACGGTGCGTCACCTTGGCATCGCGCGTCGCCGGCAGCAGTTGGCGCATCGAAGCCTCGACGTCCGCCAGTGCCTTGTCGGCCGGATCGACGCGAGGCCGAATGCCGGAAGCGAATCGATAGCCCACGCGTCCGCCGAACGCGAGTCGATTGTCGAGCGTGCGCTGGCCATAGATCGTGATGCGGCGACCGTCGTCGAAGGTCTCCCGCCTGGCAAGGCCCAGTTCCTGCCAAGTCGCCTCGGACAGCGGCTCGGTGGCGACGATCATGGAATAGACCGGCAGCAACTGTCTCGCCTGGCCGGCAATCGTGTCCGTGTATGCCTCGGTGGCGCGCAGGACAACATTGGCACGCACCGCACCCCGCGCGGTTTGCACCTGCCCGTTGTCGATTCCCGTGACCTGCGTCTGCTCGTAGATGGCGACGCTCTTGCGCCGCAGCACGTCACCCAGGCCCCGCACCAGCCGTGCCGGATGGATCGCCGCACAATGCGACGTGTAGGCGGCGCCGAAGTTGGGCGCGACGCCAATGCGCCGTGCCGACTCTTCAGCCGTGAGCCATGTGTAGTCCTCGTCGGCGAAGCCGAGTGCCTGCCGGCGCTCGACCCGCCTCTGGAACGCCTCGGCGTGGAACTCGGTGGTCGCAACGCTCAACGTGCCGCCCTTGGCGAAGTGGCAGTCGATGTTCTCCGCCTGGCAGACGCGGCCCACCTCATCCACCGTGTCGTGCATGGCTCGCAGCAGCTCGAGGCCCTGGGGTTGCTCCGGCCCGTGCAGGCGTTCCTCAATACCCATCGCCATGCCCATGCACCAGCCGCCATTGCGGCCACTGGCGCCGAACCCCACAGTCTCGGCCTCGAACACGGCGATGCCAAGTTCGGGCTGGTGGCGATGGAGATAGTAGGCCGTCCAGAGCCCAGTGAAGCCGCCACCGACGATGGCCACATCCACGTGGTCCGGCAACGCATCCGGTGGCGCTGGCGTCGGCAACTCGTCCAACGAATCGAACCAGAAGCTGCCGTTGTGATGCGAAGGAAACGCCACGGGGACACCTACGTTGTTGCTTTGGGGGAGAGAATCCCCCCCATTGCGCCGCAAGGCGCGAGCCCTAAGGGCCTAGCGTAATCGCAAAAGCGCTGATTCAGCACGCGGATCAGACGTCAGGCGCCAACCACGGTCCGGCCTTCGGGCTCAGAATGCTCCCAACCGAAGGAACGCCGTTCTCTCTACGGCGCAACCTCCTGACCCTCCCGCCGCACGGCCCGGTCCACCCACACGCTCTCAGTGGCCGCGTTGTACCGCGCATAGAACGGTCGTGGCAGGGATTCGCAAAACTCCCGCATCCGAGCCTTTGCGTCCTGCAGGGATTCGGCGACGAAGTACAGCGGCTGGTACTCCGTGACCGGATAGGGCTGGTTCGCCGCCCGTCGCGGGTCCCAAGGCTCAAAGTTGGCAGAGGACCCTTCGCGACAGGCATGCTCCAGTTCCCCGACGCTCGACAGCAGACCCGCGCCGTACGCCTTGCGGGTCCCTCCCTCTCGCACAAGGCCAAACTCCACCGAATGCCAGTAGCACCGGGCGAGCCGCTCGATGTCCTCGTCACTCGCACCCAGGCTCGCAAGCCCGATTTCCTGCGACAGATCTGCAAACGCCGCATCCGCGAACATCGGCGCATGACCGATCAGTTCGTGGCACACATCCGGCTCGGGCGTGTAGAGGGGCCTGGAGCCGTGGCGGATGTACTGCGTCGAGAAGAACACCCGAAACGCGAGGCCGGCGAGGAAGTCCCGCGCGCCGAGCAGCCCAGCCACCGGCCGCAGCCGAAAGCCCGTGCGCGCCTCAAGAAACGTGCATACGTCACGCCCTTGCGGAATGCCATCTCGATAGCCGCAATGCGCTTCCAACTCCGCAAGGGCTTGCCGATACTCCCGGCAAGCAAAGCTGTGACCGAGCTCCGCAAGCCGCTTGTGTACTTCCCGCCACGTCGCATGTTCAAGCGGCGTGTATGCGACTGCCGGAAACCCGTCGCCATGCCGATGCCTACGCGCCACCGCATCCACCGTCGCCCGACGGTCCCGATAGACCGGGTCCGCAAAGCCAGGGTGGTCCGCCTGCAAGTCCCCGCCAGCCTCCAGCGTGTTGTTCGCGATTCGGTCCAACTCGCTCCGATGGCGAGGAAACCAAGGTACGTGCCGATGGTCGAGCACCACAACGCCGACGGCCGCCTCGCGAAGCTCTGCCACCACCGCCCGCATGGCCGCGCCGGCACTGTCTCCCTCACAATCCACATAGAAATCGAACGTCTGGCCCCGCCGAGGCCGCGACTCGATGTGCGTCAGACCCACGCCATGGCGCGAAAACGGCGCAAGGGCCGCCTCCAACGCCCCCGGCCGGTCGCCGCGCAGCTCGATCAAGAGCGACGTGCGCGGCTCCGCTCTTCTTTCGGGACTCTCGCGGTGACTCGACATTCGCCAGTCCACGGCTCAACCTAGCCCGGATTATTCATGAATAATCCGCTAGCGGTTTGGCGGCGCTGGGCGTTGCGCCGCTCCGACACAGCTCAAGGGCCCAAAACGTATCGCGCGCCGTGGGGTTTCCAAGCATGAAGATCACCTCCCTCAAGCACTTCCTCGCCCATCCAGGCAGCGGCAAGAACCTCTGCTTCGTTCGCATCGACACCGACGAAGGGCTCCACGGCTGGGGCGAGTGCTACACCCAGTCGGATCGGGATGTGCAGGTGACCGCGCATCTCGATGCCATCAGGCG
Source organism: Gammaproteobacteria bacterium (assembly GCA_028824555.1). GTDB lineage: Bacteria > Pseudomonadota > Gammaproteobacteria > Pseudomonadales > Azotimanducaceae > VXYL01. Next base: position 12,005 of record JAPPDJ010000039.1, on the reverse strand, counting down.
CTACCTCGTCGGCCGCGACCCGTCGCGCATCCGGGAATTCACCCAAGCCGCGTATGACGACTTCGCCGCCCGGCGCGGTGGGATGGACTACTACTGCGCCGTGAGCGGCATCGAGCAGGCGTTGTGGGACATCGCCGGCAAGGCCGCCGGAATGCCCGTGTACAAGCTGCTCGGCGGCGAGTGTCGGGACGCCATTCGCGTCTATGCCAATGGCTGGTCCGGCGGCGCCCGGTCACCGGAGGAGCTTGGCGAGAAGGCGTTGGCCGTGGTGGAGCGGGGCTTCACGGCGCTCAAGTTCGATCCAGTGCCTGGGCCTTGGCGCACATTCGTGGACAAGGAAGTGGAGCGGAGAGCAATCGAGAACGTCCACGCCGTTCGCCGCGCCGTGGGCGACGATGTGGAGGTGCTGGTGGAGATGCACCGCCGCCTTGCCCCGATGCACGCCGTGCGCATCGCCCATGCCATCGAGGATGCGAGGCCCTTCTGGTTCGAGGAACCGGTGCTGGCCGAGAACATCGTGGCGCTCGCCCGCGCCAAGCGCGACATTCGCATTCCCGTGGTGACGGGCGAAGCGCTCTACACGAAGTTCGACTTTCGCGAGGTGTTCGAGCAAGGTGCAGCGGACATCATCAACCCCGACGTGTGCAATGTCGGCGGCATCCTGGAACTCAAGGAGATCGCGGCGATGGCGGAGGCGTACTTCGTCGCCGTCTCGCCGCACAACTACAACAGCACGACGCTAGGCCTTGCCGCCACCCTGCACGCCTCCGCCGTGATGCCGAACTTCCTCATCACCGAGTACTTCGTCAATTTCGAGGCCATTGGCAAAGAGTGGGCAAGCCCCCACTGGGCGCTCGACAACGGCTACATCGAGCTCCCTACGGCGCCGGGCCTCGGCATCGAGTTGGACGAAGAGGCGCTGGCGGCGCATCCATACCGGCCCTTTCCCGAGCGGCAGCTCGGCGACCGTTAAGGGCCGCCCACCGGTGCAATTTCTTGCGAGGGGAGGCCCCTGGCGCTCCCCCAAGCTGAAGGCTCCCTACTGGCGCGGCGCCCGATCCAAGCCAGCCGTCTCTTGGTGCAGCGACCGAAACGGGTTGATGTCGATGCCGCCACGGCGCAGGAAACGGCCCTGTACGGACAGCCGAGTCGGCTCGGCCACCTGTTGCAAGTCCACGAACACCCGTTCCACCGCATCCTCGTGGAAACCCGGCGAGAGGCGGTGGGAGACGAGGTAGGCGAGCACGCTTTCCCGCTTGAGCTGTCGGCCCTCGTAGTCGATGACGATGGAACCCCAGTCGGGTTGCCCCGTGATGGGGCAGACGGAGCGGAAGAGATTCGTGTGGATGCAATCGCGGCCCCAAGCCCCCGATGCCGTCAGGAGCCGAGGGTCACGACGATACTTCGACAGCCTCGGGGTGAACCCGTCCAGGCTCTCGCCCGCCAGCGGACGCACCTGCGACAGTTGCCCCAGCCCCAAGAGTTCCACCCCGGTTTCGCAGCCGACGACGCCACTGATGTCCCTCGCCAGCAACGAACGCACTGCCGTCGGCGTCTCCATCTGCGTTTGTGCAAACGAACCCAAATAGAGCTTGAGGGATTTGCTTTCGACGATGTTCGGTGAGTCGCACGGCACCCGCAACCGCACGATGGCGATGCGCGGCACGCCCTCCTGCCCCAGCCAGGAAAGCTCGTAGCAGTGCCAAACGTCCTCGCCCAGAAAGGGCAGTGACGCGCCAGCCCCAAGCCAAGCCGAGCGCCCCTCCGCCCGAGCAACCGGCCGCAGTAGCGACGCGTCGTACACGTCGAGATAGCCCACCTCCCGACCAAGCGGCAGGTCATCGCCCGAGGGGTTCACTTTCTCGCCATTTGGTGCAAAATGCCATCTCCGTGCCGCCTGCCGGCATGGGCGAGCGGGAATAGCTCAGTTGGTAGAGCACAACCTTGCCAAGGTTGGGGTCGCGAGTTCGAGTCTCGTTTCCCGCTCCAATCGCCCCTTTCGCTTCACGCCCAAACGAGACTAGCCCACATTCCGTAGGGGTGGTCGCCCGTCCGGCGCAGGCGATCCTTCTCACGCCAACACGGGCGAGGACAGCCCTCGCCCGTTACAGCGCGCATCTGGCGACGCTAGGTGCCCAGGCCTTCACTGGCAACGCCGTCCTCGTGCTGGGCCGCGGCCCCGAGCTGCCACAGCGACGACTTGAGGCCAAACAAAATCGCCACGCCCGCCATGATGGCAGATGCCAGAATCAACGCCGCGCCGGGTCCGATCCAATCCACTAGATACCCACAGCCCAACGCTCCAAGCGGCCCAGCGCCCATGAACGAGAACGAAAAGAAGGCCATCACCCTCCCGCGCTGCCCCTCCGGCGCCTCGACCTGCATGATCGTCCGCGACATGCTCATGGCCACGCCGCCGCACGCCCCCCACAGAAAGACGCACGCAAGCAGCGTGCTGAAGCCAAGCCCCAGCCCCGCCGCCGCCAGAAACACCCCGCCCACGCCATGCGCGAGCAGCAATGCCCTGCCCTGCCGCTGCACATCTTCGCCCCGCAACATGACGAGGATCGTCGTGATCAGGCCAAAGCCGTTCACCGCCTGCACCAGCGCCAAATCGAGCGCATCGCCGGCATAGACCTCGCGCACGAGCAGCGGAATCGTGACGATGTAAGACCCCATGAAGCAAATGCCCATGGCGATGTTCTGTCCCGCCACGGCGCGCATCGAAGGCGAGCGCCACACCGTGCGGAATCCCTCCGCCACCGACGCCGCTAGATCCCGCACGGCGCCAGCCGGCACCCCCCTTTGCGGCACTTCGACATGGATGCGGCTATACGCCAGCGCCCCAACCGCAAGTGCCGTCGCCTGGAAGCCGAGGATCGCGACCGCCCCGACCACCTGCGCCAGCCCCGCCAGCAGGGCGCCACAGGCCTGCACGGTGAACTGAATCAGCGTCGCCTTCACGACCGTGCGCTGCACGCGACCTTCCGCGACATGGTTGAGCAGCCCGTCCCGCGCCGGCGTCACGAACGCCAGCGCACAGCCCATGGCTAGTGCGTAGAGGATCATGGAGTGAAAGTCGAGCCGCCCGGTAGCCAACGCGGCGATGAGCAACAGCACCGGCACGATGGCGAGCACGTGCGACACCATCGCCACCCGCTTGCCGCCGAAGCGATCCGCCACGCTGCCGCCGATCAGCATCAGCAGCATCGCCGGCGCCAGCATCGCCATTTGTGCCAAACCGACGTTGCCCGGCGTCTCCCTGAGCACCATCGTCACGAGCCACGCAAACAGCACGCCCTGCAGCCCGTGGCAAACAAACCACGAGCCGGCACCGATGTAGTAGTAGTGAACGGGCCTCAAGCTGGCGTCCCCTAGGGGAGTCGAACCCCTGTTACTGGGATGAAAACCCAGTGTCCTAGGCCTCTAGACGAAGGGGACCACGAGAAAAAGCGGCGCGCACTATACCAAAATTTCGCCGCGCCGGTGCATTGCAATGGCGTTCGGGAAGGCATCCCCAAGGTGCCCAAAGGTTCGCCTAAAACGGCGTGCGCCTCTGTGTCAATGTCAGACGAAAATTGCGCAGTTTGGACAAGCGAAAATGTCCGGGTCCGCTGACGGTGTACCAAGCTAGGTTCCTACGTCGAAGGCGGCTCAATGTGGCTAGCCTAAACCCCTATGCCGCCGAGGATAAGCGACCGACCGACAGACAGCCAGAGCCGACGTTCGTGAGAAGTGGGGTACGATTTGCGCCCGGAAGCAACGAAACACGCTTGGCCTCGACCGGAGGAACGTCGCCAGATGAACGACAGCCAGTACATGACGGCGGAGATGTGTCCCAACGGGCACCACACAACGAACGCCGTGGAGATTTCGCCCGAACTTAGGAGCAGGTTTTGCCCGGAGTGCGGCAGCGCTACCTTCTCCACCTGTGGTCGCTGCGGAGAGCGGATTCGAGGCCATTACCACGTTCCCGGGTTCCTGGGACTCTCCGAATGGTCCCCGCCCAACTACTGCCACAATTGTGGCAAGCCGTTCCCATGGACCGAAATGCGCCTAGCGTCTGCCAAGGAGTTGGCCGACGAGATTGAGGAGCTTAGCTCACACGATCGCGAAGTATTGAAGCAAGCTCTATCGGACTTGGGCAGCAACGGCCCGCGGACAGAGCTTGCAGCGACACGGTACGCAAAGTTGCGCAAGAAGGTAGGAGCTACCGCCTCTTCCGCACTTGACAAGGTCGTGGGTGCTCTTGCAACCGCCGCCGTGAAGAGTACGTTGGGAATCTGACGCCAGTGCGACGCGACCAATGCGCCACTGGTGGTTCAGACGGACATGAGGCGGAGAATACAGCCGGTCTTTTCAGCCCTGTGCTGATACACCCCAATGAAATCTCGAGGGAAAACGCCTTAATACAGCCTCGCGAGCGGTTCGGAGGCGTACTCCTCGAAATCTCGTGCCAAGCGGTCGTAGAGCGCCTGCTACCTGTTGCACCGTTGGGCCCAGAACCGACGTAGATCAGCTTCTGCTCCCCTGCATCTCGCTGCAAGGGAGCCATGAAGCCACCGGCGAGTCGCTTTCCCCGAGGGCCTTTCCGTCTGCTCGCACCAGTCCTTGTACGTTGCCCGGACAACCCGCGCATCCTTCGCGTCCGGATCGATCCCAACGACTCTGCTCCCCCTCAACTCCACGCTGAGGGCCCTCGTCCACAGTCCACAACCCGCCCCGACATCAACGATCCTCCCCGAGGTACCCGGCGTCGTCGCTCGCCTGACGAGCTGTGCCGCTTCAGAGCTAGGGAAGGCCATCCGACGTTCTGGGACACCTAGTCAAATGCGTGGCCAACGCCGATGGAGTTCACCTAGTCCTCAGCGCTGATGCTGGTACATCAATGTCGCGACCGTCGGCTTCCCTTGCGCGCCAAAGCGTCTTCTTAACTTCAGCTAAAACTCGGAGCGCCGCCTTTGAGTTCATAGCGTCGGGCCGGTTGCTCACCGCCTTTACATGGTCGTCTATGTCCTACCGTCCCCCACCCGTACCAAACGGCCTTCCCGAAGAAGGCCCATCTGATCCGAGTTGTGCGAGTTGCTCCCCATCAACCAGAGTTGCCCACGACGTCAACCACCTCGGCGATTACCGCCAGCTCCCCGTCGTCTTCCACCGTCAGTACGATCGGCTCGAAGTCCGCGTTCACCGGCTTGAGCGCAATCCTTGTGTGCTCCCACTCGTCACCGTCCCTGGACTTTTCGCTCTCGTATCGCTTGACGGTGTAGCGCTCGCCGCTTTCTGGGTCGATGCCGTCGCGCAATTGGACGAGAACCGTCTTTCCTTGGCGCGTTCCAGTCACGGGCGACGCGAATAGGCAATAGGCGCCGTCCGGGATTGCCGGTTCCATCGACTTGCCAGCCACCTGTGCGACGAACATACCGGGCCGAAGGCGGCGCGCTGTCTCTACCGCGACCCACTCGGACTCCTCGTCGTCAATGCGTTGCGGGTCGCTGAAGGTGCCGGCGGCGGCCCTTAGCGGAACGAATGGTACACACGTCTTGTAGCGCTCCGTCGGATCGGGTCGCACGAGCCGCAATCGAGGCGGTAGTCCCAGAGTTTGTTGCGCTTCGTCTTGCAACGAGCCCCGCAGCCTCCGGTAGACCTCGGACGCCATCCAAGACATGACCTCTTCTCGAAGGGGTTCGTCATTCATCAGGCGGACGAAGACCTCCTCGTTCTGGTCGATGCGCTCGACGAACAGGTTCATCATCAGATTGGCAAACACCAGCTCGAACTTGTCGCGCGGGTTGACCTCGGCAGCCTGTCGCAGGCCTTCATCGGCCACAGCGGCCTCCACAACCTGGTCGAAGAAGAGCTGGTCGCCCTGCTGGAAGTCCGTGCCAAAGCGCGCATTCAAGACGTCGATGAGCTGCGAAAGTGGCGTCGTGTCGGGACGAGCGAGGCCGCTGCCAACCTCGGTGGGGCCATCAAGCCGCCGAGCCTCGCATTCCGCAAGTGAGACGGAGCCCTCGTTGATCTTCTGCAGCCGGTAGTACTCCAAGCGCACGTCGTCGTCGAACCGATACGCAGGTCCGCTTCCGCGACGGGGAAGCTTCGCTGCCAGATGCCGCAGGAACACATACAGGCGCTCGAGGTCGGAATCCTGATACGGAATCACCTGGCTCAAGAAAGCGTAGAGGTTTAGGAAGGCCCGCATCTTGCCGCGCCAGTCCTCCGCCTCCTCTTCATCCGATTCGCGGCGGGCAGCAAAACGCGACACCGGCGGATCAAGGACGGCATTCATGCCCCGGTGATCGGTTGCGCTTTGCTTCCGCTTCGGCAGGAAATAGATGGCACAGAAGCGCTCAACCTCCTCGTCAAGGTAGATGCCCGAATCGTCGAGTTCGCTCTTGATGGCGTACATGCGGGCCGGGTCGACTTCCTCGCCCATCTCCGCGCCTTCGTAGTACGTCTTGAACGCCTCTCGAATCTCCTCGCGGTCGTTGACGAAATCGAGGACGAATGTGTCCTCCTTGAGCGCGTTGACGCGGTTCAGACGCGACAATGTCTGTACCGCCTGGATGCCGGCCAACCGCTTGTCCACATAGAGCGTATGCAGTAGCGGCTGATCGAATCCGGTCTGGTACTTCTCCGCCACGAGCAGCACCTGATACTCGTGAGTGGCGAACCGCTCCGGCAGTTCCCTTTCAGAAATGCCGCCATTCATCGCCGGTTCGGTGTAGGTCACGCTGGGCACTTTGTCGTCCACGACCGTACCGGAAAAGGCCACGAGCGACTTGATGGCATAGCCCTTGTCGCGGATGTAGTCGTCGAAGGCGAGCTTGTACCGGACCGCCTCAAGGCGCGAGCCCGTTACCACCATCGCCTTGGCACGCCCTCCGATCTTGTGCCGTGTGACCGCATGGAAGTGCTCGACCATCACCTCCGTCTTCTGCGCCACGTTGTGCGGATGCAGTCGCATGAAGCGCGCGAGTGCCGCCGCAGCCTTCTTGCGCTCCACATGGGGATCGTCCTCGCAGGCCTTCAGCAGGCGGAAATACGTCCCATAGGTGGTGTAGTTGCGCAGCACGTCGAGGATGAACTCTTCCTCAATGGCCTGCCGCATCGTGTAGCGGTGCGACGGTTCGCCGTTTCGCGCGAAGACTGCAAAGGTCTTGTGCTTGGGCGTCGCCGTGAATGCGAAGAAGCTGATGTTCGCTTGCTGGCCGCGCTTTGCCATGCTTCGGAAAAGCTCCTCCAGGCCTGGCTGGCCTTCCTCTTCGGCTCGTGCGCGCGCTTGCTCGCGCAGCCCTTCCCCTCCCAAAACCTCCTTCAGATCGGCCGCTGCCTCACCGCCTTGAGAACTGTGGGCCTCATCAACGATGACGGCACATCGTCGAGTGGCCAATCTTCCCGTCCCCGCTTCGCCGCGTTCCTCCGCCATGTCGAGCAGATGCCGGGACACGAAGGGGAATTTCTGCAGAGTCGTCACAATCACTGGCACTCTGTCTTCAAGCGCTTCGGCTAGCTGTCGGGAGCCCTTGTCGATCTGCTGCACGACCCCGCGCTTGTGCTCGAACTGGTAGATCGTGTCCTGAAGCTGCTGGTCGAGGACGATGCGGTCCGTTACCACGACGACGCTGTCGAAGACGCGCTCGTTCTCCGCGTCGTGCAGCGATGCAAGTCGATGCGTCAGCCATGCGATGGTGTTGCTCTTGCCGCTCCCGGCGGAATGCTCGACGAGATAGTTGTTCCCAGCCCCTTCATTCCGGGCCGACTGCACTAGCGTACGCACGGCTTCAAGCTGGTGGAAGCGCGGGAAGATCATGGTCTCCGTCTTGACCTTCCGGCCCGCGTCGTCGCGTTTCTCGTCGACCTGCAAATGGATGAAGCGCGCCAGGATGTCGAGCAGGCTGTCGCGTTCCAGCACGTCTTCCCAAAGGAAGGCCGTCCGGTACGTTCGTCCTTCTGGGTCGGGAGGATTGCCGGCCGCCCCCTCCTGGCCTTTGTCGAACGGCAAGAAGCGTGTGGCCGTACCAGCGAGGCGAGTAGTCATCAGCACGGACTCGGTGTCCACCGCGAAATGCACCAGCGTGCGACGCTTGAACTCGAAAATGGGTTCGCGTGGGTCGCGGTCTCGTTGGTACTGGCGACGTGCATCCTCGACCCGCTGGCCCGTGAGCGGGTTTTTCAGCTCCAGCGTGACCACGGGAATGCCATTCACGCTGAGGGTGACGTCGAGCGACTGTTTGGCGTTCGGCGAGTAGTGAAGCTGGCGCGTGACTCCCAGCCGATTGGCGGCGTAGCGTGTGGCTAACTCTGGGTTCAGATCATGTGCTGCCTTGAAGTAAGCGGCTTGGAGATTTCGTCCGTAGCACTTGAAGCCATGCCGGAGCGTGGCGAGGGAACCGTGAATCTCCATCCACTTGCAGAGGTCGTCGAGGATTTGATCGCGGGTTCGGTCTCCGTGCAGCGCCTCGAGCTTAGCCCACGACTGTGGCTGAGTCTCTCGGATGAAATCGAGCACGGCGTCCGGGAAAACAGCCCGCTCCTCGTCGAAGCCATCGCCGGTGACCGAGACATAGCCGTTTGCTAGGAGGTGGCCTTCGATGGCCGTCTCGAACGCGCCTTCGGTGTGGCGGCGCTCCTTCACCCTTTTGTACTCGCCAGTTTCCGTTCCAACCACCAAGCACCCACTTGACAATAGGGCGTGAGACTGCCTGGCCCGTCAACTAGCTGCGTCCGCTTTTGCCGCAAACGCGTCGCAGGCACTCGGCCACGCAGGCGCGCTTTCTCCTTCTTCCACCAGTTGACGACGGAGTCAAGGACAACCACGCGGTTTACCTTCAGAAAGCTGATATTCAGATTCAAAACTTCCTTCATTTGGTCGTCGAAGCTTGCGTCATCGGAATAGATCGAACCATCGAGCCTGTAGCCGACTCTGGCCTCGACTTCCCGCACGGGGTCAGCGGGATTCCAGATAAGGTCACGCTCGCCCTTCCTTGTGTCGCAATGCTGATGGCAGGGCGTTTCGCCCTGGCCGCCCCGACAGGCACCCAAGAGGTTGCGGTAGCTCAGTTCAAGCGTCCTGTACCGCGCTTGACTACGCCAGTGTTCGACTTTCATCGACGCCTCGTCTGCACGAATCCGCCCCATACAGTAGCAGCAAAGCCCGCGTTGCTCAGCCACGAGCGCTTCTCGCAGTTCTTGTTTCTGGCGATAGTCGCCGTAGGAACCACCTCCTTGTCTATGTGCGGTCAGGCTTGCGGGCTCTCGGCCCTTGCGGATGCGCCTCACTTGTCCTCCAGAAATTCCAGTAGCGTTTGCCCTCTCGTCACCTCAGGGTCATGCTCCCCGACCCGTTTGACCAAACGAGCTAGCAGTTCACGGGCATCGTCGTAACGCTCCTCGTCGATCCGCGCCGAAATACGTGTGAGTAGCTCCTGTACTTCGGAGTTGCGGGCGCGTGCACCCATAACTTCCTCTAACACTCGGCTCGAGTCCACGCCAAAGGAATGTGTGGGCGAGTAAACGTCGCCATCCGACATGACCTGGATGCGATCGCGCTCAATCTCCCCGATCACCTGTGGCGAGTGGGTGGTGGCAATGAACTGGCAACGGGGAAAGGTTGCGGTCAGGTTTGCAATGACTCGTCGCTGCCATGCGGGATGGAGATGGAGTTCGAGCTCATCAATTAGCACCACCGCCTCTGCGTTTGCCGCTGGGTCCACCATGTCGGGATTGGCGTGGGCCAAGCGCCGCGTCAGGTCGAGCACTAGCGAGAGCAATCCACGCTCCCCGTCGGATAGCCAGCTAACGGGCAACGACCGACCGTCGTAGTCGATGAGCAGGGATTTCCCTTCCCCCTCTTGCGCGGGACGCAAGTTAGAGTAGCCTGGCAGGAAACGAACAACCGCGTTCTCTAATGCTGATAGCTTGCGTTGCGCGTCTGCTCGTACTGGGCCAAGCGCTAGCTGCACACGCATCCAGGCGGCGAACAAGCCCAGCTCAAGTCCTCGGCGAACGGACAAGGCGCCTGCAAACGCAGCAGCAACGTTACCTGTTGCAGAGCTCTTACGCGGTTCCCGCTCGGTCGCCACAGAACGGGCGGTCGAGTACAGCACTGTGAGAAGCCTACTCTCGGGCGTTTCGTCATCGCCTTTCGCAGGAACTTCACCAAGAAACACCTCCATCGTCGGGTTGTCGATTTCAGTCGAGGTTGCTCGCGACCATTCTTCCATCTCTTTTGCTAGGGCGACATCCCGGGATCTGAGCACGCTCAGCTTGAACTCCGCGCTACGAGATACGAATTCGCACTCGGTCTGCAGGGCGCGGGCCCCAAGGCGAATGTCGTCGTCCCTAAAGTAAGTCCCGTATTTGCGGAGACGAACAGCCCGTCTAGCGACGGCGGAACAGCAAACCGCCAGTGCATCCAGTATGGTGGTCTTGCCTACGCCATTGGCACCAGCAATGACATTGAAGCCAGGTTGAAAGTGTAGTTGGGCCGAGCCAATTGCCCTCACGTCGGTCAAGTCGAGCGTTTTTATGTTCATGCCGCCCGGTCCACGTCTAGTCGGCCCGACACCGCTTCGGATATGAGTGCTGCTCGACGTTCCTTGAGCAACAAAATCGTGCGCTCCAACGCAATAGCTAGCGCATCGAGCCTTGCCGTCGCGTGAGCCACATGATTTACGATTTCCTGTTGGATGTCGGAGGGCGGAACGGGTAGTTGTATCTCGCGGAACCCCCCCCAGTAAAGACGCAGGCGATCCCAAACGATGCCGTGCGAGCGTCTCGCACACTCGGCACTGAAGGCTCCGGTCCGAATAAGCAGACCGACGTAAGCGGGAGACAATTCGCCGGTCACCGCTGCGACAACGTAGTCCGGGCTCACCAGTCCGTCTCGGGGAGCAATGCCTGCGGCGCCTTGCCACATCCGCATCTTGTTAAACACGACGTCTCCTTGCCGAGCAATCTTGTACGTATTGAAGTCCGCCGCCGTGGTCTCGATTCGTTCCTGGGAGAACTCTCTAGCAACGACGCCATCCTTAATGGAAACCTCCAACAGAGGGAGGTCGGGCTCCCCGCGTTCATCCCTTTCCCGAAATAGCCATGCCGCGCGCTCAGTTCGCCAGTTTTTCGGAATCGCACCGAGCCAAGGTGCTCCGGAGTCCCGAAAGGCGGTACGGGAGTCTAGCCCGCAGGTGACCGCTCGGGTAATGATGGCTTGACGTTTCTCGGCCAACAGATTGCGAACGAGTTCCTTAGTAGCCACCAAGGAATCTAGTCCTGAAGTCTTTTGGTCGAGGTAATCGGCAATGGCGCTTTGCATGTTTGACGGGGGTACGCTTAACCGGAGGTTTGCGAGAACTTCCCCGTTTACGTGAGGAATACCCATCCCGATGGTTTCAGCCTGCAGCAGCCATTCTTGCGCCTTACAGGTCCAGAAGAGGAATCTCGCATCAACGTCTATTGGTGTAACTAGAGCAGATGTAGAAGCCACTACACCATGCTTGCCGGTAAGAAACTCGCCGGCGTTGGCACCGTCCCACAATAGGATGAGCGATTTCTCAGAGGCAGTCACGGCGTCAGGATCTACAACGACCAGAGTGGGCTCGATTCGCTCGCCACGCAAGTAATCCATCGTGAGATAGGGTGCCTTGCTGCCCCCGATTGACGGATCGATACGTGCTAGGCGCCCCTTCTCTACTTCCGCAAGATACCGGAAGCGGACCTCTCTCACGTCGCTATCGCGCATCACGTTCAGCCTTAGTCACATGGTTACCTCGCGAAGAAGCCGAGTGATTTCTTTCTCAGCCTCCTTCAAATCCGCGTCGATGTCCTCGAGTGGTCTCGTCCGGATGTATGTATAGAAGTGCCGATTGAAGTTAATCTCGTAGCCCACCCTGTCTTTGCTGCGGTCCATCCACGCGTCAGTTCGGTGCGGGCGTACCTCACACTCAAAGTATCCCTCGATCTGCTGTCTCAGAGGCACGTTTGCGAAATAGCGTAGTCCAGTT